>JBLINZ010000070.1:0-18384 GCA_047639375.1 Mariniblastus sp. | reverse complement strand
AATGTGATGTCGCCTTGGCTCGCTGATTTCATCTTGCCGATGCAAAGGGCTATCCTGCGTGACCTCTCTCCGGCTATAAAGCATGTAGCTGCAATCCTGTCGTCGTAGCAACAAATGCACATATTTTTGGGTTGAACCAATGTCAAATAGTGGACTCTTGATCGGCGGCGCGAATGTCGTGGGCGCCGGGGACTCGTTCCAATCGACTTGTCCGGTCGATGAATCGGTTGTCTGGGAAGGCAGCTCAGCTTCAGCCGCTCAAGTCGACGCGGCCTTCACGGCGGCTCGAAATTCGTTTGGGGCTTGGTGGGATCTGACGAGCGATCAGCGGATTGCAATCGTTGAGACTTACCGCGACAGAGTCAAAGCTTCGTCGGAGGAGTTGGCGGAGTTGATCGCTCGGGAGACGGGCAAGCCGCTGTGGGAAGCCCGCACGGAAGCTGGAGCCGTGGCCGGCAAGGTCGATTTGTCGATCGATGCGTTTCGAACCAGGCGAGATACGACTTCGTTCGAAGTCGGCAGCATGAATGCGGTGACTCGTTATAAACCTCATGGCGTGTGTGCGGTCCTGGGGCCTTTTAATTTTCCTGCTCACTTGCCCAATGGACATATCGTGCCGGCTTTGATTGCCGGAAACACGATCGTGTTCAAGCCAAGTGAAATCACGCCGGCAGTTGGGGCTTGGATGGTGCAGAAATGGATGGAGTCGGGCTTGCCGGCCGGCGTACTTAATCTGGTTCAAGGCCAGCGTGATGTCGGTGAGGCGATCGCCAGCAATTCTCAACTAGATGGTCTGTTCTTTACTGGCTCGAGTGGCGCTGGTAAAGCGTTGCATCAAACGTTGGCACCCTATCCACAGAAAATTTTGGCGTTGGAGATGGGTGGAAACAACCCTTTGATCGTCCATCAAACCAGCGACCTGAAAGCCGCTGCCTATCTGACGATCCTCTCCGGCTATTTCACAGCTGGGCAACGCTGTACATGTGCCCGTCGCTTGATTTTGATCGACAACGAGGAATCGCAGAAGTTCCTGGAAGTGCTCGTCAAAATGATCGCGGGCGTTTCGTACGGTTTCTACAACGACGATCCTCAGCCGTTTATGGGCACCGTTATTTCAGCCGAGATGGGGCGGCGGATGCTGGCAGCCCAAGCGAGTTTGCTTGAACGAGGCGGGCGCGGGTTGGTCGAGATGAAGTCTCATCGAGGGTGCGAGGCCCTGGTTTCACCTGGCTTGATCGACGTGACCGACGTTGCGGATCGGAGCGATGAAGAGCTATTTGGGCCGCTGATGAACATTATTCGCGTCAAGGATTTTGACGAGGCGATCAAGGAAGCTAACAATACCGCTTACGGTTTGTCGGCGGGGCTGTTGAGTGACAACGAAGATTGTTACCGACAATTCATCCATGAAATTCGAGCCGGGATTGTCAACTGGAACCGGCAAACGACCGGGGCAAGTGGTAAACTGCCATTCGGCGGTTGTGGGATGAGTGGGAATCATCATCCGAGTGCCTACTTCGCCGCCGACTATTGCTCGTTTCCCGTGGCCTCGCTCGAGTCCCCGCAGCTTGAATTGCCGGAGGCTCCGATGACCGGCATCGACCTTTCGTAAAGTCAATCGAATGAAAATTTTGAATCACGTTTGTCCAGGTTGCACTTTGTTGTGCGACGATATCGAGCTCAGCGAGAACGGAAGCACTTGGGACGCATCGCGGGCCTGTGAGCTGGGCCAATCGCATTTTCAAATTGAGCAACCGCCCAAGCCGACTTGTCGTGTTTCCGGTGACGAGGCGGCATTGGCGGTGGCTCTTGGCCGAGCCACAGAATTATTGGCAGGAGCAAAAGCTCCTTTGATCTGTGGGCTGAACCAGCTCTCGACCCAAGCCCAGCAGGCGGCTTGGAAAATTGCTGATTGCGTTGGAGCCACGATCGACACGACGCTTTCTAACGATGGCCGATCGAATATGTTTGCTTTACAGCAATCAGGGAAAGTTTCGGCAACGTTGGGTGAGATTGCCAGCCGTTCTGACGTGATCGTGTTTTGGTTTTGCGACCCAGTGACGACACATCCGCGTTTGCTGGAAAGGTTGGCAAAACCGACGGGCCATCCAAAGCGACGAGTGATTGTTGTCGACGAGCAAGAAACCTCCACGGCCAAGCAAGCCGATCGCTTTTTCCAAATTCAAAAAACAGCAGCCCCTGCCCTACTCGCGGTCTTGCGAGCAAACTTACTAGGAGCAGATGTTGATGCGAGTCGGGTTGAATCGTCTACGGGTTTGTCAGGGTTCCAAGTCTCAGACTTACTGACGATGCTGACCTCCGCGTCGTATGGCAGTTTATTATATGATCAATCCAATCCGGATTCGGTTTTTGATCTTGAGTCGGATTCGCTCAGCCGCCTCGTTCGGTCGCTCAATGACACCACCCGATTCGTCGCTTTGAAATTGCGACATGATGCGAACGCTCAAAGTGGCGAGAACGTATTGGCCTGGAGTTCCGGGTTTTCGTTCGCTGTGAACCATGCTCTCGGTTTTCCGAGATCAAACTGGCTGGAACATTCAGCGGAAACTGTGTTGGTGCGTGGAGAATGCGATGCCGTTTTGTGGGTGGGAGGTAAGGAGGCGCAGGCCGAGATTGCCGGTCTCCCGCAAGCCGCTCAAGACACTTTGCAGTCAGTCCCGGTGATTTTTTTGAGTTCCGGTTTGAGCACGGATGCGAGAGGCGGTGACGAAGGCGATGTTCAACTGATTCAGCCACACGTCGAGTTTGAAATTGGATTGCCTGGATTGAGTGGATCTGGCGAGTTCGTGCGTTTGGACGATGTCTCTCTGCCGGTCAAAACGGCGGGCAATGCGATGGAGCCTTCTGCGCTTTCAATCCTCGAGCAAGTTCGAGTGCGATTGGAAGAATGGCAAATGGGATAGGTGTCCAGCCTGTCGGGCCGGTCCCTTAGTTTTTTCGTAAAGCTACGCTCCGAGGGTGATATTTATTAATGTAGTTGGCAGGGCAAGGTTGATCCTTTCAGGATCGATGTCGCCTTTCGCTCCGCCGAAAGAGTGTTGTTTTTCGCCGGAGCAAATGACTTGCCTGATCGGAACCGATCACCCCTGCAACTCGATTGATGACCTGACTCGTGAGAGCGTCTTATTCGTAACCGATCCCTGGAATGCTGGTCGTCGACGTGCCAATGAGGAATTTGTACTAGCGAGAAGGAATGTCAATCGACACTCTTTCGGTAGCACGAAAGGCGACTATCCCATTCGCTCCTGTCGAATTCCTCGTCGAACGGTGCGAACGTTGTCCTGCGTTTCTATGCTAACGTGGTTTTCACGGTGAGTTGACGGGAAAATGCGGCCAATCTACGGTCCGAGATGCCCGGCCTGTGGCAAGATGGGCATTTGTAGATGAGCACCGCGATGAGTCACGAAATGGTGGTAAGACGGGTTGGAAACCCATCCGACTTTTAACGCAGGCGTTTGTTTAGCGACTGGGCGATTTTTGATGTTGCTGGCTTTCGGTTTTCGGAAGCCAGCCCGATTAGCAACAGTTCTTTGTTCTTCAAGAAATAGCTGGCGGTTTCCAAAATCTCGAAGCCTTCTGGTAATCGATTCTCAAGTTCCTCGAAATGCTCGCGGGTGGTCAATAATACTGATTCCTGCTGAAGACTGAAGAATTCTTCTACGGACACCCGTGGCTTGGGTTGCCAGAACATTCGTTCGAACCGCTGCTCGAGTGGGATCGACGAACTTGCGATACTTGGTGATGTTTCACCCACTGGCGTCAATTCGTAGATCGGCCGTTCTGCATAGAACACCCAACTTGATTCTAGGCATCCGTAAGTCGCGACGCAGTCTCCGGGCTCGAGGCGGTCGAAAATCAAATTGCTTTGTTGTTCACGATCCAATGACACGGTGCCGAATCCGAACAAGCCAACTGAGAATAAGACAGCCGCGATTGAGAACGCGGCGGGAATCAGGCGACGACGCTGAGTCGGTACCCACCAAGCCAACAGGGCTCCGGCAACGCAAGGCACCACGCCAAGTCCCGCCAGCCAAGTCTGACTGGGAAGCAATTTCGAGGTTGCAATCCCGACTCCCACAGTGATCGCTAACCCCGTGACGGAAAATGCTGCCAGTGCAAGCACGAACCAAGACCGCCCGACGGCGCTTTTGTCGGTGGCGAATCTCACGAGACAGCTGGCCGTCAAAATAGCAAGTGCTGGATAGCAGGGAGTCACGTAGCTGGGAAGTTTCGTTTGTGCCATCGAAAACGCGACGACTTGAACACCGATCCAACACAGCATTAAAACGGTCGCGGCGTTTGTGAGTTGATGAGTTTGCTTGTCGTCCGCGTCGTCAATCGAATTGATGCTTGCGGGTTGGATTGCGGCTCGATTTTTGAACAAGCCAACCACAACCGGGCCCCAGAAGACCGACCATGGGAAAAATCCGACTAGAATCGCGACGGGATAGAACCAGAATCCGCCGGAGTGATTTTCCATTGCCGTCGTAGCGCGACCAAAATGCTCACCGACAAAAAACATTCTCGTGAAATCGCCGTTGGTTCGAGCGTCAACCCACACGAACCACGGAGCTGCAATCAGCAATACCACGACTGCAGCGGTTAACGGTCGCATCGACCAGAGCGTTTTCAAGAAATGTCCAGGATGGCAAACACGAGCTGTTTGGATGACGAAACGCTTCCAGGCGGGACCGTCAGTGCCCTCGACTCGTTCCGAAGTTTGGATCAAAAGGAACAGTCCGAGCATTGCCATGGGCAGCAGGAAGCCAACCGGTCCTTTGGCCAACACGCCCAAACCTAACATGGCAAACAGCGCCAACGAGGCCCAACGATTTTGAGGAAACCAGCATCTCGCATCTCGCAGGCTCAATCGTTCTCCCGCGCGGACGAACGTGCTGATTACGTAGATCATCAGTGCCGACGTTGCACAAAAAATGAGGACCGAATCCGGCGTCACAGCCCGGGCCGCAACACCGAACATCAGACTGGTCGCCAACGCAATTGCGGCATACAGGGCGACCGTGGCGTTGATCAATCGATGGGCAATCGTGTAAGTGGCCAACGTGGTTCCGATCGCCAGCAGGGCTGACCAGAATCGAGCTGAGAACTCATTGACGCCGAACACGGAATAGGCGGACATTACCAGCCAGTAGAGCAAGACGGGTTTTTGGTGCCGAAGTTCGTCATTGAACATAGGTACGACCCAATCACCACGGGCCACCATCTCGGCAGCGCAGCCGGCATTGCGGGGCTCGTCACGATCCCAGAGCCGGGCGGTTCCAAGGTTGGTGAAAAACACCGTCAACGTCACCAGTAAGATGACTGCGACATGCCAAATCGTTTCTCGCATCCTTGCAAACCTGATGAAAATGGACCCTTTGGTGATCCGGTCAGTTTAGAAAGATCCATTTTTTGCAACAACATCAAGTTTTGACAGCTTCACACTGGGCCATCTGAGAGCAGGGGCCAAGGCTTGTTTGGTCGATTTGAACCTACGCCCACCAACCGCCATTAATATGGATGGTTTGACCGGTCACGTACGAGCTCAAATCGCTGGCCAGGAAGAGCACGACGTCGCCGATTTCACTGGGCTCAGCGAAACGTCCGAGCGGAACCTGCTTGATCATGGCTTGTCGGTTTTCCTCGGGAATTGATTTTCCCATTTCCGTATCGACGACGCCTGGTGCGACCGCATTGACGCGGATGTTTTGTCGAGCCAGTTCCTTGCTCAAGACTTTGGTTAGCGTCACCACGCCTGCTTTTGCGGACGCGTAGTTGGCTTGGCCGAAGAACCCGGTCACTGCGGAAAGCGAAGCCACGTTGATGATCGTGCCGCCATCGTTGAGGTGCCCAATCGCAGCTTTGCAGCAATTGAAGACGCCCGTCAGGTTCGTGTCGATCACGTCACCCCACTCGGAGTCGCTCATTTTTTTGAAGCTCCGGTCACGCAGAATTCCGGCGTTGTTGACCAGAATATCAAGTCCACCGAATTCTTTGACGGCCGTCAAGCACATCTCTGCGAGTTGTTTCGGGTTTCGAACATCAGCGGGTGCTGCGATGCAACGCTCGCCCAAGCCTGCCACGGCGTAGTCTGCGACCGTTTTGTTGAGGCCATCTGGATCTGGGAAATAGTTAATCACAAGATTGGCGCCGGCTTGGTGCAGTGAAGTCGCGGTGGCCAGGCCGATGCCTTGGCCGGATCCGGTTACAATCGCAGTTTTACCGGTTAAGTCAATGTTTCTCATTTGAATTACTTGGGGTTGCTGGGGATGTTTTTTCGTAGAGTATCTTGATGAAGCTGCAGCCATTGAGGGCTTAGGCTTGCCAGTTCGGCTGGCGTTTTTCCAGAAACGCAGCCAAGCCCTCGCGTGCGTCAGCGGTCTCGCGAGCCTGAGCCGAAACGCCGATCGACTGATTCAGTAAATTATCGAGGTCGCTGGCGGAGCAATTTTGGACGTGTGTTTTCGTAATCGCAAGTGCCGATTTTGAGCCAGTCATGATGCTCTCAGCCAGCGAGTTGACCGATTTGGCCAGTTGGTCAGGTTCGGCGATGGCAAATACCAATCCCAATTCAGAGCTGCGTTGCGCCGACATGCGTTGGCCGCTTAGCAACAGCTGCGTGGCGGGGCCGGCTCCGATCCGATGGACAAGGAATGGCGTCACCATCGCAGCCGTAATTCCGCGGGCCGGTTCCGGCAGCATCACAAACGCGTTTTCGTTAGCGACGATAAAATCACAAGCCAGCACTAATCCCACGCCGCCGGCCAAGGCTGGTCCTTGCATGGCGGCAATGGTCGGGACGTTGGCTCGAAAAATTTTCAACAACAATTCGGCAAAGACTTCCGAATCCCGCTGCCATTCTTGTTTCCCCGAATCTGCTTGGGCACGTTCTTGCATCTCGCCCAAATCCATTCCAGCGCAAAACACCGCCCCTTCGGCTTCGAAAATCATGACCCGCAAGGTTTCATCGGCCAGCATCGAATCAACGGACGAATTGAGTTGCTCAATGAATTCTCGCTTGAGGGCGTTTCGTTTCTCGGGTCGGCTAAGCGTGATGCGCCCCACGCCCGATTCGACTTTTGACTTTACAAACGTTTCCATATCGTGGCTCTGGGTCGTGGCTCAAAATTAGAATTAAAACCCCATTCTATCGCGTCGACGATCGGATTACAGTGACCTTGGATGACTCGTCGATGGAACGCAGTTCGGTTAAAATCTGGGACGTTCTGATCTCTTTAAAAAACGGAAAGCCGACATGGCAGCTAGTGACGCGAAAAAAGAAACAGTATTGATTGCCAACGGACAAGGCTTCTGGGGCGACAGCATTTTGGGACCGATTCGTTTGGTCAACGAAGGTCCGTTGGATTATTTGACGCTCGACTACTTGGCCGAAGTCACGATGAGCATCATGCAAAAGCTCAAGAGTCGTGATCCCAGCAAGGGCTACGCTACGGACTTTGTGGAGATGTGCCGGCGAGTGCTTCCTGTCTGTCATGAAAAAGGTATCAAGATCGTTGCTAATGCAGGCGGTGTGAATCCGATCGCTTGTCGTGAGGCGTTGGCCGAAGTGATTCGCGAGCTTGGTTTGACTGGTATGAAGATTGGAATCGTCGAAGGCGATGATATTCTTGATGATCTCAAGTCGTTGATCGATGGCGGTGAAGCGTTCAAGAACATGGACAACGGCGAGCCGCTTGCACCGCTCCTCGACCGTGTCAAAACTGCCAACGTTTATATCGGAGCCGAACCGATCGTCGAAGCCCTCAAGCAAGGCGCTGACATTGTGATCACCGGCCGAGCGACTGATCCGTCGATCGTGTTGGCGCCGCTGATGTACGAATTCGGATGGACGCTAGAAGACATGGACATGATGGCGGCGGGCACGATTGCCGGTCATATCATTGAATGCGGCGCTCAATGTACGGGTGGTAATTTCGTGCATTGGAAAGAGATCCCTGACATGGCGAAGATCGGATATCCGGTTGTCGAGGCCAAGGCGGATGGAACGTTCACGGTCACCAAACACGAAGGTACAGGCGGACGAGTTTCCGTTGAGACGGTGTCATCACAGTTGGTTTACGAGATGAGTGATCCGGCCAACTACATCACACCTGATTGCATCGCCGATTTCACTTCGATTCAGCTGGAGCAGACGGGCCCTGATCGGGTTGCTGTTTCGGGCATCAAGGGCCGTTTGGCAACTGATACATACAAGGTTTCTATCTCCTTTCACGAAGGGTACAAGCTGATTAGTCAATTGACGGTCGCGGGTCCTGACGCCGTTGAGAAAGCTCAGCTTTGTGCGGACATTGTTTTCGACCGCGTGGCGATGGATGGAGTTACTTTTACCGACGAAGAAAAGTTCATTGAAATCGTGGGCACTAACGTTTGTCACGCCGGAATCGTGCCGGCTCCAGAGCAGCCAGCCGAAGTCGTCTTGCGGATCGGAGCTCGAAGCGATGACAAGTCCAAGCTCGATCGATTGGGCATGGAAATTGTTCCGCTCGTGACAAGTGGGCCTCCCGGAGTCACGGGGTTTGCAGGTGGACGTCCGAAAGCAACGGAGATCATTAGTTATTGGCCGGCTTTGTTGAGTAAGGGCAAGATCGAAACGAAGGTTTCGGTCGAAGAGGTTCAGTGAGAACCCGATCATGAACATCACTGAATTCGCTGAGCAAATCGTTTTTGGGAAAACGCTCGAAGACAAACTGCTGCGGCCTGGAAAGCTCAGTCTCGCGCCTCGCGATTCACCGGGCCCGAGCTGTGATACGGTGCTTGCTCCGGGGCGTCCGGTTGGACTTGAAATGCGGCTTGGGAAGGCCGGAAACGTTCAGCCTCCCAGCGACGAGACGCTAGAGAATGAGCAGGCTCGCGGGCAGCTTTTGCATTTCTTGGCCAATCACGAACTACTGGCGACCGAGTTGATGGCATTGGTTCTGCTGAAATTCCCCGACGCGCCCCACGCGTTTCGACAGGGGATTTTGGTGACGCTTCAAGAGGAACAAGAGCACACACGCATGTATATGCGGCGGATGAAAGAGTGTGGCGTTGAGTTCGGAAGTTTCCCTTTGAGCGGTCAATTTTGGCGGATCATTGAGCCGATGCAGTCGCCCATGGATTTCGTTTCTCGATTGAGCCTGACGTTTGAGCAAGCCAATTTGGATTACAGTCTACATTTCGCGAATGTGTTCAAGCAAATTGGTGACGAGCAAACGGCGGGCGTGCTGCAAAAGATCTACGAGGATGAAATTGGCCACGTCCAGCATGGACTTCACTGGTTTCGGCAGTGGAAAAACCCTGAGCAATCAGATTGGGAAGCCTATCAGGCATCGCTGGAATTTCCGATGTCGCCCCAACGTGGCCGCGGCCCGCGTTGTGCGTTCAATCGCGAAGGACGTGTGCAGGCTGGTTTGACGGATGAATTCATTGACGCGATCGAAGTCTTCCGGCAGTCGCGTGGTCGAGCCCCAACCGTTCGTTGGTTCACGCCTTCGGCGGAGGCTGAACTTGCCGGAGAATTGCCGAACATGTCGTCAGCCGAAACGCCAACCCCGACTTCGCGGGTTGTGGGGTTGATGGATCGGCTCGCCAAGGATCTTGAGCTGACAATGATCCCGTTATCGAAACAAGACGACGTGCTGTTGGTTAGGGAGATGCCCTCACGCGAATTTCGTAAACAGTTGATTGACGCGGGGTTTGATTTGCCCGAAGTCAAGCTGTTTGATGAACGAGCGTTGTTGAACGAACGCAAGCTTCATGACTTTTCGCCTTGGGCTTGGACCCCTGCAAGCCTAGGTTTTGCCCATCCGATGATCGAGGCCGCTCGGCATGTTCCTCCATCATGGAACGACTCGAGGTCTGAGTTGTATCGAAAATCATGGAGTGCCAATCAATTGCGATTGTGGCAATCCGAAGGGCAGGAGTTGGGCACACTGCCTGACTGGTTCACCAGCCTCGATTGCGTTGCTTCGGAGATCCATCAACTCGCGGATGTTCAACCAGCATTGAACGCGATGGCGGAGCAGGAATACGAGCAGGCGATTTTCAAGCTGGATTTGGGCGCCTCAGGCCGCGGTCAGCGACGGTTCAGTTGCAAAACACCCTTGACTGAAAAAGATTGGGCTTGGCTGCGTGCGGCCGAGCGAGGTGTGGAATTCGGCGAACCATTAACGGACTCCAATCAAAAGCCGCAGCCACTGGGTGTGATCGAACCTGAGTTAGATCGACAAATCGATCTTTCGTTCTTGTGGCACATCCCCTGCGATTCCCAGTCGCCCCAGTTCATGGGTTGGACCCGGGCCTTGGTCACTGCCGGCAGACGCTATGCGGGGACGCGTTTAAGCCATCCGTTTTCTGATCTTGATCAGGCGCTCAAGCGGTTTGTGTTGTCCGACCGCTGTGCGATCCTGCAGGCGACGGTCGATTGGTTGGAGTCGCGGATCATTCCCGAGTTGGTCAGCCGCGGAATCCAAGGTCACGTCGGCATCGACGCGTTGATCAGCCGTGATCGAGATGGCAATTTAAAGCTCAAGCCGGTCGTTGAACTCAACCCGCGAACCACGATGGGCCATGTCGCTTGTCGCCTCAAAAAACGAATTGCGCCCGCGGTGAATGCCGAGTATCGGATTCTTTCTAAGCAGGAATGGGATACCTGTGGTGGCAAACTGCGAAACCTGGAACTGAAACAAATCAAAGACGGTCGCTGGTCGTCAGGCGTGATTTGGCTCGGCCAAGCCAGCAGCAAGTCAAAGCTTGTTCCGGTTGTCCTTGTGGGCGACGAAGCGATCGAAGTCGCAGGTCGATTGTAAGCACTCGATCACAAGCAAAGCAACACAGGCCCCGCCTTGTAACGGGCCTGCTGATTCAATGCTCGGTAAAGAAGATGTATATTGGTAGCTCGAATGCGTAAGCGAGGGAGAGCCCTCGTTAATGGCTTGCCGTCAGGGGGTAAGCGCCACGCCTCTCAACGCTCTGCGTTTGACACTGTCGCCTGCCGGCTAATCGTTAAACGATCTATCGTCTCGCATTTTAAATTAACAAACCCTTGCGCGTCGGGTTACCAATTTGGATTCGGCTCATCCCCTAAGTCGCAACCTATCCGGATGGCAGCGGCTCACTTGAGCACATGTTGATTGATGTGCGAGTGCTTCGTCAGACGCGATCGCGTTAACTTTTCTCGGCGACTGAGTCTTGTTTGGGAGTGGGTTCCATTTCGACCGGCGCCGGTTTGGATTCAGAACTGGGCAATTTCCGCAAACTCTGTTTGATAACGGGCGGCGATTCGTCTACGACTTGCATCAACGTGATTTTCCAAGCATCATCTTTTAGCCTGATCTCGAACTTAGCGTCGAATTCGTTTTCGCGTTCGTGAATATGGCCCCAATGTTCAATCGTGCCAATCAATTTCCACTTGCAGCGGTATCCAAAACCGGGAGATTCACCTTCGGGACCGATGAACTCATCCGTTTTGAGTCCGTCCAGCAAAGTGACTTGGTTGACTTTCGAAACCGCCCCACCCTGCTCTTTGACCGTCAGGCTTTTGTTGATTTTGAGATAGAGCTCTCGGAGAAGTTCACCGTCAACGCTTTTCGCCAACGCATCATAGACGTCGTTTTCGCGGTGATAGTCGAACGCTCGGAACATGTTCTTGTGGAGCAGGGTGAAGATTTGCTCCGCTTCTTGGTCGTCCATTTCAAAAACTGGGGCCTCTGCAAACGGCTGCTTGAATTCTCTTGGCATGAGGCCGGTTGTGAAAACGCTCGCAATCCAACAAACGAATGCAGTCGCAACCGCAGGTTTCGTGGGAACTCCAGCGAGTCGTGACAGGAACGCCAGAAATCCGCACACGACCAAGCCAATTGAAAACATTGGCAATTCAATTGTTTTGGGCTTCAGGGAATTCAAATCCAGTTTCGAAGAAACGCCTGTGATGAGGGGCAACGGTTTTCGATCTGGCTCGCTCCATTGGAACGTGTTGTTGGGAAGGAACATTGAGAATTCCGTCGTCTCAACTTTGTCGTACGCAAACACGACGGAATCAATCGACCGGATTACGGTATTGAACTTATCCCAAGTCAACTCGACGGAGGTCGGTGAGCCTTTCGTGCTGTAAGACATGATGATTCCAACCCGGCCACTCGCCATGCTGATCTTGCGTTTTTCCGCTTGGACGGCAAAATCCCGCAAGTCGAGTCCGTAGAAATCGATTCGGTCAAACACAGGTTGGACTTCAACGGAGTCGATCGTGACCGGATTGCCGACAGAGAAATAAGCCTTGATCTTCTCAGCGGCTGTAACTTGTTCCGGGATATCCAAGAAACTTTCGTCGGCACGTTCAAAATCGATAAACGATGCCAAAGTCGCGAGTGGAATCAAGACTTCGTGGCGAACTTCATGGTTGTTGATGTAGACGAACGAGTAGACGCTGCTATAGCTCGTGATGCCCAAGTTTTTTTCACGCTGCGTTTCGAACCAGGTTTCCCATTCTTCGTCCGAGGCGTCGGTGGAAAGAATCGGATTGTCCCAGTCAAACCGAAACGTCTCAGGCGTGCTTGGTTTCATCATATGCATATAAGGCGTGTCGGAACCGGCTTGCTTGAGCAGGATTTTCAGCTCGGACGGCAACAGGGCTCCGTCGGCGACCATTTTCTGCTGGACGGTGACAAACTCAGGCGGCTCATCATATCGATACTCGATCACAAACCCCATCGTGAAATTCATCAAGTTCCCTGCCTTGATGCCTTCTTCTGGAATTTCGATGTTGATGATTTCCATGATCTTGGGAGTCATCAATTCGCCCGCTGCGTCACGAATCGTGATTTTCTCTGCTAAGTATTGGGCGTGGTCTTTGGTGGCATCTATCAGCTCTTCGCTGTCATAGAGGCCGTCCTGCATTGCTTCGATACCCTGAAGGAGCTCGAGGTCTTCGGCGAAACAGGTTAACCGCATCGTCGTCCGTTTTCGGTTGACGTAGATGTCGGCCTCGACTACAGAAACCGGGTGCGTGGCGGAACCGACCGACAACGTCGAATCGTGAGGAGTCGACAAACTGGCTCCCGCGGACCAAGTGATGGTCAGGACAAGCGTCAGGAGGATCAAGGCGGTTTTCAAATTCATGGGTTTCAAGCTTTATGTGTTGTTTGGCCGTGGGGTGATTGGCCAGGCCGCAAGTACATTGCCCAAGCTAAATAAGATGTTGATGCATGGTGAAATTGGCAGCAACCATGGTAACCGGACGCGTCAGTGATGGCGAGCGACCGTAGTGGCGGACCGGTCCACATGGGCGCTCTTTGTTCCCAAAGAAACAGAACCCAATTTGTCCGTAGCGAATGTCGTCAAGACTTTCGGAATTTTGGGCTGCCGAAACTCTTGACGAATTGCGCTACCGCCAAAACCGACATTAAATCAACAGGCCCTGCGTCGGGCTACCATTTTTGTTTGGCTTTACCAAGCGAATCAACGGCCCTTGGGGAGATCAGCCTTGTTGATTTCCCGGTCAAATTGTCTGTAAAATGGATGGCCGATTGCGGAAACGCGTGTTTTCTGTGAAGTTTATCTCTACCGACTCGCAGCCAGCCTCTGCTTAAACCTTAAAACCCAACACGCCATGAACGCACTTTCCGAAATCAAGAACAGATTTTCCGCTGCCCTTTCCGATCTCGTGAGCGATCCCACTGAACTGCTTGGTATGATTCGGCCTGCGGGCGATCCGAAATTCGGCGACTATCAAGCTAACTGCTCGATGCCGCTGGGAAAAAAGTTGGGTAAGGCTCCGCGGGAGATTGCGACGGATTTGGTAGCCAAAGTTGCACTCGACGACCTCTGTCAGAGTGTGGAGATCGCCGGTCCCGGTTTTATTAACCTGACTCTCGATGACGATTGGATCAAAGCACGACTGACTAACGCCCTGACAGACGATCGACTGGGCGTGCCTCCAGTCACCGCTCCCCGGACGGTGGTCGTCGACTACTCGTCGCCTAACATTGCGAAACCGCTTCACGTCGGGCACATTCGATCGACGTTTATTGGGGACGCGATTTCCAAGGTCTTACGATTCGTGGGACACAATGCGATCTCAGACAATCACTTGGGCGATTGGGGCACCCAGTTTGGGATGATCATTTATGGCTACAAGCACTTCGTGGATCAGGCATCCTATGAGGCGGCGGCGGTTAAGGAGCTTGGCCGGCTCTACAAGCACGTGCGAAAACTAATGGACTACCATTCCGCCGTGGCAAAGCTGCCGGAATCCCAAGCCAAACTTGCCGAGCTGAAAACGCAGCTGGCCGAGATGGAGGCCCTGCCGCCAACGGGTGACAAAAAAGCAGATAAGGCTCAGCAAAAGCAAGCCAAGCAAATGGCCGGCAAGGTCGCGGGCATGGTCTGGGCGATCGCAGAGACAGAAGTCAAGCTCGCGGAAGTCGACCAGACTCCAGAGCTCAAAGCCCAGGCCGATGCTCATCCCGAGATCAATCAGGCGGTGTTGTTGGAAACGGCGGCGCTCCATGCAGGCGACGAAGCTAACACGACGCTCTGGAAAGAGTTTCTGCCGAGCTGCCGATTGGACATCCAGCGGATGTACGACCGACTCAGCATCACGTTTGATCATGAGCACGGCGAGAGTTTTTATCACAGCGAACTTGCGAACGTCGTCAATGATCTTGAGGCCAAGGGGTTCACGCGAAAGAGCGACGGGGCGACCTGTGTTTTCTTGGATAACCACGACGCTCCGATGATCGTCCAAAAACGAGACGGGGCATTTTTGTACGCGACGACAGATTTAGCCACGATCAAATACCGGATGGAACACTGGCAAGCCGACGCTTGTCTGTATGTCGTTGACCATCGCCAGTCCGAACATTTCGAAAAACTATTCGACGTAGCGAAACTCTGGGGATACGCGGATGTCGAATTGACGCACGTCGCGTTTGGGACCGTGATGGGGCCTGATGGAACGCCTTATAAAACTCGATCTGGCGATACGGTGGGGCTCGAAGGGTTGCTGGACGAAGCAGAAAAGCGGGCGTTGGAGATTTCTAAATCGCAAAACTCCGAGCTGCCAGAAGAGCGGCACCAGGAAATCGCGACCGTGATTGGGATCGGCGGCTTGAAGTACGCGGATTTGTCGCACAACCGAGGTTCCGATTACGTGTTCAACTATGACAAAATGTTGGCGCTCCGAGGCAACACGGCGACGTACCTGCAATACGGATACGCTCGCGTTCAGGGAATCCTGAGAAAGACCGAAGCCGACGTCGAGGCGATTCGAGCCAATCCCACTCCGTTTGAATTTGAAAACGAAGTCGAGCGGCAGCTGGGGCTAAAACTGATCCGATTCGGCGAAGCATTGGATGAGATGTTGGTGGAGTACAAGCCAAACATCCTTTGCAATTATCTGTTTGATTTGACTCAAACGTTTGCCCAGTTTTTCGATCAGTGCTCGGTCAAAGACGCGGGCTCTGAGTCGCTCAAGGCCAGCCGGCTTCAGCTTTGTGATTTAACAGCTCGGACGATTAAGTTAGGACTTGGGTTGTTAGGGATTGAAGTCTTAGACAAAATGTAAGTTTGAAAAATGCATTTTGGTCGGTCGTGGTTTGGTGGTAAAGGATTGAAACTTGAAACCCAATGTAGATTCCAAGGTCATCGATCAGTTTCTTTGCGGTGACGCCATCGAAGTAGCCAAGCGATTGCCGGACGGAGTCGCGGACACGATCGTGACGAGTCCGCCGTATTATCAACAGCGTGATTACGGTTCGAAGCAGCAAATCGGTCAGGAGGTTTCGCCGGCGGCGTACGTCGAACGGATGGCTGAGTTGTTTTCAGAGCTCAAACGCGTCGTTAAGCCAACGGGCTCGGCTTGGGTGGTGATTGGCGACAAGTATCTCAAGGGCGAATTGCTGGGGATGCCGTGGCGCGTATGCTTGGCCTTAAAGGACGTGGGCTGGGTTTTGCGAAGCGATTGCATCTGGCACAAGCCCAATGCGATGCCCTCCAGTGTCAAGACGCGGCCGACCACGGACCATGAGTATGTTTTCTTTTTCAGTAACTCGCAGAAAGACTATTTCTACGACGCGGATGCAGTCCGAGAGCCGCACGTTACGTTTTCTGAGAAATCGAAAATGAAAGGCGGCCGCAGCCATTTTGGGAAACGTGGGGGGACGCCGGAGCAAGGCAAGAACTCTGGCGACAACAATCTGCACGATGGCCGTTGGGATCAGGCGTTTCATCCGAAGGGACGTAACAAACGAACGGTCTGGTCAATTTCGCTGTCGAAATTTCGCAAGGCCCATTTCGCGGTCTATCCTGAGTCGCTGGTGCAGACTTGCTTGAACGCCAGTTGTCCGCCCGGTGGTGTGGTGCTCGATCCATTTTCCGGCGCCGGAACGACTGCGATTGCGGCTAAGCGTTCCGGACGCAGCTTCGTCGCGATCGATTGTAATCAGGAGTATATCGAGATTGCCAAGGAACGATTGGCAGAGTCGGTTGGTGAGTTCAGCTGACGAAACTCGCTCAGCAACAAGGTTTGGCAGGATGAACGAGCGATGTGTCGGTCGTTCATTTTTAATGAACCGGCGGACTCTCAAGCCACGAGTTATTGCTTTTCAACTTTCACCAATTCTCGATGAACCTAATTAGCGGACGCGAGTTTCGATGGAGCGAAGGGTGACTTCCTTGATTCTCGACGAGGCTTTGACTTTTTTGGTGATCCTACGCGTTGTTCAGGAATCGCTCTCGTTGGTGGATTTTCTTCAATGGGCAATCGCCCACGCCTACAAACGTTCTGCGTTTGGTGCTGTCGCCTGCCGGCTAATCGTTAAACGATCGATCGTCTCGCATTATAAATCAACAAGCCCTTATGCGTCGGGTTGCCATTTTGCGTTTCGCGAATTCCGTTGTGATTAAATGTCAGCCTCGGAGTTAGGCCATGTGGCCCATCGTTGCGTCATTAATCGACCGCGCATAAAAAAATCCCGCGGTCTGCTGAGACCGCGGGATTTCAACTGCATCAAGTTTGGCTATCCGGGAGGCTCCGGTGTGTCCGGCGCCCCAAGTGAAGTCGATGGTCCTTCACCCATGCCCTGTATGGCACCTGCGGGTGGTGGATTACCGATAAACTCCGGGTCGGGGGCAGTAATGCTGTCATCACTGCAACCGGTCGCAGAGACCAAAAACAGAGACACAGCCATTACGGCAAAACATAAACACCTTTTCATATTCTCTCCAAACTTTATTTTTTAATTCAGAATTCGACTACTCAAGCGAAGCGATTCTGGCGTCCGCACGACCAGATAAGTAAATCACGGTGTTCCGGTTTGCATCTCGACTGATGCCAGTAACCGAACCGTCGCCGCGGGCGAAACCAATTTGCCCAGGGTGATTGGACTTGAACTGGAAATAACCTTCGTCCACAGGGTCAGCACTAGTACCCCAAGGATTTTTGTTGCCCCACCAAGCGGTTGGGATCAAGGTGTCACTTATCCAAGAATAGTCGTACTCGGCACCAAACATATGGAAGTGAGCGACTTCGCCGAACATAAGCGTGTTGCTTGAACCGTCAGTGATTTTACCAAAAGAAGTTTCACTGCGGTTAGTGAAGATACCTTGATACTTTGTCCAGCCAGGGCTAAGAGCAGATGCAGGATCTGCTCCACCTAGCCCGCCAGCACAGCCAACATAGTTGGTGCGCCCGGGAACGATTCCCCAAGGTGCACCGAAGTAAGATCCACCAACGCGGTTGTTACGAGGGTAGACAGTGACGATGCAACGCTCAGCTGTGTCTTCAGATTCGGATGGGCAAGTGTAGTTGGGAATGCTGTAAGCGCCATGGGACCAGCTTGCTCCATACCAAGCCCTGTCGAAATGACGAGCATTACGATCTATCTCAATGAGGCTGTCGAGGTTGTTGGCTTCGATGAAAGGCAAAAGGTGAACCAAAGGACCCATATGCTGAGGACTGCCGGCACTTCCATCGTTCCTCGTCGTTCTCGTATTGGCGAGAGCGACGTTCAGCATTCCCGGTGGGAATCGCTTGAAGGTGCTCTCGTAGTTGTGAGCTGCCAATGCAATTTGGCGAAGATTGTTCAAGCAAGCGGTTCGGCGGGCTGCCTCACGAACTTGTTGAACGGCTGGCAAGAGCATGCCGATCAGAATGCCGATAATAGCAATCACAACCAATAACTCAACCAGCGTGAAACCGATTTTTCGTGTGTTTCTCATCAAAATACTACCTCGATCAGGAATATAAAAACAAAAATTGCGGATCTGCCTAGTCAAAAAAGTTCAACCCAGCAGCCCTTACATAAATATGACGATAAAGGGTGAAAGACAGATTTGAAAGCATAAAACCGAAACGGTTTCATGCAA
>JBLINZ010000069.1:0-18423 GCA_047639375.1 Mariniblastus sp. | reverse complement strand
CTTTTTTCGTGGGATGACACCCGTAATTGAGGTGTTTGACACCCGCCGCGTAGGGTACAGGAAATTGGTATCAAAAAGTTGACACCCGAAACTATGAATCGCGAGTGTCGAAGGCAACCCCCACCCCGTAAAAGTGAGTGGATCCGGGTGGATCCGGTGAGTGGATCCGGGGACAGGCGGTGGGTCGTTGTTCAAAGTTCACCATTAACGCGTCTGCAATTAACTCAAGGGAACTTGTCTCGCCTTAGCGCAGCCTGTCCCCGTTGCTGTTCTGCTGGTTGCTGTTCTGCTGGTTGCTGTTCTGTTCCCAGCCTGTCCCCGTTGCTGGCTGGTTGCTGTTCTGTTCCCAGCCTGTCCCCGTTGCTGGCGTTGGATGCATCGCATTGGTCTCAACTGATTTGGGCCATGTTGGAACTCTGGTCGTTGGATTCAGTGGTTTAGTGTAAGAAATAAAAATGCGGTGACGATAAGGTATGTCGTTCCCACAAGAGCAAAATAGATCGTAGTCCAGTTTTTAAGCTTGTCTTTGTTTGAGTCGCTCATCCGGTCGGCGGAGAGTGCCGGAAACATTAATAGCGCAAGAATAATTGACACGCATATTGTTGCCCCGAGTGCAATCAAAAGTGACGGGAAGGCTAAGTGAATCGCAACCAGGCTCGTTAGACATAAAAGGCTAGCAATGGAAAATCTTAAGCGACCAGGTTCTCGATTTCCGTGGCCTCGTTCGTTCATTTCACTGATCAGTTTCGGTGGATATCGGAAAAGAATACAAAGCTGACGAGTAACGTTGCATGTCAGAAATCTGACGACCAAACTCAAGTAGAACGAGTCGGATTCGAGCTGTCAAAACGTTTTAATATCAGTTAACGGCATCAAAGCCATACGAATATGCTTTCCCCTAGCTAGTTTTGTGTGAGTCATCCGAATCAGATCGGCATATTTGTATCAATAGTTCGAGAGGGCCCCAGAGGAAGAATTGCGACCGAATTGTATCCCGCACTCCGAATACTTTCAGAAGGCCGAAGATGAAGTTGTCTTGACGTCCTTGCTCCTCGCCGGGCCGCGAAAACAGGGCACAGAAAAACGCTAGTAACCCGCAAACGGCTGTGATGACGACACTCGGGACGAAGATGATTAGGCTAATGATCAGATCGGTCCGTTCCAGCGTCGACTGAGGATTCAGGTCGATCGGCAGCGAGAGATAGACGCCATAAGAGCCAAGAAGCATCAGCAGGCAATACTGGATTGCAGGTCGCTTGAAGAAGGATTTCATTTTCCACCTGCCGATTTGTAACCGATGATTCGATTCATGATCTGCTTGATTCTTTGTCAAGTGTTGATTGGTGCGGAGAGTGACGTCGACGCTCAAAGGGGATCCGTCGGGATGGGAAAAGCCTGCTGACGGCGAGCATCACTGGCTCCGTATCAGATCTCTTTAGACAGCAAGATAATGTTAGTCGCAACAGGGAGTCAGTCGATTCGATACCCAAATAAAGAAGTCGTGCTCCCCGTATCCCGACCGCCTAAACGAGCATGCTCACGCCTGAATTTGCGAGCTATCCATTGGCTACTCGTTCGGCCGTCAAGTTTCACGGAGATACCCAGGAATAGCCATTAACCTGACGAGTCGCGGCCACGTGCAATAACTCCCCCATGAAACGAATCTAACCACGCCGATCGCGATCCTCGGACGAGTTTGAGCTCTTGCCCCAGTTGGGCGACAAAAGTTGCGCCAGAAGCACCCAGAATTCCGCTACATCGAACGCACAGAACACGACGGGCAACGGTAGACGGGGCAGTACAGCTTGGGAGCGTCTTGGAGGTGCGAGTGGGTTGCGTTTGATCTGCCGATGAACAATTGTTGAAATGCCCGTGTCTCCCTGGTTCGTCCAGCGTTTTATTGGTGCGGCTTAGTGTTGGCGTTTGCCCAAACATACCAGTAACCGTCGGGGATCCAAGTCATTGTCAAACGTAGTCCAGCGGGCGAAACGTCGCCCTCGTAGAATTCAATTGCGACCTCTTTTGAATCCCTGCAGTACGCGCTCGTGCCGATAAGGATATCCGTGCAACGAAAGCTGAATTCGAGCATCGGGCATCCCTGGATTGGTGTTGTTGGGTCAAACGCAAGAATTGCTGTCCCACTATTGACTTGTAAATGCATTTCGTATCGAAGCCGGGAATCTCCAAAGCAGAAAATTTCGGTGTCGAATTCGGGTAGGAGTTCAATACTCGCGTTGAGGGCGGCAGCAATCGCGTCTGGGTCATGGTTCATCATGTGTGCCCCTGCGTTTCGGCAGGCTCGCGTGTCGGGCTTCGACGGAAAACTCGGGCACTGTCATTTGCGATTGCCTCTTGCCATTGTGGGAGCTCTTGGTGTTGAGAACGAAAAAAAGGAATGTCATTAAGACGGAGTGATGATAGTATTTTTAACCGCTTGGAAACGCAATGGAAGCCCACGTTTTCGTGGGGAAAACTAAGAAATCTATCGTGAAGATTATGCTTGGAATTAGTGTCGTAACCAAAAAGAGTTTCCGTATCGAGAGGGGAACGGAAAGAGGCCAATGAGTATTCCCGATGACTTTATTTGGCCAAATGCGACAAGAAGCCTACGCGGTGCCGAATGCCAAAAGTACGACCACGGCACTTGGCACTATGTCAACATCATCGCCGACTTGGATCAAGGCGACGAAAACGCAATCGGGCCAATCGAAGCTTACTGAGGTCACAGGAGTTCCAACAGGTCGAGCCAGGCTCCAAGAACATAATCGAAGGACATGATCGAAGAACATGATCGAAGAACATGATCGAAGACTGGTCGAAGACTGGTAGAAGACTGGTCGACCATCGAAGCATCTTCAATTGTTGCTCAGATTGTAAGAATCAATTGAAATACGCCTGTTAAAATCGGGGCCAGATAATGAGGTTCTATTTTTCGCGGTCTTAAACAATTTGCCGACCAACACTCCATTGTCCGGGGCGGGACTGGGCTGACGAAAAACTGTTCGAGTTGGTGATTTGCGGGGTTTTTGGGTCGGGTGCCCACTACGAAATGAACCTGCTGATACACTCGGGCAATGTTCGATACCGATTCACTAAAAAGCTATCCAGCTCAAAAAAACAGCTCTCTTCTCCCCACAAATTCTGACCAAATCGGTTTACCATTTGATGAAGCTTGGTCCGAATTTGTGGGGAGAAGGGCTGGGGATGAGGGGAATACAGATTCAAAAAACCTCGACAAACTCAGTCGATTGCGACGGGAGCGTGATACTCAATTCGCCGAGTTGAGAATGGAGAACCGTTTGCTCGTCAGCCCGGGGCGGGACCTGCCTGGCCGACCCTGTGTGTTTTTCAATCTCGCGTTGATCTCATCAATCAGCTGGCCGAGTTTTTCTAAATCTTTTTGTTGATTGGCTTCGTCGAGTTGTTGAAGTTCTTGGGCGCGTTGTTCTCGCGGGTTCGGACGATTCGCATCTGCCCCCCGACCAGCTGCCGGGCTTCGAGGACGTTGTGGTCGGTCTTCGGCAGCTTTTTTCATTGCAGTGATAAGCTCGCCGATTTTTTTGAAGTCTTTTTTCTTGACGACTTTGTCCAAAGCGTCCATCTGTTTTTGAAGTTCTTCGATTCTTTCCACCTGTGGACCACGACCTCCTGCCCCTCTTCGCCCGGTGCGACCTCCAGCTCCACCACGCCCACCGCCAGACTCAGCGATGGCGGTTGGATCGTAATTCGGATTCGAAGTAGGAATCCCGGCATCTACCTTTTTCAAATAAGTAATGAGACGGTTATGCATCAAGTCAGTCTTGTCCGGCATTTGTTCGGCGAGATTGTTTTGTTCGCCGATGTCTTTCGTCAAATTAAAAAGAAACAACTGGTTTTTCTCGTAATACTTGATCAGTTTGTAATCGCCAATGGTGATCGTTGAATGAGGCTTTGATTGTGCGTAATGTGGAAAGTGAAATGCAAGTTCGTCACGCGGTTGCTTTTCGTCTGATCCTATAAATTCTCCGGTCGCGAAAACAGGCTTGAGACTGATGCCTTCAAGTCCGATTGGCATCGCGCTTTCAATTTTGGCAAGATCACAAAACGTTGGAAATAAGTCCCAGCCAACAGTCGGGACGCTGCAGAACCCACCCGCTTTGACACCTGGTCCGCGAATGATCAGCGGGACTCGTAATCCGCCTTCCCATAAAGTTCCTTTGCCGCGATTCAATGGTGCGTTGGAGGAAAGATTGACCCCCGAGCCGTGGTCAGACATGTAAACCAGATAAGTGTTGTCTTCGATGCCAAGATCCTTGATCTTTTTCATGATCATCCCAACACCCGAATCAAGGTTTTCGGTCATTCCTGCAAACGCGGGGGACCTGTGTATTTTTCCAGCTGGTGATTTTGCATAGGCGGCTTCGTTTTCTTTTAATGATTGGACAGGACCGTGCACAGCATAATGGCAAAGTTGAAGGTAAAACGGTTTTTTGGCATTAACGTTTTTCTCCATGAAAGCCAGGCCTCGACGAGTGATTCCAAAAATGTCTTTTGGGTTTTCAGGGTCATTTGTATTCCCATCTGCATTGCCAGTCGGGCCATCGTGTTCGTCGTAGCCATGGGCACCGGGTCCATGTTCACCACCGAGGTGCCATTTGCCAAACCAGGCTGTCGAGTAGCCGGCGGCTTTCAACTTTTCCCCAATCGAAACTTCGTCAGTTGAAAGCGAACTTGAATGGGGTGGCACGACGAATTGTTGTGAAGCATTTGCCGGTCTTCCACGACCGACATTTGTCATTCGAAGTTGCGCAGGACTTTTGCCAGTTAGAATGCTCGCGCGTGTCGGAGAGCACATTGGGCCAGGCGAGTAGGCGTGGCTGAACCGCAGTCCTGAGGCGGCAAGCTTTTCGAGGCTAGGTGTCTTGTAAAAATCACTTTTGGAGTTTGCCAGGTCCGGATGCATCTGTACGGATGTTCCGTTCCAGCCTTGGTCATCGGCAAGAATAAATATGATGTTCGGCCTGGCAACTGTATCGGCGTGCAGTTCAGATCGAACAAAAAAAGATGAGAAGACCAATAGACTTGTCAGAAACACTATTTGCGTCGAACGATCGAATCGGACCATTTTGTTATCCAGTTATAATTCGGAATTTGGTTGTCACAGGCAAACACGTGAAGCTGACTATTATCAGACCAAAATTTTGAAGTTTACATCCAATAGGCGCGAATTTCTTGCCGAATTCTACTTTGTATTTGGACTCTCGTGACCGCGTTAGGGTTCTGTTTTATTCATAACGATGGTTTTTGTAGCCTTAACACTGCTTCCAGAGCATCGCCTCTTGAGCTGAGTCGCTTGTTGGTCTCGACGGTCGTTGATGCGACTGGACGCTCTCGGAAACGCTGAGATGTTAGGCGTTCTTGATGTTGCCGACCTACAAATTGTCGCCGACCTACAAATGAAGTCCATTGTATTGGTTGCCTTGGGCGGAGTCTCCTGTCCGTTGACATCGCGTATTTGAGGATTGAGCATGTCGACCTTGATACAGGGAAACCTTAATACAGGGTCAGGCAACGTGAGAAGCATCAGGCTAACATCTGTTCATGAAATTGCGGAAATGACCATGAGACAATCTTCGTCAACCGACCCCAACTGTGTCTTGTAGGTCAAGTTCTTCTGAGAACCACGCTGGCTATGCCAACGAGCGTTGACGCGAGCCAGTTCTCACACCCAGGAATCTGATGATGCCCTCCCGTTGTATGCGATACGCAAGACGGGTTGTTGCTCAGGGATGACAGTGGAATAAGAAAACTGTGTGTCCCCCAACAATTCCGCCAACAATTTATCGTCTTTCATTGGACCACCGGACCACTACGCGACCTCGAACCCTTTTCGTTGTTCACGTTTCAGGAAACTATTTGCTTCTTCGTCACCGATGAAAACCTCACGAACCGGATCCCATTTAAGCGGTCGGCCCAGACGCATCGAAATGTTGGCCAAATGACATGTGCTTGCACTTCGGTGTTGGCTCTCAAGATCCGAGATTGGTTGGCGGCGAGACTCAATGCAGTCAAAGAAGTTGCCCATGTGGTTGACGATGGCATCCAGTTTTCCAGCCCTTGCGGGACGCTTGAGATTGTCAAAATCGTAGAGGGAAAACTCGTCCCGGGGCAGTGGACTGTTTTTTAAATCATCGACAGGAATTCCACTGACCGAGCCGCGATTAACAAAAATTCGCCCTTGATCGCCTTCGAATAGAATGCCACGACGGCCTTCATCTGCAACAGAGAGAATTACGCCGTTGGCATATTTAATTGTTGCGCCAAAATTCGTGGCGACGTTGTAACTATCTTTGATGTTTGAAAATGTCGCCTTCCCGTCAACCTCGACCGGCAGACTGTTGATCGCCCACTGGGCAATGTCAACGTGATGGGCACCCCAGTCAGTCATCTTGCCACCGGCATACTCGTACCACCAGCGAAAGTTGTAGTGAGATCGTTCTGGAATGAACGGTACGTCTGGCGTTTGTCCTTGCCAAAGGTCCCAATTCAATTGTTCTGGAACTGGGACAGTTTTGAACGGCCCACCGGTTGGGTTTTTGTCAGTCGTGCACGTTACCTTTCTTAGCGTTCCAAGCCGCCCCTGTCGTACCAGTTCAACCGCCAACCGAAATCGCGAATCACTTCGCTGCCAGGTTCCCACCTGGACGACTCGATCCGATTGACCCACCAATTCACGCAACACTTTGCCTTCGTCGATGGTCAACGTCAGTGGTTTTTCGCAGTAAACATCTTTTCCGGCTCGAACCGCATCGATCAGCATTTTAGAATGCCAGTGATCCGGAGCTCCGATCAAGACGACGTCGATGTCTTTCCGGTCAAGCATCTCGCGATAGTCCTCGAAGATCCTCGGTGTGCTTCCGAAACTGGCCCGTGCCTGTTCGCGGACGTGTCGGTCGACATCGGCGATCGAGACGATATCGCCGTACAGCCGGGCTTTGTCGGAGATCACGGTTCCCTGGTACCTCATGCCGATCGACGCGATTCCCAGTCGCTCGACTTTGGCACGTGGCTTTTCGCGTTCTGTTGCGAATTGAGAAATGTGGCCTGCATGAAACATCGACACGGACGTAGCGGCTGTCGCTCCGAGAAATGCCCTACGCGTTGTTTTTAAGTTTTCCATTTGTTCTCCAAAAGATCAATTCGACGATCAAGCATTCTCTCAAGCGATCAGTTTCTCAATGTAATCTCGTCCGCGGTTAATTTCACCGGTCACCTCTGCTGCCGTTTCGAGGATCGGGATCCCTCGCGGAACCGGGTGCATGAAAATCTCGGTCCAGCCGGAATAGTTGATTTTCTGGAGTGCGTTTATCATGGGTCCGAAATCCAATTTGCCGCGCCCGGGCATCTGTAATAGCTCTTGGTGTTTGGGAAGTTTTTTGTGGCAACCCATCCCATGCTGCCAAGCGTAAAAAACAGCAATCGAATCTCCCAACGATTCGATTAGCTTTCCCAGCAGATTGGCATCCTGTGGTAGATGATACGGAGCAAAAGCGATCGCAAGGTGTTTTGATGGACTAAGCTCGGCGAGCCATTTCAGAGAATCGGGAGAATAAATCAAATTATTGGCATGGTTTTCGATTGCAATCGTGACTCCCGTCTCTTCGGCCACGGCCAGATGCGGTTTCATTTTCTCGATGAATTTTCCGACGCCAGATTTTAGTTCTTGGCCGGTCAGCCCTTTCGCCCCTATGCCGCCAGTCACGATTGTTTCACATCCAAATCGCTTTGCCAATTGCATTTCTTCTCGCAAACCAAACGGGCCCAACACGTACTGCGTGATGCAGCCCAAGGTAATGTTGTGTTGTTTGAGCATGGAGGCGAATTTTTCTTCGCCCAGATCGGTGAGTTGTTCGCGCTGATTGCCGTGGATTTTTGGCCAGATATCTATCGCTTTGGCTCCTGTCTTTCCAACCTCTGGAAAGATCTCACCGACGGATTGATGACCATACAAGCAAGAGGCAAGCATATACTTTAAGCCAAAACGTTTTCGTGAAAACTCCAGCGATGAGTTGGGCAGCAGTCCAATTCCAACCCCCGCACTGGTCAGTTCACAAAACTCGCGACGGGACATCGACTGTGTTTGCATGGCATCTCCTGAGTAGGTCTCTCATCAACAGATTGTCGTTGCTTTTTGTTTAACTCTAGCATTTTCTATCGAGATCGTGAATTGTTATTTGACTGGAGGTAGACCGACCGTTCAAGTTTTTGCCAGTTTATTTTTCGACTGATGTTGTTTGGGGCTGCAATTCCAAGAATCTTAAGTCGGCTCACGTTTTTAGAGGAATCGCACGCTAATTGGCATTTCTGTGACGACCCCGAAAATGGAACGTATTTCGGGACAACCAGACCGTTGTCATCAATCATCCGATTCTAGTTGTTGGGACACTCAATCGCCGATTTGGCTGTTGTGAGGACTAACATACTCATAAAATAGGTTGATTGATGCAATGAATTGCGCACTTAAGAGTGGCCTGTTAATTCAAAGATTCTTCAGCACCAAGATTTCTCACACGAGGATCTTGGGGGAAATTCGGGAACCAAAACCGCGTGCGAAGTTTGACAACGACCCAATTCAAAGCCAAAATGATTTCGAAATACCTGTTAGCTTTCCGACAAGGGAAACGTTGGGAAGAGGACGTGTGATCTGTTTTCCACCTTTGCGAAGTAGTCTGGTTGGGGATTCGATAATGTTCAACTTGTCGTCTTTTCGAATGGGAGAATCGTCGGCGGCATGCGGGTTTTCTATTGCTCGAAGGACAAGGACGCTCCCAAAACGAGAGTGTTCCTGCTGCACGAATAGGCCGAATTCCCTAACCGATGGAACTCGAAGCCGCCCGAATCACTCACGAAATCCACCCATGAAAACCAACGCCCGCGCCTGCTTGTTCTCCCTCGTTGCCCTGTGTTTTGCGATCCTCGGTGCGCCCTTGATGGCCGCTCCGCAGTCGCGGCCAAACATCGTGCTGATCATGGTCGATGACATGGGCTGGTCTGACATCGGTTGTTACGGTTCTGAGATCGAAACACCCAATATCGACAGCCTCGCCACTGACGGGCTTCTGTTCACTCAGTTCTACAACAACGCCAAGTGCACCACGACTCGCGCTTCATTACTCACTGGCCTGTATCCGCGCAATGGCGGCCGAGGTCTAGACGCCTTGATTACCGAGAACATGCTCACCCTTGGCGAGGCTATGCGTCATGCCGGTTACGCGACCGGCATGTCCGGCAAATGGCACAACGGAGAAAAGGTGGGAACCCGCCCTTTCGATCGCGGATTCGATGAAGCTTACGGCCTCTGGGCGGGTTGCTGCAACTTCTTCAATCCAAAGATTCCTGACCCAAAATTCAAAGGCGGCAAGGTTCGCACCTTCGGGCACAACGACGTCTTTCTTGAATTCGAGGACTTCCCCGATGACTACTACACTACGGACGCCTTCACTGACCACGCGATAACTACGATCAAAGCTCACGCTGCTATCGGCAAGCCGTTTTTCCACTATCTCCCGTACACAGCGCCACACTACCCACTTCATGCCAAACCTGCTGATATCGCCAAATACAAAAGTAAATATGCAGCCGGTTGGGACGTCCTGCGACAACAACGTCTTGCCAAGCAACTGGAGCTCGGCCTTGTTGACGAAAACTGGATCGTTGCCGACCGCGACGATCTGGCGAAAAACTGGGATCAGGCAAAGTCGATCGATGAAGATTGGCAACAACTCCGCATGGAGGTCTATGCCGCCATGATTGATTCGGTTGATCAGAATATTGGCCGTCTGCTGGATGCCCTCGATGAACTCGGTATTGCCAACAATACTCTGGTTCTGTTCCTGGCCGACAATGGAGGTTGCGCTGAAACCCCAGGCGGAACCAATCCGGAACAAGTGCCTGGACCGAAGGAATATTACACCCACGTTGGCCCCGGTTGGGCTACTGCTTCAAATACTCCTTGGCGCCGCTACAAGCAGTACTGTCATGAAGGAGGTATCTCGACCCCGCTGGTCGCGCGCTGGCCCGCCGCCATAAAACCGGGGGGCCGCACGGATCAAGTCGGCCACATTATCGACTTCCTACCCACGTTTCTTGACATGGCGAAAACAGAGTACCCAGACAAGCACCCGCAGTTTAATAGGAAGACCATTCCGCTCGAGGGTAAGACTCTGGTTTCAGTCCTCAAGGGCGAACAACGCAAAGCTCACGATAACCTGTTCTGGCACTGGTCCACCAACCGAGCCGTCCGCCATGGCGACTGGAAACTCGTATGGGACAAGCACGCGAAAGCTTGGGAACTCTACGATCTTAAGGCTGACCGCACTGAGGCGCACGACCTTGCCTCCGAACATCCCGAATTGGTCGCTTCCCTAATCCTGAAGTGGGAAACTTGGGCGAAAATGACAGACGTTAAAATCAAGAAGTAGCTGAAGAATTTTCGTGGAACAGTTTCGCTAAAAAACATCAAGACAGCTAAACCTAGACTCATTGCCGCCCTGCCCTTTCACGAACGCTGCCATCTGCGGACCCGTGTGATCTCGGAGCTGTTCGAACAAGCCGGGTGACTACCCGTGGCCTTTTTATCGCGTAAGCATCGCGACAAACCGTGTTTGGAGAGAAGTGGGTTTTTCTAATTCGTTGGTCGTGTTCAGTGCTGCAGTAAGATTGCATTCATCTCTTCCTTAAAATTTTGCATGAGACATTTCCAATATCAGCTGCATTGAAGTTTTTGGAGCTAAGTGATTAGCCCGCAGCTTCGATTCCGTTCATACTGGTAGATAATTGCGGCATCGATCCTCAATCTCTGGGGAATCGGAAATCGTCAAACCGCAGTTGCTCAACAACCTGTGAAAGATGCCCATGAAACTCTCGCTCTGCTTTACGGGATTTTTTCTGCTTTTGTTTTTCTCCAATGCGTCCCAATCGTGGGCGGTTGAAGAATCAATGCAAGCGGGAGCTGCCACCGTGGATATCTCTCCAGAGTCTCTGCCAGCATTGATGAATGGTGGTTTTTTACAGAAGAACGAAAGCCGCGTCGCTGATCCGCTCTTTGCGCGGTCGCTGGTCATCAGTGACGGAAAAGAATCCATCGCGATTGTGATTGTAGATTCGTGCATGTTCCCGACAACGCTCTGCGACGAGATCAAGCGACTTGCGTCGAACCAGACAGGTATTCCAACCAACCGCATTCTAATTAGCTCGACACACACCCATTCCGCGCCAGCGGCGATGATGTGCCTGGGCTGTGCTGCCGACGATTCCTATGTGAAGTTTGTACCCGCTCGAGTTGCGCAGGCGATCGCCGATGCTCACGAGAATCTCCAGCCAGCGAAGGTGGGCTGGGCGATTGTGGATGGGGCCGATCTGACTAACTGCCGGCGTTGGATCACACGCAGCGATCGAATGGGAACGGATCCATTCGGTCAGCGGACGGTACGAGCGATGATGCATCCTGGATATCAGAATTCCGACTACGCCAGTCCCGCGGGGCCGATCGATCCTGGGCTGTCAGTGCTCAGTGTTGTTTCAGCGAACGACGAGACGCCAATTTGCGTGATGGCGAACCTGTCGATGCACTACTTTGGTGCCGGCGGGTTCTCGGCCGATTACTATGGCGAAGTTGCCCGTTTGCTGGAGGGGCGGATTGAAAATCTAAGTGGTAAGACACCGCCTGGTTTCGTTGGCATCATGTCCCAGGGAACCAGTGGAGATTTGCACTGGATGGATTACAGCAAACGACCGACGGGCATTAGTCGTCAGCAATACTCCAAAGACGTGGCCGACCGTATTTTGCAGGCGTGGAAGGAAATCGAACACCATCCAAACCTGTCGATTGCAATGGCTGAGAAGCGGCTCACGATTGGCAGACGACTGCCAACAAGAGAACGACGCGAATGGGCTCGCCCGATCAATGGCAATCGTCTCGATCATTCGCCGCGAAATCGTGTCGAGGTGTACGCTCAGCAAGTTGAATGGATCCACGAGCATCCCAATGCAGAAGTTGTTTTGCAGGCCGTTCGCATCGGCGAACTTGCAATCACCGCGATGCCTAACGAAGTCTATGGGATTACGGGGCTGAAACTGAAGAGGCAGAGTCCGTTGACAGCGACCTTCAATCTAGAACTTGCCAACGGTGCAGCAGGCTACATCCCTCCGCCTGAACAACATCGGCTGGGCGGTTACACGACTTGGCCTGCGAGAACGGCGGGCTTAGTTGAGCAAGCGGAACCGCTGATCGTCGAAACTGTCTTGGAGTTGTTAGAAACGGTTTCTGAGAAGAAACGCCGACCGCTCGTGCATTCAGTCTCGGCTTATTCAAAAGCGGTAACCAGCAGGAATCCAATTGCGTATTGGCGAATGGAAGACATGGACTCGACTCAGGTCGAGGACACCGTTGGTGAAAACGATGCGAGTTACCAAGGCGGTGTTGCTTTGTTTCTGCCGGGACCGAATGGTTCGGGATTCACAGCGCCGAACTACGCAAACGAAAACGGAAACCGCTCCATCTACGGAAACCGATCGGTCTACCTTGCCGGCGGATACGTGGAAGCGACTCTTGATCAGCTGGACAGCGAATACACTGCGGCCATGTGGTTTTTAAACTCGCTTCCTACAGATGCTCGCGATATCACGGGAGTCCTGCTTTCTACCGAAGCTGAAACATTGCTGATCGCTGGCAAAACTTCAGGGAATCAACATGGGAAATTGGTTCTTCGATGCGGGCAGCAGTCGTTTTTCAGCAAGACGCCCGTGGCCGTAAAGCGCTGGCATCACGTGGTCGTCACCAGGGACAAGCAGCACGTCCGCGTGTATCTTGACGGTGCGGTGGAACCGCAGATTGATGCCAAGATTGAACCGTTGAATCAAGCAAAGCGATTATTGGTCGGGAGCGATGGAACTTCCGAAACGACATTCGATGGCAAAGTCGACGAGATCGCGGTATTCGATCGCGCGATGAAAGCCAGTGATGTCGTAGCTCTGTATGAAAAATCAGGCGTGACACCTCCGCCCGTACCCCAACCAGCGATCGTTCTCGGCCCGAAACCGTCGGATGCCGAATCACGTAAGAAATACGCGGACGTCGTCCTGGCTTCGAATCCGGTTGCGTTCTGGCGATTGCACGATGAGGGGGCACAGTTGGCAAAGGATTCGGCCGGGCAACACTCGGCAAAATACGAACAAGAATCATCGCCGCTTCAACTAGGAGGCGATAAGCCGAACTTTTCAGGCGGTCGAGTGAAAGCGCGCGTTCCAAATTTGGGCAATACGTTCAGCGTGGAACTTTGGTTCCGAAACGAGTTGTCAGTTCTTTCGCGACCTGTGACCGCCTATCTGTTCTCGCGTGCTGTTGACGGAGTCGAGGGAGCATCCGGCGACAACCTGGGGATCGGAGGGAGTTACTCCAACAGCGGTCAGCTGATCGTGTTCAACGGCAACGGGCGGGATGAACTCGTCGCTGGCCGGACGCGTATCCAACGCGGAAGCTGGTCGCATGTGGTCGTAGTCCGTCAAGGCAATAAAATCACGGTGTACTTGAACGGTGATCCAAAACCGGAGATCTCAGCGGATCTGCCAGTCACCTACCCCGCAGACTGCGCGGATATTCTGCTGGGAGGGCGAAGCGACAACTTTGCGAACCTTGAGGGCATGCTCGAAGAGGTTGCTGTTTACGATCGAGCATTGACGCCGCAAGAAGTGATGGTCCACTTCGATGCTGCCGGGGCCAAACTGATCGAAAGTCTGCCCAAGGCTCCCCCCGAGAAGCCCGTGCCAATGGAAATTGGAGAAGCACTCAAAACGATTCACGTCCGGGATGGTTTCGAAGTGCAATTGGTCGCTGCCGAACCGCTCGTGAAAGATCCCGTTGCCATCGATTGGGGCCCGGATGGAAAGCTGTGGGTTGTTGAAATGGCCGACTACCCAGCGGGCATCGACGGAAAGGGGAAGCCGGGGGGACGAGTGCGGTTCCTGGAAGACACCAACGACGATGGAGAGTACGACAAGTCCACGTTGTTTGCTCAGGGGCTTAGTTTTCCAACCGGAGTTCTGGCTTGGGGCAGCGGCTTGCTCGTCACAGCCGCGCCGGAGATCATTTACTTGGAAGACAGCTCGGGCGATGGCAAGGCTGATGTTCGTCGCGTTTTGTATTCGGGTTTCCTGGAAGGAAATCAGCAGCTGCGCGTCAATGGTTTGCGTTTGGGGCTCGACAATTGGGTCTATTGTGCCAGCGGTAGCCATCACGCCGGCTATGGCAAAGATAGCCAGATCGTTTCGCAACTCACTGGTGGAAAAAATCACATCGGCAGCCGTGACTTTCGGATTCGCCCGAACACTGGCGAAATCGACCCGCAAAGCGGACCCTCTCAATACGGCAGGGTCCGAGACGACTGGGGGAATTGGTTCGGTGTGCAAAACAGCCATCCGCTTTGGCACTTTGTGTTGGCCGATCAGAACATTCGCCGCAACCCGCACTTTGCTCCACCCGATCCGAGGCATCAGGTCGTCACTCCGACGAATCCTCCGGTCTACCCGGCCAGCACATTGCAAAAGCGATATCACAGCTTCGATCAATCAGGCCGGTTTACCTCAGCTTGTTCACCGATGATCTACCGCGATGATCTCTTGTTTGATCGTGGAACCGAGCAGCACGCTTTTACCTGCGAACCCTTTCATAATCTTGTGCAGCACAACCTGATCGCTGACGATGGCGTCAGCTTTCGATTCCGCCGCGATCCTGCGGAACCAAAGACCGACTTCTTTGCCAGCGAAGACCGTTGGTGTCGTCCGGTGATGGCAAGAACGGGACCCGATGGAGCTCTGTGGGTCGTCGACATGTACCGCTACATGATTGAACATCCGCAATGGCTGCCTGAAAATGGCAAAGACGAACTCCGGCCATGGTTTCGGACGGGGGAAGACCGCGGGCGAATCTACCGTGTTGTCCGAAGCGATCGATCCAAACGTCGAGTTCCCCGGCTTGCCGAGCTATCAGCCCGGGAGCTCGTTGCTTTGTTCGAAAGCCCCAACGGCTGGCAACGTGATACGGCACAGCGACTGCTTGTCAACGGGAACCTGCAAGTGGCCATCGAACCGCTGCAAGATTTGGCGAGTAAAAGCCAGCAACCGCTGGCCAGGCTTCACTCGCTCTGGACGCTTGATGGGCTTGGCTCGCTATCGGTCAATACGCTCGAAGCGGCACTGGCCGATAGCCACTCTGGCGTCAGACGAAACGCCGTTCGAATCGCGTCGCGCGTCGTCGTTGACCCCAATGCGTTAACGCCGTTAGTTGATGATCCGGATGCCAAAGTTCGTTTGGAACTTGCCTCCACGTTGGGCCAATACGACGCTCCAGAAGCCAGCGCCGCGCTCGCCAAATTGATAATCGGAGACGGTAACGACCGATACATGATGGCTGCCGTGATGAGTTCGCTGAACACGCGAAACGTATCGGCTGTTCTGGATGCCGTCATTAAGTTTGCTGGTCGTGGCAACCAGCCCATGGCTTCGGAGCTGATTGCTCAAGCCGTTGCGATGGGTGACAAAGAAACAATTGGCCGTGTCATTGAAGCCATGTGCAAAGTACCGGACGTGCATCCCACGAAGGAACAATTTGAACTACTTGCACAGATACTCGATGGTCTTGAGAGTCGCAAATGGCCCGCCAACCGATTACCCGAGGCCGCTGGAGACCTCGTTGCTGAAACTATCCAGTTAGCGCGAATCGCGGCGGCGAATCAAGCCACGGATGAAGATGTCCGGGTCGCGTCCGTTCAGTTATTTGGACGTGAAGTGGTCAGTCGCGATGATGATTTCCAACGGTTGCAGCAACTGTTGGTTCCTCAATCGCCACTTGTTCTTCAGCGGGCAATTGTGGCGCATCTGGCACGGCGTAGTGAGTCCTCGGTCGCGGATTGTTTGCTCGCCGGTTGGCGGTCGCACAGTCCAGAGCTACGCAGTCAAATTTTAGGTGTACTCGCCAGTCGCGGACCGTGGGCCGAGTCACTGCGACAACGCTTGGAAGCCAAAACGATCGGCGTATCTGAGCTGAGTGCTCCAATCCGCCAGCAGCTGCTGGATCGCAGCAAAAATGCGACTCAGTGGCAACAGATTTTAGCCACTCAATCGACGACGGATCGCGACTCGGTGGTGCGTCAGTTCCAGCCTGCGCTGAAATTGGTGGGTGACACCAAGCGAGGCGCTGTTGTGTATCGCAAACTGTGCATCAACTGCCACAAGGTGGAGGACGAGGGACATGAGGTGGGTCCTCAACTTGCATCGATCACCAACAAAACGAAGGAAGCGTTACTGACTTCGATTCTCGACCCCAGCGCTGCGGTCGACGCGAAGTATTTTAGTTATTCGATTCTCACTGACGACGGCCGATTTCTAACAGGGATGCTGGAAACCGAAACTGGCAGCAGTCTCACGTTGCTCGCCGCCGAGGGTAAGCGCGAAACGGTCCTGCGACGCGACATCGATGAACTTCGGGCGTCCAATAAATCTCTCATGCCGACAGGACTGGAACAAGAGCTCAAGCCGCAGGATCTTGCTGATCTGATCCAGTTTGTTCGCGAGACCATTCGTTGAACTTGCCTAGCAAACCAGTTGGGAAACAAGAATCACGGATCTTTTATCGCTCGTTTACACCAGTCATTCGGCTCTCCAGCCGCGGCACTTATTTGGGACCGGCAGGCAGGTGTTCAAGTAGATACCGTGTGATTAGCATTCGGACGTGGACCACCGTCCCGCGTCCTTTCCTCAGACCGTGGTCTCGGTTGGGATAGACCATGTAGTCAAACCGTTTGCCGAGTTCTATCAATCGGTCGACCAGACCTTCGATGATTTGAATATGTGTGTTCGTCTCACCTGATCCCGTGATGATCAAGAGTTTACCCTTCAAGCCTTCCGCAAAATTGAGTGGTGCGGATTTCATGTATCCGTCGGGATTCACTTCCCTGGTCCGCATGTAAATTTCCTGGAACCACGCGTTGTAAAGATGTGGCTGTGGCTTGGGCACAACGGCGATTCCAACATGATAGTCGTCGGGTTTACGGAATAGTGCATTTAAGGTGTTCGATCCACCGCCGCTCCAGCCCCAAATGCCTACACGCGAAAGATCGACGTAAGGTCGCATGCGCCCCAACTCTTTCAGGCCTGCCGCCTGATCTTCCGTCGAAAGAGGACCGAGGCTTCCGAAGACGGATCGACGCCAGGCAGCTCCTTTCGGTGCGGGAGTGCCGCGATTATCAATCGACACAACCAGGTACCCAAGGTCGGCGATGACGCGCAAGAAGTGACTCTGGCCAGCTCCCCATTGGTTCAATACAGTCTGTGAATGAGGTTCACCATAAACATAAATGAAGACCGGGTATTTTTTGGTCGCGTCAAAGTCCGTCGGCTTGATCATCCATGCGTCCATGCTGACGCCTTTGCCGATGTCAAGCTGGATGAAATCCGTCGAGCGCCCAATGACTGCCTTTGCGTTCTCGTGAAGTTGCTTGTGGTCTTCCACGATTTTGACAACGCGGTGGCTCGCTATTTCAACCAGCTCAATGATTGGCGGCGTATCGAATGTTGAATAGGTATGGAATGCCCATTTCGCATCCGGAGAAAAATCGTAGTCGTGCGTCCCGGACTGGTTTTTTGGAGTGATGCGTTCCAGATTGCCTGATCCATCTAGCGGAACGCGATACAAATACTTCTCAGTTGCGTTGTTCGGCGAAGCGTAAAAGTAATACCATCCGCCGGCTTCATCGACGACCGCGCGGTCAATGATGTCGTATTCACCGGGTGTCAGCAGTGACGATTTTTCACCGTCTCGCGAATACATGTAGGCATGCCGCCAGCCATCTTTTTCGCTGATCACTAAAAACGCCTGTCCGTCTCGAATCCACGTCAGTCCCGAATTTTTTGCCTGACTGGCCACCACCCACGCGGGATCGGATTCGTGAAAGATGCTTTTTAACTGGCCATCAGTTGAAGCAAGAAAGAAGTCACGCTGATCGCGAAACCGACTCAGTCGCTCGACAAGCAATTGATCCGAGTTGCCCGCCCATTCCACCAGCCCAAGATAGAATCCCTCCTCCGGCGATTCTATGGGCAACCACTGTTGGTTCTTTCCGTCAACGTCCACGATTCCCACTCGCAACGAAGTGATTCTCTCACCTACACGCGCGAACTGTTGCTCACGAACTCCGGGATACGAAGGGTCGGTTGGTACGAGCATCGAGCGCTTCTTGACTTTGCTGTTATCTGTCTCCGTGAAGGCAATCTGTTTTCCATCAGAACTCCATTTTGGATCGCGAAACCAAACATCGCGGTCGGGATCCCGGTTTGTGAGTTGGGTTCGATTGCCACTTTCAAGTTCGAGTACGAAAAGGTTGCGACTCC
>JBLINZ010000068.1:0-18541 GCA_047639375.1 Mariniblastus sp. | reverse complement strand
CGTCGGGGGTTTTTGCGTTCTTGAGTTTGCGAGGCAATTTCGTGATGAGCGATTGTGCCTACTATTGTTTATGGCTGGGAACATTAGGGGCGATCGTGGCCTGCCTGACCGGTTGGTGGTACAGCGACATGGAGCATCGAGGTGCGGTCACTCAGTTCACTGATCTCTTCGATCAGAACCAAGATATTTTCTGGCATCGAACCGGTGGCTTAATCGTGACAGCGGTCGCATTTCTTTTGGCGTTGTTTGCCGCGGGAGCACGTAACCGTGATCCAGATGACGGGATGCTTTGGAAGGTCGGCTTGATTTTGTTGGCCGGTGGAATTGGTTGGGTTGGACATACCGGCGGCGAATTGGCTTATCCCAAAGGCTACAAGGATCTAGAAGGCCTTTATAACCGGTTGATTGGTAACGAAGACCCTGCCGAGAAGGCCCCGCCGGCGGTTAAGCCTGAAGAAGCTGGCAAGGCGCCAGTTGTGGGTGAGACGTCTGGTGAGTCGGAAGATTGAATCGTACTGCGTGAAGTGCCTTTGTGGATCTGCGTTGATTGCGCAACAGATGGGCTTGGGGCGACCCTCTCCGCGGGAGTGGCGACAACCGCTGAGAAACGCGTCATTGCTTGCTGTTGCGTTTCGTCATTAAATTGTAACCGATGCGTAAGGGCTTGTTGATTTAATGTCGGTTTGGGCGGTAGCGAAACTCGTCACGAGTTTCGGCATCCCAAAATTCCGACTGTCTTGACGACATTCGCTAAGGACGCATTTGGGCTAACATTGCTGCCGCTCAGCCGGCCATTGAATCAACAAACTAAGTTGTTTCAAATCGTCGTGGCAAGAAGGGTGTTTTTATGAATTGCCCCTCATCCCCAGCCCTTCTCCCCACAAATTCGGACAGAGTGTGATCAAATGACTACCCATTCTCGTCCAAATTTGCGGGGAGAACGGAGCTAGTTTCCCATTAGGGATTTAGGCTTCAGCCAAGAAGGCTCTATTCGAAAACTTTTTTCGAGCCGCAGTTTCACACTGACTGGCGAGATTTTGTCGTTCTAGTCTCAGGGGCTGAATCGGTGGGCGGGTTGGGAAAATCGATTGATCGAAGTCTAAGTAAATGGCCCAGTGACGGGTTTCGCCTTTCTCAATCGCCTCATGGTTGTGGAGAAACTTCCAAGCGTCGGCGCTTCCTTTGAGCATTTGTGGCCCAACGTATTCGACGATCCGGTAGTGGCTTGGGTTTTGTCGCCAGTTGGTTGGTTCGAATCCTGGCTCGGGCTCGACGAGGAACGTATGGAATTGGGAGAGTGGTTTTCTTTTAGGCTTTGTCATGAATTAGTCGCTCAACGGTTCTTCTGCGTACACTTTCGCTGGGGAGCTGCACGAAATCTAAGCTTGCCGATTTCTGATTCCTGGGACGATCGGCTTGCCTGTATCAAGTATCAGGGGGCGAGTGACACGATTGGTCAATCGCCACGGGAAAACTGCGGGAACCCCTGTTTTCTTCGAGTAGAGTTGAGTCTTGGACACGCGACACCTGCGGCTTCAGCCGCGATGAGCATTTATTTTGAGGCGGTACTCGACAAACTGAGCTTCGAAATCTGCTTGTTGGGGCGTAAGATCGGTCGCTGAAAGGGCAGGGCACTTTTGCGTTTTGCCTGAGCCTGCTGAGAGCGAGTGTTCAAATCGAATCAATCGCATGGCTTTCCAGTGTAACCAAACTGACGTTGCCTCTTGCAGCATTCGAGACCGACTTGAAATCTGACTCACCCAAACTACTCGTGGCTGATCAGCCTAATCATTTGGCCGCACTTACCGGGATGCGATTCTTCGCCGCGTTCGCTGTGGTGATCGGGCATTTGATTTCGGACACCACCGGAGACAAGATAGGGCAGTTTGGGTTGCCACATAAGTCAGTCGTGCTGGGCGGCGCCGCGGTTTCATTTTTCTTCGTCTTGTCAGGGTTCATTCTGACTTACGTTTACAACGGCAAGCTCAGCTACAAGAGCGTCTTTGGATTCTATTTCAAACGCTGGGCGAGGATTTGGCCACTCCATTTGGTTTGCTTCTTGATCGCCGTCTACGTGCTCGAGGCTTCGGCGAAGAACACGGAAATGGTTGTCACCAATTTGGCGTTGCTACAAAGCTGGGTGCCGGATGCGGCTTGGATATTCTCGTTCAATGGCGTTTCGTGGAGCATTTCGACGGAGATGTTTTTCTACGCGATGTTTCCGCTCCTGTTGATCGGTGGACAAAAACGATTTTGGATCAAATACGTCTTGATTTGGGGGCTGGCGATCGCAGTTGTTTTTTGGCTTCAGTGGATGGCCAATCAGCCAGAATTCGAAGCCTGGAATTGGGATTGGAAAAAAATCGCTCACGTGAACCCGTTCCTGCGACTGCCGGAATTCTGTTCGGGGATGGCCATCGGGTATTTGTTTCTTAATCGCGTGAAGCGGCGCCAGCTGGGATCGGTTGGAAGGGATACGTGTTGGGAGATTTTGACGCTGCTGGCCATTCCGCTTGCCTGGTATTTATACACGTACTATTTCAAGGTTACTTACCGTCTTCGATTTTCAGATCAATTTGGCGAGGTGATTGCCAGCTGGGTCATGTACGTTTGGACCGTGTCGATATTTTCTTTGGCGGTTTATGTGTTCGCACAATCGCGCGGCTTGTTCGCCCGGTTGTTTGGTAGTCGGGCATTGGTATTTGGCGGCGAGATTAGTTTTGCCTTGTACATGGTGCACTACCTGGTCCTGAATTATTTGGATCGAATTGATTGGTCGGTGTCGGATGTTTCTCCTTGGACGCTTGGGGGGAGCATGATCGTGATCTCGCTTTGCCTGGCGGTGTTTCTTTATAAATTGGTCGAGATGCCGGCCAAGTCGTTTCTGCTTGACGTCTATGCGGGCAAATTTAAGTCGGCGTTTGGTGCGTTTCCAACGCATTTGATTCGAACGTTTAAAACGCCCGTGGCGTTGGGGGCTGTCGTTTTATTGGCGGCTACGATTGGCTTGCTAAAGTCTCAGCATCAGCCGCTGGATTTTGGGATTTCGTTGCAAGAGGTGGTGGCGGATGGCCACTTGCCTTATCGCGATGTTGAGTTTGGTGCCGCCATGCGATTGATGGGCGTTAGAGCCACTGCGGTGCCAGAGGGCGTGCGGTTGGAGATGGTTTGGCAAAAGATCGGGCCCCTGAATCGTTCTCGATTCATGCATTTGTGCGATAGCGAAGGCAAAATCGTCACGCAGGTGGCTCCGCAGACGAAGCTATTCGAAGATGCTCCGATGCTTCAGCCGGTCCTCGAATCGTGCTTGATCCCCAATTCAAAACTTGAAGACCCAAGGATCACGCAAGTTGGCGTGGGTTTCTATTCGAATGAAATTGATCCGTTCACTGGCAAGCCGTATGCGATGTTGCCTGTCAGCAAAGGGCCGCGAGGGATGGACAATTTTCGGCTCCATTTGGTCGGCGAAAACCAGATGAAGAATTTGCGTAAAGTTTTAGAGAATCTGCAAGCCAAGCAGGCAGATTAAATCCCGGCGTAGGCGATGAATCAGGCACGGCCCAGGCTCTGCGCCGTCAAATAAACTACCATGACTCATTCGCAAAACGTCGCGTCGAGTAGGTTGCCCGAAACAGACTGATCGGAGTGCTTCTTCTGGGGGACTTCGTCGGCTTTCGTTTGCAATCTTGTTCCGGATGCTTTCATCCAGCCAGATTACTTTCTCAGGTTATTCAGCGGAAACGGTTTCTTTTGCTCGGTCGCCGTGCAGAGAAACTTTGTGACCCATCTCGGCCATTAGGACTTCGATTCCACGATCGATATCATCGCCAAGGACTTCTTTGTATCGGATGATGCCGTCGCCATCGATCAAGTAAACTGTGGGCCAGCCTTCGACATTCCATTGCGTCGAAATTGGGCCTCGTGTTCCCTTGGAGCCATTCCAGAAATGTCGCCAGCTTAAGCTTTCGCTGCGAACGGCGTCGACGGCGGTGTCTTTGTCGGCGTCACTGTTGACTCCTAGCAATACAAAAGGCTTGTCAGCCAGCGAGCGTGTGATGTCTTGCTCGTGACCGTACATCGCTCTGCAGGGCGGGCACCAGTGCCCCCAAAAATCCAGCATCACGACTTTGCCTCGGTAATCACTGAGTTTGAAGGGGATTTCATCTAGGTCTTCACCGATGACTTCCGGTGCCTTCATGCCGACTTGAAGCTTGGTCAATTCGAACAGTTCACTTGTGGCGACTTGCCCGTACGTTTTTCGGCCTTGATAGATAAGGTCACCGAAATCATTGATCAGCGAATTAAGCACGAACTCAAGCTGCGTTTGTTGCTTGGCGGTACGAGTTTCATTGATGTAATCCAGTTGAGCCTTTGGCAGCCGTTGGCTGACATGGGGATTGATTTCCAAAGTTCGTTTGAAGGTTGGGAATTGGCCGATGTATTGGGCGTAAGAAAGCATCACGCTGGCTTTGTCTTTGTCGGATTCAGCATTTTTGATCATCAACACAAACCAATTTTCCATGGCAGGGTGGGGAACTTCTTGTTTCAAAGAAGTCGCGATCCGGGAAAGCTTGACCTTGTCGGGGAACTCAGTCAACAAAAACGTCATGGCATCGTTTTTGGTTTCTCCCTGAGACTGGCCAACCGCGAATAGAGTCGCGTCGACCGAGGCCTTGGTGCCTTTGTGTTTCTTGGCGAGCTCGAGAAATTCAATCGCGAATTTGGAAGATGGGTTTTCCATCGCCAAAAGCTCGGCCTGGCGGTCCTTGGATTCGGCTTTGGCGACTTTTTCCTTGAGTTCTTGGACGGCCGCCTGAAAACGGGCATCGAGGGCATCGTATTCGGCTTGAGCTGCTTTTTCATCGATTACCGGAGCGACCGCGGCCACCGCTGGCTCGGTGCTATCCACTTGAGCGGGGGTTTCGCTCGGGGATGATTGCGGTTGGACCGTGCTAATTGTTTCGGTTGAGCAGGAGGCCAGCAGGACGACGCCGGCAACAAGTGTTAAACGCATGAACATAGGGGACTCCGCAGAATATTGAGCGTGGGGTCGGCAGTTGGGTCCGGTTGAGAGTCGGCGACCCGATTATATCAGACTAACTGCATCGTGTTGGCGAAGCACCATTTTTGCATAAACTCCGTCAAGATGCATCAGCGCTTGATGCGTGCCTGACTCGACGATCTCGCCGTTATCAAGCACCACAATCTGGTCGGCGTGGGTGATCGTGGAGAGTCTGTGTGCGATGACAAACGTTGTGCGGTCTTTTAACAAGGTTGTCATCGATTGTTGGATCAGTTGTTCGCTTTCTGTGTCCAGGTTGCTGGTTGCTTCATCCAGAATCAGAATCTGTGGATCTGCTAACAATGCCCTCGCAATCGATAGACGTTGGCGCTGGCCACCGGATAGTTTGACGCCCCGTTCGCCGATGATCGAATCGTAGCCATTGGGCAAGTCAACAATAAACTCGTTCGCGTTGGCTTTCTTGGCCGCTTCCATGACTTGTTCGTTGGTTGCCTCGCGGTTGGCGTACGCGATGTTCTCAAACACGGTTCCGTCAAACAGAAATACTTCCTGCTGGACGACTCCGATCAGATCGCGGTAGGAGTTAAGCTGGTAGTCACGAAGGTCGACGCCGTTGAGCGTCATGCGACCTTGGCTTGGATCGTAGAATCTCGCGACCAAATCGGTGACCGTGGTTTTGCCGGCGCCGCTTCGTCCAACCAGAGCAACGATGCTTCCACCTGGGACGGTCAAATTGAAATTGCGAATGACATCTTTGGGTTTCGAGTCCTCGGGTTCGTCTGCATCCGAGGCCTCGGTTTTTTTAGATTTTGAGTCGCTTGTTCCGTCGCCAAGTTCTTGATCGTCGTTGTAGGCGAACCAGACGTTTTCGAACGTGAGTTGTTGGACTTCGCGAGGGGCCTCCATCGCTTGGTCTTTGTCCGGTTTGTCGACGGGTGTTTCGAGGACTTCGAAGACGCGTTCCATGGAGGCCAGGGAACGTTGAAGTTCGGTCAACGATTCAATGATTTGCCATACGGGGTTTAGCAGCAACAGGGTGTAAAATTGAAACGCCGAGATGTCGCCAATGGTGGTTCGTTGGCCAAGGGGAACGTTGTTGGCGATATCGTTGAGGTACCAATATCCACCGGCCCAAGTGATCACGACGCCGGTCAGCGCCATGATGAATCCCCAGGTGCTCCAGAGGATAATCTCGCGTCGCGCTGCGAACATTCTCATCCGTGTGATCAGGTGATGACCGATCGTGTATTCATGCGATTCTCGGCTCTCTCCGCCGAACGCACGAACCGCTCGAATGCCCTGGAAAGCTTCGCCGACTCGTCCGTCGACAAACGAAACGTCTTTTCTGATCGCCCGATAAATCGGCCGAATGCGTCGAATTGCGATCAGGCTCAAGAGCATGATCGGCGGCACAATCCCCAGTGCGGTTAAAGCCAGTTTCCAGTTCAGGGAAAACAGAATCACCATGGCTAACAGCAATCGAAGGACGGCCACGCCAGGGGAGATGACGGCCATTTGAAGAAGGCCAGTGGTCTTGTTGATGTCGTCGGTCAGTCGGGAAATGATTCCGCCGACTTTCATATTGGACAGCTTTTCGAGTGGGAGTTTGATCAAGCGGTCAAACAATGCTCTGCGGAGGGTCAAGATCACACGGATGTTGAGCAGCCGTTGGTTCCAGGCTCGGCCAACGCCAAGTGCACGGGTCAGAACGACGACGCCGAGGAAGAGGCCGCCGACCACGTTGAGGCGAATGAAGCGTTCTTTCGGTTCCAGCTCAGCCAGCAGGATGTTGTCAATAATGTGTCTGGCGAACAGCGGTTGGATGATTTCCAGAACCGAAACACCGATCGCGAGACCGCTGAGCAGAGCCACCATTTTCCAATGGGGCCACAATTGGTTGATATAAAGCCGTAGGTATCCACGTCGTTTCTGTTTGCTCTCCGCGTCAGGCTTCTTTTTTTCTTGTTCCTTGTCCTTTTTTTTCTGGCTGTGGAATTCACCACTTTTTAGTTTCTTGAGGAACGCCCCGTAGCGTCCCTTGGACGTTTTGTGCAATTCTGTGACCGGCTCAGAATCGTCCATGTCGTCCGATGAAAAGTGATGGTGCATGAGGGAGCGTGGTCATTGAAAGATTGGCGGTTTCAGTTTGCGCGAATTGCGCGAATTGCGAGACGCAATTAGCGCAAGCCCTAATGATTTCGCGAATCGTATTCAAGACAAGGCCTGGGACCAAAATAGTCGTTGGACTACCGGTCTTGTTGAATCGCTTTCGCCCTCACTGGTAGCGACAGTCGTCAAGGCTTTCGGCATTCCAGGCGGCCGAACCTCTTGACGAGTTGCCCCGGTGCCTACGACCCACGAATTCAACCTCTCACGAATTCAACCTCTCTCGAATCTCTAAAATCCGCGATCCTGTTGGATGTCCGAGAACTCGCGCAACTGATATCCAATTCCCGCTTGATCACAAACGCGACAGAGGGCCCGCATGGCCACACCGAAACCGTCTGGGCCACTGAACCCGCCGAATTGCCCGCCGCCTTTGACGTGAGGTTCAAGGTCAAGGAAGACGCCCGGCACACCCCGAGCTTTCATGCGAGACTCAAGTTCCGGAAGGAAGCCGGCCAAGTCTTCAAAGATTCGCAAGTGTCCCGAGTCGCCAATGTCGGCAGGAACAAAATGCTTCAGGGCATCTTCGTCGACATGCTCAACCAAGCCCGATTTTGGATTTAAGAAATCTTTGATGTGCAGCCAGCCGAGGCCAGGTTTCATGCTTTGGTACTGCTGGAAGACTTCATCAGCCGAGTACCCCATGGTAACCAAATTGCCGCCATCAAAAATCAAAACCAACGCGTCCTGATTGATCTGCTCATGCATCTTGGCGAGCAATTCGCCATTCTGACCGACCAGATTAGCTTCGACTTCGAGGCCGTAAGTCAATCCATGTTGCTGGCAGACGTCTGCGATCTTGCCGACCTGATCGGTGGCTTGAGCGAAGTGTTCGTCAAGCTCAGAGCCCTTGGGATGATAAAACGAAAAACCACGAATCAGCTTGGAGCCAAACGCATTGGCTAACTCGCAGGCCCGCGGAACGTCTTTCTGAAGGTACTGATCAAACGCGACGTAGGGAGTCGTCGTGCCGTCGTCGACGTCGCACAGCTTGACTTTGCCGATCGGGGAGCCGAGTGAAGACACGTTCAATCCGTACTCGCTGATTTTTGCTTTGACCGTTTCGAGTTCGGTTGCATCGAGTCCCATCACATTCTTAACACCGTTGCCAGCGTCGACAAATCGGATCGAAAAGTACCGCATCCCAATCGCGGCCAGGGCGGAGAATTGTTGGTCAAGCGTTTTCTGATTGGCGGCTTCGTCGGCAAATCCCGACAACAAAACGGATGGTTGGCTCATTCTCAAAATCTTCGCAAACGGTTGTGGAGCGGATGATCAGCTGAATTTTGGACTTCAGCTGGAAACGGAGTTGGCAAAAATCTGCGACATGGATTGTGTCGGAGCCGCAAATTTACTGGCCGTGCTCGATCGTGTATTCAGCTTTGATGACCGATGAAATTCCACCGCGGGGAGTGAATTCAGCTGTCAAGATCGCGCGTCGGGGCTTGGAGACGGCAACGAAATCGTCCAAAATCATATTGGTGACTTTTTCGTAGAAAATCCCTTCGTTCCGAAAGAGCTGCAGGTATTGCTTGAGGCTCTTGAGTTCGACGCACAATTCGTCAGGGATATATTCAAACGTCAGCAAGCCAAAATCGGGCTGTCCCGTTTTGGGACAAACGGAGGTAAACTCTGGGCAAGTGATTTCGATCATGTAGTCACGTTCGGGATAGGAGTTCTCAAACGTTTCTAGCGTGTCGCGGAAGCTTTCAGTCATCGGTACAATTCTGTCTTATCAAGTCTAAACTTGGGATGGTGTTCACCTCGTCGAAGACGGGGCACTGGACGGGGAAATGCGGCTAGAACCGCTTGCCAGCACCCGTCAACATACTCAATCACAGCCGACAGACCAGCGGGCAATGCTGATTTCCGAAATATATCAATCCAGACAAGGCGAGGGGCTCCTAACGGGAACCCCGAGCGTGTTTGTTCGAACCAGTGGATGCAATTTACGTTGTGGATTTTGTGATACTCCGTTCGCGTCTTGGGAGCCGGAGGGCCGTCAGCTCTCGATTCCCGAAATTCTGGCTGAAATTGAAGCCTGTGCCGATGGAGCTCAGCACGTGGTGATGACCGGGGGCGAGCCGATGTTGCCCAAGGCCATCGAGGAATTAAGCGGGATTTTGGCTGAGCGAGGTTTCCATTGTACGATCGAAACCGCTGGCACGATTTATCGCGAGTTGCCCTGCGATTTGATGTCCATTAGCCCCAAGTTTTCAAATTCCGATCCAGAACTCGGCAGGGCAGGGGAGTGGCGAGCCAAGCACCAAGCGGCTCGCAATCGGCTAGACGTCGTCGCAAAACTTATCGATCAGTACCCGTTTCAGCTTAAATTCGTCGTCGATACCATCGCGGATCTCGACGAGATCGAAGTCTACCTTGGCCGACTAGGCGAACTCGATTCTAAACGTGTGCTGTTGATGCCCCAGGGCGTCACGCAGGCTGAGCTGGAACAGCGAGCCGAGTGGCTGGAGCCGGTTTGTGAGCAACGCGCGTTCACATTCTGTCCTCGGAAACACATTGAGTGGTACGGCAACCGTCGTGGAACTTAGTGGGGATATCCCACTCTCGATGGTTATCCAACTCGCAAACCGTCGGTTATCAAGCGGCTTGTTGCAAGCGGAAGTGGGCCTCTCAACGGTCCCGAAGTCGAGGTTCCCTTGTTGAGTCAATTAACGTTGGTTACAAAAATAGCTAAATCATTAAATAACCGGAGCCTGATATGAAGTTGTTGTTCCCTGTGTTGTGTGCGTTGTGCGTTGCCTTGTGCTGGGGTTTGTATGGGCCGACGTTGAGCCATGCCCGCGCTCCCAATAAGGGAGACTGGGGGCCTTTCAAGCCGTATTTGTTTATTGGCGTGGCTTATTTTGTGATCGCAATCATCGGCGGTTCGTTGATGATGAGATTCGGATTCAACGATAACTTTGACTATAGCGGGGAGTATTTCCCGGCGATGAAGTGGGGATTCTTGGCGGGTTGTCTCGGTGCCCTCGGAGCTCTGGCGTTGACGTTTGCGTTAACCAAAGCCGGCGGCAAGCCTGCTTACGTCATGCCGATTGTGTTCGGTGGTGCGGTCACCGTGAACGCGGTCGCGGCGTTCTTGAGTCTGCACGAAGGCGAATCAGTCAATCCTTTGATGTGGGTCGGTATGCTATTGGTCGCGATTGGGATTTGCCTGACCGCTGGGTTCACGCCGCATGGGCACACACCGCCCAAGCCCGTTGCCGCCACCGATTCGGCGAGTGGTGACTCAGCCAGCGGAGTGTCTGAGTCGTCAGAGACAAGTCCCCAAGACGAAGCTCACTGATGAATCCTACTCCTCTCACCGAAGCCGATTACGTTCGTCAGATCGATGAACTCTTAAGTCACGTATGGATGATCCGCGCGTTTCTGAAGCATTGCGAAGAGGCCGAGGAAGACGACGAGCTACGCGATGTTCAGCGGGCGTTGTACGATTTCATGCTGGCGTTGGGTGGACCCTTGCGAGACGGTGATGATGCCAAGTATCTCAAGCAGGCCAAAAAGAAACTGAAAAAGCTGCGTGAAGCCGATGCGTTGTTTCAGGAGATTCAACCCGAGATTTCGTCGCACACGAACTTTCAAATGGCAGCCATTTCGTTGCGGATTTCGGTCAAACAAGTTGGCGATTTGATTGACGATTATGTAGCGCAGAAAAAAGCCGTTTGATTGTTTGCTTTTAACGGCATGCGCCCATTCAATGGGATGGGTTTACGTTTCGTCGATTCAAGGTTTGGTAAATTCTCATGCGACAGATTTGGATCCCTCGAGCTGGTCTGCCGGAAGTCCTTGATTTAAGGGAGGCGGCCGATCCGCCTCCGAAATCAGGTGAAGTGCGGGTTCGCGTGGAAGCCGCCGGCGTGAATTTCGCTGACATTTCTGGCCGATTAGGGATCTACCAAGATCTTCCGCCGATGCCCGTCGTGGTGGGCTACGAAGTTGCGGGGCGGGTGGATTGTGTGGGCGCCGGAGTTGACTCCAACTTGATCGATGCTGACGTCTTGGCGTTGACCCAGTTTGGCGGATACAGCGATGTTGTCTGTGTTCCGGTGGCGCAAGTTTTCAGGCGGCCGGTGGGGATGAGTGCGGAAATTGGAGCGGCGATTCCCGTGAATTTCCTCACGGCCTACCAGCTGGTTTGCGTGATGGGTGGGCTGAGCGCGGGCGAGACGATGCTCGTCCATTCTGCCGGTGGCGGTGTCGGGATCGCGGCGATCCAACTAGCAAAACATCTCGGCGCCACCGTCATTGGCACCGCTTCGGCTGGCAAGCATGAATTTCTGCGTGAGTTGGGAGTTGCCCACTGCATCGACTATCGAACGGAAGATTTCGAACAGCGAGTCAACGAAATCACCGACGGGGCAGGAGTCGAGCTGGTGCTGGACGCCGTTGGCGGCGACTCGTTTAAGAAGAGTTTTCGGTCGTTGTCGGCGACCGGACGATTGGGGATGTTTGGGATTTCTTCTGCAGCGACTGGTAAATCAAAAAACCGGATTTCATTTTTGAAAACGGTGCTCTCGATGCCCTGGTTCAAGTTTACCCCGCCGGCCTTGATCAATCAGAACAAAGGCGTGTTTGGCGTAAATCTTGGGCATCTGTGGGGCGAGATGGATCGCGTCAGCGGATGGCTTGAGGAAATACTCGGGCTTTATGAGTCCGGCGTTGTTAGGCCGGTGATCGCCAAGACGTTCTCCTTCGAGGACGCGGCGCTGGCGCATCACTACATTCAAGACCGCAAGAATATCGGGAAAGTGTTGTTGATTCCGTAAAGGTCAAGCGGTAGATGGATGGGAAGAATCGACGCGGTCCAAGCTGCTGTCTTCAAGTTCAACTCGGTCCTCGGGGTCTCCGAGTTTATCCAGCTCGTCTATCGAAACGATCCAACCGCGGCAACTTGGGTCCCGGCACTCGCAAGGCATTGCATGCGAAGCCGGCCAGTTGTAATCGATGGTCAAGGCATCGCCGGGTTGGATTTCCTGGATGGCGATCAGAAACAAACTGCTTTTGCCGGGTTGCTCGTCGGTTTCCGGCTGATCCAAAATTTCAAATTCGCAGTTGGGTTCACAGCAGTGGTTCAAGTAGCGAAACGGCTCATAAGGATCGAGCTGCAACTCGTCGTCAAACTCGAACGTGTATTCGTCTGAGCGTGTGAGGTCGGCGCTCAGTTCCCCTAGGATCTCGCCGATCACGGCATGACGAGGATACGCTCGGTGCGCAAAAACCGCTTTCCCGATATGGGTTTCCTCAACGCGAACGTATTCGGGCGTCGGATCGAATGGGTCGGTGTTGATGTCGAAAAGCGTCAAGGCAGTGTCTTGGGAATAGATGGAGCGGATGGGAATCAAAGCAAGGATTCTAGCCATTCCATGATTTTTTGCAGCGCCACTGGATTCAGAAGGACTGGTTAATTGATCGGGGGGTTGAGCGGTAGCTGTGGTAACCCGAGTTCGTCAACGAGGGAGAGCCCTCGTTGGTGGCTTGCCGCCAAGGGGCAAGCCTCCACGCCCACAAACGCACTGCGTTTGGCACTGTCGCCTACCGGCCAGTCGTTAATCGATCTATCGTTAATCGATCTATCGTTAAACGAGCAATCGTCTCGCATGTTAAATTGGCAGGCTGCAGCGGCGAACCTACCGCACGCGGCATTGGAACCGAACCACACCGCCTTGTTGGGGGTCGAGTGGCTCGAGGATTTCCCAGCGTAGCATCAGTGAACCGCCATCGTTTCGCTGGTTGACGAAATCTGCTTTGAGCGTCGACGTGGCTGAGTTCGGTACGTATTCCAAACGACGGGTAAGGTTGTCGATAATCGTCACGTTGCCAATTTGCTTGCTACTAAGGTTGTCAAATCGGATCGTGAATTCAACGAGCTCGCCGGTCTTGGCGGCGATTTTCGAGGCGATTTTCGTAACCCGCAAGACTGCGGATCCTTCTTCGGTTTCGACGTGCACTAGTTCTTGAAGTGCCGTGATGTCGTTGACGATGATCGGCGAGATGCCCTTGGCGAACACCCGCAAACCTAAATCAGATTTCCAAACGCCAGCCGATTGCATGCCGAGCCTTAGTCGGGCTGTTTCCGAGTTGGCCATTTTGCCGGTTCGGATGAGAGTCAGATTTTCGTAGGGCGAGTAGTTGCTTTTTGAACCGAACAAATGAACCACCGCGTCGGCGACGACGCCTCGTGTGCGATCGACAAATCCACTGGCCCGCTTGGTAGCTTCAAATCGTTTCAACGCGAGATGCTGTTTGGAAGTCGATGAAACGTCCTTGCCTTTGGCGTGGGCGGTAGGCGTTTGCTCTTCCAAGGCGACGAGCTGAGTCTTCTTGCGGGCGTTGAACACTCCGTTGACTCGGCGTACCGCTCCAAATCGCGGTGCGTAGATTGCGACCCGATTGCTTGGCGTCACGATCCGTTGACCGTCCAGAGTGTCGAAATGGCCAACGGTGTCTTCGGTGTTCAAACCTTGGTAATTCCACGAGCGATCGACTTGAACTTTGGCACCTCGGTCGTTTCCATCGTAAACGTATTCGTCGCGTCCTGCGTTGGGATCAAAATTCTGCTTGGACGCTTGGCTATTCTGGGCTTCCCAATTTGGGTCCCGTTGGATGGCTTCCGGATCGGGCAAGATATTGGCTGCAGGAGCGTTGAAATTGAAAGCGTTCCTGCTGTCTGAGTCCATGGGGACTCGCGAGCCAATTCTCAGGATCGCCATCGGCCGCCCAAGCTTCTCGGCGGCTCGCAAAGGATCGCCTGCACCTCCCACGTCAAATGAAGGTTGATCGTTTTCAACATGACGATGGGGCAGGGCGGTTTCTGGATTTTCCAAGTAGATGACGCGGGTGACCAATCGGCCTGCCAACGCTTGCTTGAGATCGTCTTTTGAGATCACGACTTGAACTGGAAAATTGTTAGCCAGTCCTTGGGGCGGATGGAGTCGATTGAGAATCTCAACAGAGGGGTACAGTGCTTCGCCGTCGTGCAAGGGAATGTCTGTGACCTTGAACCGGTAAACCGGGCCAGCGATCATTCCCACGGAAACTTGCGACGAATTGATTTGCACGTATCCACTGTTGGCTGCGACTTCGATGCGTGTTGCATCGGGACAAAAAACGCGAACGGGTTGAACGTGTCCGGCGAGTTTTGGGTTGCTCATACGGTAGAAGTCAGCGGCCATTCCAGGCGGCATGTCTCCTCGGATCAACTCATGATTGATTTGGGCTTGAGCTGAGCCGGCAGCCAACGAAAGCGTTGTCGCTGTGATCAGACAAATGAGGGCCGAGGCAATGAACTGCTTCATCGTATTACTCGAATGATATCAAGTGTGGACAAGGGACCCGTTGCCCCAAACGTATGACTGCGTCATGACTGATCCTCGTGCACGGTGAGCATCAGCAGACAAAAAACAAGCCGCGAGAGCTTTCGCCATCGCGGCTCGTTTGTGTTACATCTTCCTCACTAGCGACGAAGCCCGTTTGCTGGTGGGCAATCTTCGCAATCGTTCTGAAGAACGCCGCGAACCATGTCAGCCGGTGGCTGGCCATTGTAGTGCGGAGGTCGGATCGTGTTTTCCTGGATCAGCACTCGGTCGGCTGGTCGTGGATAACTCAAACCTGGTTTCTGTCGGACATGCACGTCGACTCGTGGTGTGGGACCAGGAATCTGCATCGCAGTGTGGTTGTGGATGTCGTATCGACGAAGTCCAGCTGGTCCGCCTAATGGAATGTGCGGAGGGCCTGGAAGGCCAATGTTGGTGCCGACTGATGGCATTCCGTAGTTTGGTCCTGTGACGCCAGAAATGTAATCCGAAACGCCACCGTTCATTCCCATTCCCATTCCCATTGGCATGGCTCCTGCGGCAATCGCAGGATCAACGCCGGGGACTTCTAGGTCTTTGTTACCGATTCGCACAATCGCTAGGATCGAGCCGCGACGATCAGCTTCTGTGATCGGATCGACACCTGGATCAAGACGTGTGCTGACGAGTGTGTCAACTCCGGCCAAAGCCAATTCTTGGTAGGCAGGATCAGGAACGTAGATGACTTTGGTGACGAAGTTAGCCGCGGCTACTTGGTCAAAGTCTTCTGCTGTGAACTGAATTGGAACAGCGGCGTGGGCTAGGTAGGCCGACGTTCGCTTGTTCGATCGACCGATTTCAAGCGTTGGATAAAGCTCCATGCCTGGTCGACCTTCGATGTTCGTCACTTTCAAGCGGAAGATTCCGCCTTGAGCAAAGTTCTGCCGGCCAGGAACGGTCAATGGAGTTGAGTCGTATCGGCCAATTCCAGAAACGTCCCAAGCAACCTGCATCATTTCAGGTCGATCAAAAAGAACTTGGACGCTTTGAGTGGTGACCGCACCAAACGGTCCGTAAGCAGCTCCGCTCCCTGGTCCGCCCATTCGCGATCCACGGTTCAGAACACCTGGGCCAGGGCCACCAACGCCGGGGCCTGGTTCCATCAGCATTTGAGCCGGTGGCAAATTGTGACCAACTGGAATTCCAGTGCGGGCACGCTGCATCTGGGCTTGTGCCGCGGTAGTCAAAGTGGCTAACGCCAGCATGGTGATGCCCGTAACTAAACGTGCGTACATCAGATTCCCCCTTAAAGGTTTTGCCAAGCACATGCGAGTTGCACTTGCTAAGCGCGACATGCCCGCACCCTCATGGGCACGTGCAATCAAAAGTCTGTTTCAAAAATTCGTATTGGGTTTGCTGCTTCAAGCAACAAACTGGCGTAGACCCGCGTTCTTGCCATTCCTAGAATGTGCGGCTCCTCGAGATAGATTCGATGAGGCGCGTCTTGAGCCCGGGTGGCTACTTTTGTTTAGTTCGGCCCGTCACAACGCCATTCTTTGGAAAAATCCGCATATCCCATTCATGAAGCAGGAATTACCCTTCGCCGTCGCTCTGCTAGCAGCCGGATGCCTTTTGTGGTTCTCCCAATCGACAGAATCGTCAAAGTCAAGCGGCGATCAAACGGGTGCTTCGACAGGTTCAAGCCAAGTTGCCGGCGACTTGGCTCAACCTCCACAAAACGTTGACTCGGCGAATTCGGGTCGTCAGCGGGTGAAGGACCTGGCAGCCGATTCATCCTTCAACGCTCGAGCGAGCTATCAGGACGCCGTTGCCTCAGAGAATTCTGATAGCACAATGCTCACGACCGATGAAACCGCAGTTAGTGCTGAGGCGGCTAAGCAACCAAACGCAAAATCTCCCGCGAATCGTTTTGTTTTCTCAGTCTCTAACCAGCAATCGATTACGTTTTTGGCAGCAACGGCAAAACAAGTTGCTGATTCGCAACCCTTGACGTCTACATTGCAAATGACGGGAAATATGTATGGCGAAGTCGTTTCGGCGACGGGCTCTTATTACCAAATGGGCCAGGGGACCAGTAAATCAAGGATCGATTTGAGTTTTGGGATGCTTCCTAACTCGCCTCGCGTATTTCAATTATGTGATGGTCGCTTTGTCTACAAGTTGCAGACAGAAGGAGCCGATCGAAAATTTGAGTTTGTCGATTTGCTTCGTGTTTCGGAAAAAGCGGGCGAGCGAAGCGGAGGAATCTCGCCGACTGGCTGGGTCGCCTCTGGTGGGATCGCCAGTCTGTTTCAGCACTTGGCCTCTGCGTTCAATTTTGGGCCGCCAGAATTTGGAAACGATTCCACCGTGACGTTGCGAGGAAGTTGGGATGAGAACGTCCTTCGGCGGATTCTTGGGTCCGGTTCAATTGCGTTTGAGCCGCGAGATTCACCGTTTAACGCTTCTGATTGGAGCCAAGTGCCGGCTCAGTTGCCGCATGCGGTTGAATTGATTTTTGAGCGGCACCCGCAATTCGGCTACTTTCCCAAACAGATCTCGTTCTTGAAGTTCGAACTCCCTGGGAGAAAACGAATTCCTAGGAACAAGAAAGTTAAGTCTTCACCTGATGGGGCTGGGCTGCCTGGTCCGATCCCCACCGTGACGCTAGCTTTTTCCGCCACTCAATCGTTGACCGTCGATTCCAATTCGCCGACCGGAATTACGGACCGATTTTTCGTGATTGACTCTTCCAATCTTGAATCGGTGGATTTGACGGACGAGTACATTGCTCGCATACGAAGGTTCGAGCAGAGCCAACAGGCTACGACGGCTGGCAGCACGATCGACCGGTAGTGCCAAGCTTGGCAAAGTCGTCTACTTTGAAACCTAGCACGAGGCTTTTCCCATGCGAGCAGTCATACAACGCGTCACTCGATCCAAAGTTGTCGTTGACGATCAAGTGACCGGCGAAATTGGGAGGGGGTTGTTGGTGCTGTTGGGAGTGGAAAAAGGCGACGACGAAGTTGACTTGAAGTACGCATTCAACAAAACCGTCGGGCTTCGGGTATTCGAAGACGAGCAACAGAAGATGAATCTTTCGTTGGCTGACGTTGGCGGACAGATGCTGGTCGTCAGCCAGTTCACGCTGCTGGGCGACGTTCGCAAAGGCAGGCGGCCAAGTTTCATCCAAGCCGCCGAGCCGGAGATCGCAAATCGCCTCTATCAGCAATTCGTGGAACTAGGGCGGGGTAGGGGACTGGATGTGCAAACCGGGGTTTTTCAAGCTGACATGGCAGTCGAATTGGTCAACGATGGACCCGTGACGATTCTCGTCGATAGCCGAAAGAGATTTTAGATGTCCGGCTACTATTTCTCGCTTGGCGCGATTGAAAACAATTAAATGTCAGCCTCGGAGCGAACGGCGGCTTTACCACTCGCTTGCGCAGCGGGTCACTATTGCTTCTTAATCATGAACTATCGAATTAGCGATTCGTGATCTTCATGATGTGCGAATAGGCTTTGGAGATATTCAAACGGCGTTCCAGGCTCGGCCGTTGGATGCTCGCAAACGCAATCCATCACATAGTCGTCGCTGGCGATCATCGCAACGAGAACGGCGAGTTTGGCATAGGTCGCGAAATTCGCCCAAGAGTTGTTGCCCCAGAACTTCATCGCCGTTCCAAAACTCTTCTTGGTCGTGGGGAGTTTTCCCTGCCAGTTGACCGCATAGATTTCGTCGAGCACCAAGTGCGTGATGAAACCCAGGACAACGGCCCAGGCTTTGAAAATTCGGATTTCAAAATCTGATGATAGGCAAACCATGAATGTCGCCAGGCCTGCAATGATCGCAGCGGGGACGCTGTGCCACATTCCACGGTGTTTGGTGTAACGCCGAAACAATCCGCCAATCCCAAATCGAATGATCACATACATCAATCCCGCGATGAATACCATGTTCTCGGGCGTCAAGCCTAAGGCTTCGAATCGAGGGATCATCAGCATCGGAACCACTACGGAGACGAACGAGAGCATCTCT
>JBLINZ010000067.1:0-18566 GCA_047639375.1 Mariniblastus sp. | reverse complement strand
AACTTGTAACATCAAAACATGACATTCAACAGGTTTCTGATCATCTTTATTGGCTTGGCTTTGTTGACAACGCCAAATCGACTCTCCGCGACTGAGCGGCCAAACGTGTTGATCATCATGGCCGACGATTGCACGCATTCTGACCTGCCTGCATACGGCGGTGAGAATGCAAAGACGCCCAACCTCGACGCATTGGCCAAACAAAGCCTGGTGTTCGATCGGGCCTATTTATGTTCTGCCATGTGTCAGCCGTGTCGAGCCGAGTTGTATTCGGGCCAGTATCCAATGCGAAATGGATGCGCGTGGAATCATTCGGCCAGTCGATCCGGCACACGGAGCTTGCCACACTATCTGCGTGAACTCGATTATCGAGTCGGTCTTGCCGGAAAAGTTCACGTCGCGCCCCGAAAGTCATTTCCTTTTGAACAAGTCGCTGGTTTCGACAAAAACTGCGTTCGCAATCCGACCCAACCGCACGACGTCACCGCCGTTTCAGAATTCATGTCGCGTGATCCTGATCAACCGTTTTGCTTGGTTGTCGCCCTGGTCGAGCCGCATGTGCCGTGGGTGATGGGTGACGCGTCTAAATATCCGATTGATAAACTAAAGCTTCCACCCAACCTCGCGGACACCAAACGAACCCGCGAAGACTTCGCAAAATACCTCGCCGAAATCACTTACATGGACGGGCAGGTCGGTGAGATACTGGCCGCACTTGAGGCGGCCGGTCAATCAGACAACACACTTGTTATGTTCACGTCCGAACAGGGTTCCCAGTTCCCCGGTTGCAAATGGACAAACTGGGACACTGGAGTTCATACGGCACTAATGGCACGTTGGCCCGGCAAAATCAAAGGCGGCATTCGAACCAAGGCTCTTGTTCAGTACGCCGACTTTGTCCCGACAATCCTGGAAGCCTGTGGCGGCAGCGGAATCGACAAACCGCTCGACGGCACAAGCTTTCTTTCAGTCTTGAACGGAAAAACCGATCGTCATTGCGATTACGTTTTTGGGATGCACAACAATATTCCCGAAGGGCCCGCGTACCCCATTCGCTCCATTACCGATGGCGAGTTTCACTACATCCGCAATCTCTCTCCAGATGAAACGTATATTGAAAAGCATTTGATGGGCGTCAAAGGGGATGGGCTTCTGAATAATCCGTACTGGGGAACCTGGATTTGGGATTCGACGACCAACAAACACACTTACGAATTGGTGAAGCGATACATGCATCGCCCGGCGGAACAGCTTTATCGGCTCTCCAGTGACAAATACGAAATGGAAAATCTGGCAGACAAACCGGAGCATGCAATGTTGAAACAACAGTTGAGCAAAAGGCTTGACGACTGGATGAAAGCCCAGGGTGATCCGGGCGTGGAACAGGATACGCCCGAAAGTCACAAAGCCGCTAAACAAGGCAAACATCGGTTTGTCCCGCCAAAAGATGAATAACCCAATCAAGTGAGTTACGATGGTCGTCCAAAGTCACTGACCAATTCAGGCATAGTCCATCCCAACATCGGAAAAAACCATAACCATTCGCCATCGCAACTTTTATTTGGCCATCACGTTGTTGTGTCTGGGAATTACGGGCAGTTGGCCGCCTCCCGATGCCGAAGAGACTGCAAAAGCGACAACGGAAACTCAAATCGCCGAAAATGCGGAAACGACGACGCATCCCAATTCGGAAAACAACAACTCCTTGACTCTGGCAGCCAAACCAAAACCAGCCGTCAGTGATGATGCGTTTCGAGATGCAGCACTCAAGGGCAATGCTTCTGCGGTTCGCAATGCCCTCGATTCGGGAAGCGACGCCAACGCTGCGGACGCCATTCCATGAGGTGCTTTAATGTGCACTATGTTGCGATCTGCTTTTCGCTGGGTTGGATTGAGGCTGACTTATTCGTCCCGACAAATCGTTCGTTTGATGGGGACAGAAATGGCCGATTGGCTGTCCCAACAACCTGATTTGAACGTTTGATGGGACGCCAAAACCGCGTTAACAAACGTATGGCTTTTTGAATTGCCGAGTAAAAATGGGTCGTTTTTTGCTTGTATCCAAAAACCTAGCGGCTCCGACGAGTTGTTAAACAGGCACTTCCGAGTGTTAACAAGCAGCCTGCGAACGCGTGTAAGAGCACCGACACGAAAAAAAGCGGGAATTCGAACAGCGTTGCTCTTACAAGCTTCACTGAACTCTTTCCCGCTTTTACTCAAGTACCGGCGAGAGGACTTGAACCTCCACGGGGTTGCCCCCAATGGATTTTGAATCCATCGCGTCTGCCAATTCCGCCACGCCGGCATTTCTCAATTAGCAGAACGGGATTCTAATCAAAACGACTTGCCAACGGCAAGTCCTAAGCCCTGATTGTCAAAAAAATGCTCCCTCGAAACCTCCTCCAACTCGATATTTCCGACGTAATTCGTTTTACCGTCAAGCGAAGGATCGGGGCAATGCGATCGACGGGAGTCTTGATTTGATCAGCCGATTTGTGTTAGCCATGGCTTTTGATGGGGCGGAATTGGCTTCCAACGCGTCCAACCTGTCTCCTGCGCAGTCGACAATGAGCTGACTCAGACGGGCAAACGTGCCCATCCTACGGCTTAGTTACTGGATCGGCTTGGTCGGCAGGAAATACGGCCTGGTTACAAAAAAACTAGCCCCGCAGCGACTCCAGAAGCGGCGTCTTTGAGATGATCCGCGAAGCCAGCCAGCCAGCGATCAAGCCGACCGCTGCGATGCCCGCAAAAATTGCGGCCAACGCCAGCCATGGCACAGAAGCCGTGCCGACCAGCCAATGCGGAAGCACCGTAAACAACGCCGCCACGATCCCGACCCCCATCCCCACCAGCAACAGCCACGCGTTTTCCATCAAGACCATTTTCGAAAGCTTGGCCCGCGCGAACCCAACCGCTCGCATCAATCCCAATTCTTTCTTCCGCTCCAGCACGCTGCGGATCTGAACGGCCGCCAAGCCAAACGTTCCCAACAACAATCCCAACGCGCCCAATGTCTGAAACGTGCTGATATAGGTATTCTGAACAGCCATGAATCCCTCCAGCAATTTTGGAGCCGATCTGGCATCAAAACCCTGATCGCTCAAACGGTCTTCTAACATCGCCACACTGTTCGACAAGTTTGCCGTTTCGGCATTCGAAGCCTCCGCCTCAGGACCGTCATCGATCAAGAAGTACCGATAGCCTGCCGTGGAAGGAAAAGCATTCTCGAAATCTCGTTCGGACATAATCAAGCTACCCTGCAAAATCGTGTTCTCCAAAAAAGCGACTGCCCGGAAATAAATCGACTCGCCCGAATCATATTGCACTTGCCGCACCGTCCCCGGCGCCATGATCTTCAAACTGTAAATCGCCGTGTTCTGGTCAATCACCACCGGAATCGGATCTTCTTCCGTCCCAGCATGAACCGTTTTGCCACCCAACAATTGCCAAGGATTCTGGGCCTCCGCGGGCGCGGCTGCCAAGCTGGTGGCCCATCCGAACGAAACCGCCTCGGGTGAATCGAAATGTTTAACAAACGACTCGGATACGCCCAAAACTCGAGGCTGAGTCGATTGATAAAGGTTGCTGCAACTGGCATCCTCGCCCGGCTTGAACCGAAACGACATCACGGTCGTCCCAGCCTCCAAAGCATTGCCAACTCCCAGTGCCTTGATCTGCCCTTCCACTGTACTCAAATCATCAAAAACCGGCTGACTACTTTGCGCCACCCAGTCAAATCCAGCCGTTCCAAGCTCCGAAGGCGTTAACCTAAATGAACTCAACGCCGCAATCAGAAAACTTGAAACCGCCACCAATCCAATCGTTAACGTACTTCGCAGTGGGTTGCGTTTGGCATTCAACATCGCCAACCGGGACAAGCTTAAACTCCCTGCTGTTGTCGTGGTGCTCGGTCGTCTCAGCCACTGGTAAACGAAAATCAAAAGCGCCGTCAAGATCGAAAACCCCGCACTCAAGAACGAGATCGCCTGGGCCTGACCCGACAGGAAAATTGCGACCACCGCCAGCAGAATCGCGACCGCCACTAACGCATACGCCAACATAACTACCCAAGCAGGGCCCTTCCGCGCCAAGCCCCCGGCCTGCGATTCCAACTCACCGGCCAGCAAACTACGCACCGGCTGGGCTCTCGTTCGACGCAACGACCAACTGATCGTTAGAACACACATCAACATCCCACTTAAAAATCCGATGACCAAACTCAATGGCGAAATGTAAAGCGTCAAAAACGGTCGGGCAATTGCCCCCACCCACCACGTCGATAATCCTAGAATCATCAACCAGGCATAGCAGACTCCCAGCACAACTCCGACGACCGCTCCGAACAATGAAACCAACAACATTTCGGATAGCCAAATTCGACGGATCTGTTTTTGATTAAACCCCGTCGCTTTGTAGATCCCCAATTCCGCCGCACGCTGCTGCAATCCCAATCGAAACAATAGTGAGACGAGAATCAAGGCAGCCCCGATTACAAACATGCTCAGCCCAAGAAACAAGGCGTCGAAAGGCGTCGAGCCCTTGGACGCTTCCAGCCCCTGGCGTTTGACCGACACCAAATGCAATCCTAGCCTAGCTTCATCAGACGCGATCCGCGCCAGCAACCGCCGCTCCAATGCTGCTTGAGTCGCTCCCGAATTGGAAATCCGAAAACTGGTCGTCGAGCCAAACCGGCTGCCCCACAACCTCTTCCCAGCCGCCAACGAGACAAATCCTTTCGGCGTCGTTCGATAATCACTCCAATAATCGTCGTCTTGAGAACGAATTCTATCTGCCGTTTGAAACGGCAAATCCCAATTCTCAATCGACTCCGCATCAGTCACACCCGGAACTTCCGGAGTCAAATACGGATCATTGGCAAGCGTTGGCTCGTTTTTATAGGTCGCAGGCGTGACGGCTCCGCGGCGAGAAACACTGAACGGCGTTTCCGGCTTCGTTAGCTTGGCAATGTCAATGATCGTGAGCTCGACCGTGCTTTCGGTTTGAGCGCCGTGCGTCGTTTCGGGATCAAAGTACGCCACCTTAACCTTATCACCGATTTCCAACCCGAGATCTGCTGCCGCCCATTGATTGATCACGATTTCATGTTCCGCAGGCGTTCGAATCGGCTGGCCAGAAACAGCAGACTCCGGCGCAAATGAATCATTAAAATCCACCGCCGCGATCATTGAAAACGGAATCCCAGATGGCTTGTCGATGGCCCGAATATCGTTGGCCAAATAAGTAAACACAGGCGTCGAACCAGGGAACTCAGCCACGATGGAATCGACAGCTTCACCCGACAAAACCATTTTGTCCGAAGAGAGACTCCAATAGTCATATATCGTTTTCGCATCGTCGCCTTCACCAAACGTCTGCGTCACGTGCTTCAATCGCAACCCGAGATCCTCCAGCGTCGGCCGCACCGCATTGCGGAGGCCCTGGGAAACATCCGCGTCGGGAGCCGTCTTACCTTTTGCAGAGACCATTAAAACATTGGCTTGAGCCCGATCTGACTTGTGCTTCAAGACCGTTCTGCTGAGCGAATCCTGCAGAACCTCAATCGGCAAATAAACATTGAGCGGATCCGATTGAGTTGGACGCATCCCAAACCGGCCAAGCCCCTGAGTTGGAATGATCTGCACGACCTTGAGATCGACAATACTCTCGATCAAGTCCGTTTTCTTACCCATCGGACTGTCGGCTGGCAATTGCGTCTGTTTCGGAATCCGGACGGTCACCGTCGCCGCACCTGACTTGACCTCCTCAGCCGTTACACCAAGATCATCAGCCAACGCCTGGTTGATGATGACGACATCGCCGGTGAGTTTTTCCTGAGTGCCGTCAGACTCATTCCCCAAACTCCAAAAATCATCCTGGATCCCCAGCACTGCCACCTGCCCTGCTCTGCTGGTCGAATTGTCTCTTTCGACTTCGACGGTTCCGCCCGGGAACATGATCACCGGCGTGACTTTATCGTAGTGAGATTTGAACGCCTCCGTCTGCTCGATTTGGTTGGCTAACGACTGATTGAAGAATCCATCGGACACGAGAATTTCATCGATCTCGCCCAATCGCTCCAATGTGAGCTCGCGCAAACTATTCCGCATGCTGCTGCCGACGACCAGCGCACCGGTCAAAACCGCCGTCGCCGCTGCCACGCCAAGCGCGATTGCGAGGTTGGTTCGCAGATAGAATTTGAAACTTCGAAACGCGATTTGCCACTGCGTCATTGGATCACTCTGGTCAAAAATCAAGATTGCAAACGTCACACGTCCGCCGCCAGCCTCCGCTTCAACGACTACACGAACTTGCCGTTCTCGAGTTTCATTTGCGTTTGAAAACTCTCGGCCAAACTCGAGCTATGCGTCACGCAAATCAAGATCGCGTTATTGACCGCTTGCAGCTCCAGCAGAATCTCGCCGATCTTTTCCGCATTGACATGATCAAGGCTGCCCGTCGGCTCATCGGCCAGCAGCATCACCGGCTCACAGATCAGCGCCCGGGCCACCGCAACCCGCTGTTTCTCTCCGCCCGACAAGGCCGCAGGCCGATGTGTCATCCGATCGGCCAAGCCAACTTTTTCGAGCAACATTTTGGCCCGCCCAATCGACGCGTCGTTGGTTCCACCGGTCGCGACCACGGGAATCAAAACATTCTCGAGCGCCGAAAGCTGCGGAAGCAGATGGTGCTCTTGGAACACAAATCCGATGTTCTCATTGCGAAACTTGGCCATCTCGGATTCCGAAAGCGAACCCAAATCGGTACCCAACAGTTCCACCGTTCCCGACGTCGGCACATCCAGCGTCCCCGCCAGATGCAGGAACGTACTTTTGCCGCTCCCGCTATCTCCGATCACCGCCAAGTTTTGGCCGCGTTCCAACTCGACCGAGACGCCATCGAGGATCCGCAACGGTTGCGTTGGCGTTTCGAATTCCTTCACCAAATCACGAGCTACAAAATCAGGCATGAGTAAAATTCTGAATGGAGTGATGCGAACGATCCCCGACGCGAACGCGTTTCGGATCGAAATGAAACCTACTTCGTACTGGAGGCCTGGGACTCGGGCCGAATACATTTCACCCTGCCCGACCGACGTTCATTTTAGTGGTTCTCAAGGAGCGCTAAACACCCCAGGCCATAAAACGAATACTCAACGTCGTGTGCTGTATCCCACGCTGCGGCTTGAAAACCGCCCTCTTCACGCTGCATCTCAAGCACAAATTTGCGGTACGCTTCGATATCAATTTCATCGAACGCCTGCAAATCGATCAACGTCAGGGCACCCGTAAAAGAACTCAGCAAGTCGGCGATCGGAATCCTTGTATTTGCTCGCAGGCCGCCTTCGTCCGTTTGCATCTCGACCAGAAAATCGAGCGTCGTGGCGACCAGTTCTGGATCCTTCGCTTCATCAATCGCATTGAGAATCGTCAGGCTGCCAACCGCCGCAGCCGTGGGATTGGTCCCGGGGCGTTTGCTAACTCGGATCTCGTGCCAGCCGCCTTCGGCATCCTGGCGCGAGTTCAAGAATCCAATGACTTTCTCCGGCTCAGGAATCGGCTGCTCGATCAATTGCAAAACCAGCAAGACGAGGAAGGTGTGGTAGGTACTCCCTGCGTTGCCCTCTGGAGCCTTGGCGTAACCTCCGTCTTCACGACGAAGCGTGTGCAGAAAATCAGCCACTTGTTTGGGCCAATTGGGATCGGCGTCGGCAAAAATGTCCTTGCCAGCCGAAACCTTCAGCAAGTTCGCAGCGTAAAACAACGAGAAGAAATCCACAATCGTTTGGTGAGTCGAAAGCTGCGGTTTCAAAAACGCCTCGACCCGATCAGCGACTTCGCCATACAACTCACCAAGAATCGAAAGCCCCCGCATCGCAAATGTGGTGTAGTAAAGGTCACTGCCACCTTCACGTCCCGAAAACCCTCCATCAGGCTGCTGAGCCGCCAAAAAATAGTCCGTGTGCAATTGACGAGTCGACTCCGGTAGGCGACCGACGCCCGTCGCCAAACGGATCGTCAAGTTTTGAAGATAGGCCGACATGAGCTCTCAACGAAAGGAACGAACGGTGGAAACTTTAAATCTCTTGCTCAACAAACTCAACGCACTTCACTCCGAAGCTGACACTTTACTATCTAAGTGCTCGCGAACCAAGGAATGGTAACCCGACGCGCAAGGGCTTATTGATTTAATGACCGGCTAAGTGGGGGCAATCATAGCCCGAATGCGTCAGCGCGGCAGAACCCTCTTGAGTGGCCCGCCTTCGATCATAACGCATACTCGCTTACGCGCAGGGCTAACATTGTCGACTTCGGCTCACTCACTCAACAAGTCCGAAAGCGAATGGGACCTTAGCCCCTTCGAAATCACTTCACTCGGCGATCAAATAGGGTTTTATCGAGTCGATAAATTTCTGCGGCGTCGGCACCGACTCCGGTCGCTCACCATGCTTCATCAAGCAGCAAACGACGGTGATTGATCCCTTGGCGACCGGCGTTTGGTCACGGAAAAACTTGAAACCGTAAGTAATGCTCTTGGTTCCGATGTTCGTGACCACGACCTGAATCTCGATCATGTCTTCGAACCGAATTGCATTGAGATAGTCGCATTGAGCGTTGACGCGGGGGAAACTGATTTCCCGATCGTCGATCACACAGATCACGCCCAAGTTCAAACTTCTCAGTAATGAATGCTCAGCTTGTTCCATATAGGCAAAAAAATTGGAGAAGTGCGCGATCCCGGCCATGTCGGTATCACGAAACTCCACGCGTCGCTGGGTGACAAATACTTCGGACATCCGCGTGTTCCCAATCGGAATTCAAATCATTGAAAACGCCACATCACAATGCGACATTTTTAGGTGAGCGTAGCATAGAAAAAGCCTGCCAAGTTGAACCGGGCAGGCTTGAATATCTTAACGGATCGGCACGACGCTACGTTCGGTGTTGCGCCCTACAGTACGTTGACTAATCGCCTTTGAATGGCAACAAAGCCATGAAGCGAGCGCGCTTGATCGACTCAGTAACCGCGTGTTGGCTAATCGCAGTGCAGCCAGTCTTGCGGCGGCCGACGATCTTGCCGTGGCGATTGATCAATTTCTTGAGCAATTCAACATCTTTGTAATCGACGTACATTGGACGTGGCCGTTCGCCATCAACGTACAACGGATCTTTACGTGCCGTTCGTGTTTTTGCCTTCGCCTTACGACGATTGGTCTTTCTTCGCATTTTCGCCAATGAACCAGTAGCCTCTTCTAATTTTTTCAGTCCGACAATGAGGATAAAACCCTTTGGGCTCCGTCCCAAGTCACGCCATTATGCAAATAACCGCCGCTCTGACAAGCCGTTATTTCCAGCGAAACAAGAGATTCAGAGCATTCCAGCTGCAGCCACCGTTCCCACCCCAAGGGCTTTTTCGTCTCTTGGGACCAAAACTCAGTCTCACAAACACGCTATACTAAGTGTTTTCCGGAAACGCAGTCAGATCTTACGAGCTTTTAATGAAACCAATGAGCATTCCACAATTGTCGGCAGCCGCGTCCGCAGTATTGATCATTTCTTTGTTTTCGACCGCTTTGATGGCCCAGGGAGTCATTGAAAAGCCTACCGCCAGCAAAACGGCCACAGAATCAGCCGCCGCTACTCAAGAAGACGGCGAGTGGATTCAGCTGTTCAACGGCAAAGACCTGACCGGCTGGACCCCGAAAATCCGTGGCCACAAACTCGGCGTCAACTACGCCGATACTTTTCGAGTCGACGACGGCCTGCTGACAGTGGCCTACGACAAATACGTTGACTCGGATTTCATGAGCCTCGACGGCAAGAAAGCCGCTTGGGAGAGATTCGGCCACCTGTTCTACAAAGACGCCTTCTCCCACTACATTCTCCGCTGCGAATACCGATTCATCGGCGATCAAGTCAAGAACGGTCCCGGCTGGGCCTACCGAAACAACGGCCTCATGCTACACGGCCAAGATCCCGCGAAAATGACGATCGATCAGGATTTCCCGGTTTCGATCGAAGTCCAATTGCTAGGTGGCAAGGCCCAAGGCGAATGCTCCACGCTGAACCTTTGCACTCCCGGGACCAACGTCGTGATGAAGGGGAAACTTTTCAAACCGCATTGTACATCAAGCACCTCAAGCACATTTCGTGGTGACGATTGGGTGACCGTGGAAATCGAAGTTCGCGGCAATCAAGTCATCCGCCACAAAATCGGCGGGAAAACCGTGTTGGAGTATACGAACCCGCAATACGATCCGCGGGACAAGGTCGCCCAAGCATTGATCGTCGACGGCGAATTAATGATTAGCGAAGGTACGATTTCAATCCAATCAGAAAGCCACGGCACGCAGTTCCGCAAAATCGAGCTGAAAAAACTGACGCCGAAAAAATAGGCTCCCGAGGCGGTTGCGAGGAAATCCTGGTATCCCGACGAGACTCTCACTGCTTAAAAATACTGAGCCGAAGGCAAGCATGGCAACCCGATGCGTAAGGCCTTGTTGATTGGGCATGCGAAACGATAGATCGTTTAGCGATTAGCCGGCAGTCGTCGGCGTGTCCGAAGCACCGGGAACATCCGCCACTGCAAGACAATACCCAATCGGCATGACACCGGCCTTGCAAACATTGGCCTATCGAAATCGCAAAACACGGTCGCCTCCCGGCTTGTCGTTATACGATGAGGCTTGATCGTGTTAGCGAGAACCAACAACCATTGACGGCAAGCCACCAATGAGGGCCCTCGCTCGCTTACGCATTCGGGCACCACCGCTGCCGCTTAACCGCAGTTAACCTGCCATTAAATCAACAAGCCCGTAAGCTAAGCAGAACACTCGTCCGATCCTCGCCTTTACGGAATCGAACGTGGCGCCAGCTCCTAAGTTGCCTCTTCAATAGCCGTACCGCGGCAATACGGCTCACCACCGCTTATCAAATGGCTCAGACAATCTGCCGGTCGCCTGTACCAAATCACACAACTTCAGATCGTCTTATCCTGACCAGCAAGAGTCGCTTCAACACGACGATTTTTGGGAAGCACCGTAGAGCCGAAAAAAGGCGCGTGGTATGATTAGCTTCGATTCCAGCGGCCGCTGGAAAATCTCCTAAGCCACTTAAATATTTCGGCTTGTCAGCCTTAGTAAAAGCACTCCAACGAGGAATTTCAGATGTTGCGACGAACCCAGAAACGATTTAGCACTCTCCCCGTTCTGGCAATGCTAGGCCTTGTTGTTTGCGCAGTAACCGCCGGTTGCGGCAAACCCGCAACGGGCAAACCCGCAACGTTTATCACGATCGGCACTGCCCCCGCAGGTGGTGCTTTCGCGCCCGTTGGAAATGCGATCGCCAGTGTCGTCGAAGCCAACAAAGGCGACTTGAATTGGAAGGTCGCCCCGCAAGGCACCAAGGGGACCCAAGAGAACATCCGCAAACTGGAATCCGGCGACCTCGAGTTCGCAATGGCCAATGCTGCTATCTCATACTTCGCCACCAAGGGCGAAGGGGCTTGGGGCAAACCACACGAGGTGCGAACCGTCGCGACCCTAGCTCCCAATGTTGGCGTTTTCGTAACAACGGCCAGCACTGGAATCAAAACCATCGCAGACCTCAAAGGCAAACGAGTCGTGCTGGGGCCCGCCGGTGCAGGATTCGACTACTTCCTCAAACCACTTCTGGAAGTCCACGGCATCAAATACGAAGACATGACAGTCCTCGACGGAAACTACTTCACCGCCAGTGATATGCTCGCCGATGGCAAAGCCGATGCGGCGTTCATGGGTGGAGCCATTCCGATTCCAGCCGTGACCCAATTGTGTGCTTCTCAAGACGTGGTGTTCATCAAACTGGACGCCGACGCGCCCAGCAAACTTACGCAATACCCGTTCTACTTTCCGATCCCCGTCAAAGCCGATGCGTATTCCGACTTGGAAGAAGACATCACTGGGATCAACGTGGGCAACATGCACTTGATCACTCACGCGAATGTCGACGACGAAATGGTCTATCAACTGACAAAAATCATCTACGAAAATCGCGCCCAAATCGCTGAGAAACATCCGGCTGCGAAAGCACTCAACCCGAAGAATGTGGTTCGCGACACCGGAACGCCGTTCCATCCTGGTGCGATCAAGTTCTACAAAGAAGCCGGGATTTGGCCGAAAGCTGAATAGTTCGACGAAACGCATCTCTGATTCGTCGATCCTGAAATTTCAGCCTGCCAGCCATGTTCAGCTCCTATGGCTGTCCAACAGAACCGTTGGGCCGCCAAACTGGAGTTGATAACAAAGCCACCCATTCAGACGCTTTGACGATCCCAGTTTGACATTCTTGGCCTGTAGAAAAGTCATCTTATGAGCAGTCGCCTAAAGCAATCCAAAGAATTGATCTACGGCATCTGCGCCGTGGTGCTGTCGGTTTTTGTCTTGGCCGCGGTCAACACCAACCTGTTTGAAGAACAACCCAACCTGGCGTTGTTTGGAATGCTGGGTTTGGTATTGGTTTTCCTGTCTCGCCCAATGGTTAAACGCTGGAGCGACAAGTCTCCAATCCAATGGATTGACGGATTTTTGGTTTTAGCAACGGTCGCCGTGTTTGGTTACGTATTCGTCCAAACCAGCGAACGATTTGAGTCGCTTTGGATCGATGGTGCCAAGCTTGGTGATCGTGCCGGCAATGAGAAGCCAATCGATTTCGTGTTCGCGGGGATCGGCCTCCTACTCGTCCTCGAAGCCACTCGCCGGGCGATCGGCTGGACATTGCCAATCCTGTGCACAATTTTCATCGCCTACGCCTTGTTCGGACAGAGCATGCCGGACTGGCTGTTTCCGCATCGCGGGGCATCTTGGGAACAGATTTCGCAGAAAGCATTCCTCCAGGCCGGTGGCGTGTTTGGAATCGCGCTCAAAGTCATGTTCCTTTACGTGTTCCTATTTGTTCTATTCGGGACCTTGCTCGAGCAAACCGGGGCCACCGGATACGTGATCAAGTTCGCCAGGCGGCTTTTCAAAAACAGCGCTGGTGGGCCCGCCAAAGTTGCCGTGGTCAGTAGCGGACTGATGGGATCGCTCTCAGGAAGCGCCGTTGCCAATACAGCCACCACCGGAACGTTTACCATTCCGTTGATGAAGAGCTCAGGATTCAATGCCAACACCGCCGGTGGAATCGAAGCCGCCGCGAGCTCCGGTGGAGCCTTGATGCCACCGATCATGGGAGCCGGTGCCTACATGATGTTGGAGATGGTCACGCCAGCCGTGACCTACATCCAGATCATTCAAGCCGCTTTGATCCCGGCGATCCTCTATTACACCGCACTCTTACTGACCGTGCATTTTCACGCCAAACGAATTGGGGCCACGCCTGAAACGACCGTTGATGACGAATCAGATGGGTCACATTCGAAGTATCAAGGGTTTGTCTTTTTTGGCTCCTTCGTAATCCTGATCGCAACCCTCCTCAATGGCTTCACGCCCTTTCGAGCCGTCAGCGTCAGTCTGGCTGGGATCCTGGTGATGAGCATGTTTAGCTCCTCGACGTCCCTCAGTGTTCAGAAAATTCTCGATGCGTTGACCGGGGCAGCCAAAGGCGGAATGGCCTTGATCGTGGCGGCCTCCTGCGTTGGAATCATTCTCGGCATCGTCGACTTGACGGGACTCGGTGCCGCCCTCCCAGCCAAAATCCAATCCTTCGCCAATGAAAGCGCCATTCTCGCGCTGCTAATGCTGATGGTCTCAACAATCATTCTCGGCATGGGGCTTCCCTCAGCGGTCTGCTATCTTTTGATGGCATTGCTCGTCGGCTCTGTTTTGACCACGCTCGACACGCCACCGCTGGCCGCCCATTTGTTTATTTTTTACTTTGGCATGATGTCGATGGTCACGCCACCCGTCGCGCTGGCAGCCTACGCCGCGGCGGCGATCTCCAAAGGCGACGTGATGCGCACCGCGTTCGCCGCGTTCCGATTTTCCCTCGTCGGATTCGCGCTGCCCTTTGCGTTTGTGCTCAAGCCCGAATTGATCATGCTGACCCGCGAGAACACCCCGGCTTCCCCGCTCATGATTGCCGCCACGGTAAGCATCACGCTGGTTGGCATTTGTGCTTTAGCTTCAGCGATCGCAGGCTACGCGTTCAAGCCACTCAACTGGGCCATGCGATGTGCCTTGCTCAGCCTAAGTCTCGTGGTGTTTTTCTCTCGCTGGCAAGACCTGCAATTGATCGCTCAACTTGTCGCCGCTGGATTGATCATCGCGTTGCTAATTTGGGACTCGATGTCAGCCAAATCATCGGAAACTCAAAAACCAAAGATCGCTTGAGTTGACTCGCCTGACCTTTCGAATTGACTAGCCGCCTTGGCGCAGACCATGGCCCGCCCAGTGCCAAATCTAGTTTACCGCAGCGAAGAGAATTTCCAGCTCTCTTCTCTCCGCAAATTCGGACGGAAACGGTTTGCCATTTATTCAAGCTCACTCCAAATTTGTGGGGAGAAAGGCTTACCATTTGTGGAAGGGCGTTGAAGTTGAATTCTTCTGATTACCCGAGACTACTTCTGCAGACTTTTTCGTCAGACGAGTCTTAGGGCCCGACTTCTTGCCTGCCACGGCTCACCAAAGCCGAACCTTCCTTGCTCGACAAAATTACATTTCTTCCCACACGGTGCGATACCCGTTCAACGTCTCAACGTATTCGAAAAACGAGCGATAGAATTCATCGACACCCAACGTCGCGCTATCACCAACCACCAACAGCTTGCGCCGGGCCCGTGTCAGGGCAACGTTCATGCGACGGCGATCAGCAAGAAACCCGATTTCATTTTCGTGATTGCTACGAACCAACGAAATGATCACCGCTTCTTTTTCGCGGCCCTGGAATCCGTCCACAGTATCGATTTCCAACCCCCTGCCCTCGAATCGATCACGAAGCAATCGGACTTGGGCAGCATAGGGTGCGATCACGGCAATGTCCTTCGCCTCCAGCCCAGACTCCAGCAGCAATGCCACTTTCTTTAACACCAATTCGGCTTCTTGCGGATTACGTTTGCTCAACCCATTGGGCTCAAGCTCTTCTTCCCAACCAGCCCCGGCCGTGTCGATAAACGTGACAATCTCGTTGGTGAAGTCGTTCGACTCGACCCCCTCCAGATCCGCCAGCTTGTGTTCAACAACCGAATCATGAGCCACCAATGCGCCGTCATAAAACTGGCCTGAAGAGAAATCCATGATCTCACGATGCATTCGATATTGCACCGTCAGCATCCTGGAAATTTCTCCCCCATAATGATTCATTTGCCGCTCCATCAGGCTGGTCGCAAACCCTTGCCGTGCGGCTTCGGTTGACAGCACCGTCGGAGGAAGCTGCTGATGGTCTCCCGCCATCACCAATCGATCGGAACACAGCATCGGGACCCAACATCCAGGCTCGGTGCTTTGACAGGCCTCATCGATCACGGCCAAATCGAAACGACGATCCCCCAGCATATCCGGGTTGAACGTCGTGGTGGCGCAGATCACTTGGGCTCGGTCCAAAATCGAATGCATCGCTTGTCGCTCCAGCATTTTTGCATCCATTTGCAATCGCTTCGCCTCACGTCGCATGTCTTGACGCTCACCGCGTTGTCGCTTGGCCCGCGACCATTTTTCTGAACGGCGAAAAATCGATTCCGCCTCCCGCAACATTTCTCGAATCACTGGCATATTGTCGTGACTCTCAATCAATCCATCCAGCGAATAGTTTCTCAACCGTTCTGCCACCCGCGCCGGATGGCCAATTCGAACCACCCGCTGTTTCGCCAAAACCAACCGCTCCAGCAGGTTATCCACAGCCGTATTGCTTGGCGCGCAAGCCAAAACTCTCTCGCCCCGCCCGATCGCTTGAATGATCAACTCGACCACCGTGGTCGTTTTACCCGTCCCCGGTGGACCATGCAGAATCGCCACGTCTTCCGCGGAAAGCGCAAATCGAACCGCGTCCTGCTGAGAATCATTCAAATGAGTCTGGAACTCCAAATCCAACTCACGCTCGGAAAAACCCGGTTGCTTTTCGCCCATCATGACCGAGCGCAAGTGCCCTAAACGCCCACGTGAATCTTTGACAACCATGATCGCCGACAACTGTCGTTGCCGCGTGACTTCGTCCGCGGTCAAGTCGATTCGAAACGCATCGGCATCCGGCCAACGATTCAACGCGACTTGCAATGAATCTCGTTTTTTCCGGCTCACCACGCCAGTCTCGGCCTTCCCGTCGGTCCGATAAGGCGACACCAAAACCGGAGCCCCCACACGAAGCCGATGCCAAGGCATGCTCAACGTTTCGTTTCGACGCTTGAACGTCACCAGCTGATGCCCACCCAACCCATCAACGTGGTCGGTGATCACTAGATCCAAAATCGTTTCGCCGGACTTCTCAGCGTCTGCTGTATTTTGGACTTTGCGACGCTCTTCCATCCTCGCAATCTCTGCCTTGGATTCCATCGTAATCCATTCGGCCATGTCGACAAAATGTTTTTCCGATTCGGCGGGAGTCGACTTAAGACGTCTGCGGGATGACATAAAGTTTACAATTCAGCAATGAGGGAAACGGCTTACTTTTTCAGATCGAAAAATTTCGCCAGTGTTTTTTCAGATGGTGGTTTGGTCAAAAAAGACGTCGCGACCATGGCAAGTGTTGAAGCACAAATGATTGCGACCACAGGCATCACTGGATTCTCGATTCCCATTGGTGTCAACACAAAATTGCCGTTTGCACCCCAATCGGATTTTCCAAATAGATACAACCAACTCCCAAACATCGCGAGGATTCCAGAAACCGCACCGGCAGCCGTCAGTCGTTTCCAATACAACGCAGCGAATACGATCGGGAACAATCCTGCAAATCCACTGAAGCACCAAATGGCCATATGGAACACACTACGGTACCCCATCAAACTCAATTGATATGTCACGGCCACCACTAGAATAATGAACCCTCGAGCGATCCAAACTTGGGCCCGATCAGAAAATCGATCTTTGCCTAAGTAATGCCCAACGATATCGTTGGTGAAGATCGAGCCAATGCACAAGAACTGACTATCCAGCGACGACATGATCGCGGCCAGGATCCCAGCGGATAACAACCCGCCCATCAACGCCCCAATCTCCCGGTTCACAAGATACGCCAAAACGTCATTGGGATTGCCAACATTCAATCCCAATCCAGAGGCCCATGTCCCAATCAAGACGCATGGCACCCACACGATCATGATGAAAATTGGATGCATGATCACCGGCAACTTAAAACTCTTGGCACTCTTCGCCGTCAGCCAATGCTGAAACAGATGCGGGAACATCGCGACCGACAGCGGAATGAACATGTAGGAGAAGAACAACGTCTGCTTCATGTTGATCCGAGACAGTTTCGACGGCTCAACATTCTTGGTTACATTCTTGAGGCTTTCCAAAAACGTCTCACCCTGGCCGAGCTTGTTGGCCAACATCACGAACGTGACCACGCCCAAGACCATAAACACCGAGGTCTGAAAAGCGTTGGCCCAAGCCGTCCCCCGCATTCCACCAAAAAACACATAAGTCAAAACAACGCCACAGATCACCAACGATCCGTACTGGGCCGGAATCGCACCGCCTTCCCAACCTGCTATCCGAGGAAACGCACCTTCCGATAAAACATGAATTACGCCGCCGCCCGCCATCACGCCAATCAGAAGATAAGGAATGATCAAGCCGACAAGAATCGGAAACAAAATCAAACCGACAAAACTACTGTCCAATCGGTCACGAAAAAATTCGATTTGTGTCGAGTAACCGTGCTTTCGCCCGTGTCGGTAGATTTTGACGCCAATGATGAAGAAGCACAGCGAATGAATAATCCCGCTGGCCGAAGCCAACATTCCATAAACGCCGATCCCCTGCTTGAACGCTTCGCCCGTCGATCCGACCAGCGCAAATGCCGTCATCGTCGTGCCGAACATGCTCATCAAAAGTAGAAACGGCCCAATCGAATGACTGGCCAAAAGGTAGTCCTTCTTCGTCCCGCGAAACAACCGGCTGGCGAAAAACCCCAAGCACAACAGGAGCCCCAAATAGACAGCGATGACCGAAACCCGTAACTGTCCATCATTCATGGCTAATAAATTCATGCTTCACCTCCGCTCTCAACTGATTCTTCCGAGCTGTCGTCAACGCCCTCAGGCCAAGCAAATGTGCAGGCAATCAACCACACGGCAGCCGCCGCAATCGAAATCCCAATGTGATACGCCAAACCGATTGGCAAGAAGCCATACACCAAACTGTCGTCCTCCCACAACCAAAAATCTTGGTGCAGAATAATGAGGACGGCGACTAGTATCCAGACAATTAGCTTCATCGTGTTACCCTGACATTGACAACGGGCCGCTTCTTGGTCGACCAAAGTTTAACCAACGCACGATTGGAAAAGTAGCACCCCATCACGATGGAACCGCTAACTGCGATTCGTTTTGGCAACGAGCCCATCTTTTGACTTGCCCATCTTTTGACTTGCCACTCCAGGGCGTGTTGATTTAATGACCCACAGGCGAAAATGGTAACCCGACGCGTGAGC
>JBLINZ010000066.1:0-18589 GCA_047639375.1 Mariniblastus sp. | reverse complement strand
GAATGAGATCAATCGACAAGTCGCACGGGCACGTCGCCGTTTGGTGACCGCGACCTTCTTCAGCATTCTCACTTGGGCTGTTTTCTCTGGCTTGCTGCTGGCGGTGATCGGAATGCTGATTCCAAAAATCTGGCATCTGAGTTTCTTGGAAACACAAGCCAAATATGACGCGTGGACTTATTCGTGGATTTTGGGTGGCGTGGTCCTGGGTTTGCTCGTCGCTGCGTCTCTAACTTGGTCCAAACGGGGCACCCATTTGGATGCTGCCGTTGAGGTCGACAAACGTTTCGGGCTCAAGGAACGCTTGTCTAGCGCGATGTCGCTGGGTTCTCAAGACGCCGAAACGAGTGTCGGCAAGGCATTGATCAAAGACGCAGAAAGCCGCGCTGAAATGATCGACGTCCGAGATCAGTTTCGATTCCAGCCAACTTGGCGCGCCCTGCTGCCATTGATTCCCCTCGCAATCTTGGCAGCTCTCCTGTTCATCCCCAACGCGGAGAAGAAAGCGGCTGCGGCTGAAACAATTGCGGTCGAACGGGAAAAAATCGAAGTCGCCATCAAGGATCTCAAAAAGAAACTGGAAGAAAAAAAGCAGCAACTCGTTGCCAAGGGCCTTAAAGACGCCGAACAGAGACTGACGCCCCTGCAGAAAAAATTGGACGAAATCCTGGACGACAAAACGCTCGACAAAAAAGAGGCCCTGGTCAAACTCAACGACGTTAAAAAACAATTGGAAGATCGCCGCAAGGAATTGGGCAGCAGCAAGGACTTAAAAGAAACCCTTAACCAAATGAAAGACATCGGCGAAGGCCATGCGAAAAAACTGGCCGATGCGATGAGTAAGGGAGACATGGAAGAGGCCTCCAAAGCGATTAAGGCGTTGGCGAAGAAACTCAAAGAAGGGAATCTCAACAAAATTGAGATGAAGAAACTCGCCAATGACTTGAAGAAAATGGCCGCCGAGTTGCAAAAAATTGCCGAACAACACGAAGCTGACAAACGCGAACTTGAGAACCAAATCAAGAAAGCCCTCGACAAAGGTGATCTCGATCAAGCCGCGAAACTTCAACAACAGCTTGACGAAAAAAAAGCGATGGACAAGCAGCAGGATAAGATAAAAAAGATGGGCCAAAACTTGCAAAAGGCAGCCAACCAGATGAAGCCCGGCAACAACGGACAGCCCAAACAGGGAGCTGGGGGAGAACCGAAGGATAGTGACAACGGTGAACAACAAGCTCAGGCAATGAAGGAAGCCGGAGAAGCACTGGAAGACATGGCTCAGCAAATTCAAGACATGCAGGAAGCCCTCGAAGAAATGGAAGCCCTGGAAGACATGGAAGGCATGGCCCAGGACGCCAAGCAAGGAATGGGGCAGGGCGGCAAAAGCGACAAAACGAGCTGGCAAGATTGGGGCAAGGGAGAAGGCCGTGGCGGTGGAAAACGTGGCCTCGAAAAAGAAGACACCGGCACCTATAAATCCAAAGTCAAAGCAAACCTTCAGCAAGGCCAGACTGTCGTGACCGGCTCCGCGGACGGCAAAAACATCACCGGTCGCTCCACTAGCGAAACTCGCGAATTGATCCAAGCTTCGGTCAGCCGCGAATCAGACCCACTTGAAAATCAAAAAATGTCACGAACGCAACGTGAGCATGCCCAACAGTATTTCAAGTCGCTCCGAGAAAACTAACCCCTGACGACGTTGGAAACATTAGACTCATCCGGAATCCATGATGAAAAGACGAATCCTACGCGACGCAGGCGTACTACTTTTGTTCTGTGGCGTGTTTTATCTGCTGATCGTGTTCGTGGGGCGATTGGATGGCGATGCCAACGAAGGAACCAGCGAGCTATCGCAAACGCGAAAACAAGCGGATTTGTCGTTTGATAAAAAAGACTGGCCGGCTGCGGCCAAGGAGTACCAACAGCTAACGGAAATGGATCCCTTAAACGGGCATGCCTGGAGCCAATTGGCAGAAGTTGTGTGGCAGACACGGATCAATGCATTTCAAGCGTTCAACGAGATTGAAGCAGCCGATGATGCTGACTCAGAAAGAGTGGCTCAACTCAACGCCCAGATCGACACTGCCAATCAGGAAGCATTTGAGATTCACAAAAAATTGATCGTGTTTGCTCGATATCGAGCTCGTGCACTCCTTCGACTTTGCATCATTGAGATTCGCAACGGCAACGACAACGAAGCCCTTGACTGGCTGGAAGAATTCCTTCAGCGTGGCCACCGCACGCGATTTGGACTCGCAAATATTCAATCGTTTGGCGAGTCGTTTCGGGTCGAACCCATGGATTTCAATCGGCTCATTAGCGGCGGGGGCAACTCGGCTTCCTCGATCCTCAAGCCAGAGGACATTCGGCTGCACGCTTACGAACGATTCTGGAAACTGGTTGAGTTGGAAAAAACTGATACTGACTGAGTTCTGCTGGGCGACGGTGCGACAGCGATTGCCCTCCGACGAGTCAACCAGCCGCCAGATTGTTTAACAATTAGCCAGCTGGCGACGACCGTCTAGCGACTAGCCTGCTGTCCAGACGCGACGCTGACACACCCTCACGCTACTCGCAAATTCATACCAGAAATCTACGAGACCAAATCGCGATCAAGTCAGCAACGTAGCCCACATCATCCGGATTCTTAACCATCAAATGGTCTGAATCGGGCAACGTCACCAAGGCTTTGGCCCCGCCGGTATGTTCGAGAATGGATTCCGCATGCTGGAAACCCAGCGTCTCATCGGCTGGAGAGTGAAGGATCAAATGTGGGATCGTAATTCGCTTAATCACTTCCGTCAGTTCGTACTCAGCCAAACTCTCGAGCAATTGCCTTCGCATCGTATGTGTCCGCCCCCCAATCGTGACTTGGCCAACCCCCAGCTCCTCAATCTCAGAATTTGCTTTTGCTAAGAATCCAGCCAAGTGCTTCGTACAGGAGGGCGCTGCCAGCGTGGCGATCGCTTTGACCGATGGCATGGAACCAGAGCCGACCGAAGCCATCATCGCGGCCCCGCCCAGCGAATGCCCGATGACGAGCTGGGGTGGAGAGAATTCAGACGCCAGCCACGTTTGAGCGGCTTGAATGTCGTCCAAGTTCGATTCGAAATTCGATTGGGAAAAATCGCCATGGCTGTCGCCTAGCCCCGCAAAGTCAAATCGCAAGACGCCGATCCCGTACTTCGTCAGATTGCGACTGACGCGCACGATCGCTTTTAGGTCTTTGGTGCAAGTAAAACAATGCGAAAAAATCGCGAACGACGTGGGAGCCGATTCCGGCAAATCAAGAATCCCTGACAGTCGATCGTTAGATGAATTTTCAAAATGAACGCGTTGGCTTGGCATGGTAGTAGAAGATTAGAGTCGTGAATGGGGAGTTAGAAATGAATTCGAGACGCGTCATCAGAGCTAGTCCAACAGCAGCGTCTGCATCAAATCCCGGCTTCCCAATGTTTTGGTCGATGTCAGCACTTCACCCGCGGTTAGTCCAGCCGAAAGCCCGATGACCGAGGCCATGGAACGCACGCGATCGTAAATATACTCTTTCTCAGGCGGGAACTGTGTCGCGTAGCACTTGATCGATTCGATCTTTTTTTCCAGCGATTCAGAAATATCGAACACAAACTGCCGCGGCCCAGATCCACTCCATTCCGATTCAAAGAAGAGAGAGTAATTCAGTTGTCGGTCGATCGTATGGACCGGCAGATCATCAAAGTGCTCATCCCATTTCGTGAGCCTGCTATAAAAGATCGCCGCTTCAGTTATCTGGGCGGCTTGCCAGTGGTCAGGGGATGCAAGCGGCGTTTTGGCATCGAGACACAAAACGACTTTCGGCCGGAAGATCCGAAACTGTTTTGCCAACGCGACTCGAGCGTCGAAACCATCAAACAACCGGCGGTTGGGAAGCTCAAGAATCACCCGCGTTGCAATTCCTAGCTTAGCCGCGGCAGCCTGGGCTTCCTCCCGACGAATATCCGGACTCGGGCAACGAGGCGTCGGTTCGCCATCCGTTAAATCAACGATTCCGACGCTCAAACCTTGGCGGGCCAGCTCAGCCAACGTGCCCCCACATCCGATCTCACAATCGTCGGGATGCGCTCCCACAGCAATGACATCTAGTTGTGTTTCAGATTCCATGATTCGATCGCGACGTGTCGTTCCAAGAGGGTGTTTGGCAAAGAGTCTAGCATGAGTTGCACCATATCGTATCGACCAGAACCAATTTTCAGGCGAGGCGATTCTCCATTCCCCCACCTCCCGCACCATCGAGAGCAGGCGTCGTCAGGCACAGCAGGCACAGGCCCTGTGCCGCCGCCATTGACTCAAATTAAAATCGTCAATAGCAAAACGACGTGTGCCTGCTTCAGAAGCAAGAGAACGCAAGGCAATGAATCAACGAGAGCTCGAAAACGTTCAAGCGAAACAACACTAATCGTCTTGCGGAAACTCAATAGAAACAACCTCTTCCAGAGGAAGAGAAGTTTCTTGACCGTCCACAGCGATGGTCACTCCAGTTTTATCAATCCGAACGAATTGGAACCGAGCCTCGTTACCGATCACTAACTGCTGACCATCGGTCAGCCGCACACTCCCCGCTCCCGGCTCGCGAGCAGAAGGCGGATTCATCCAGATCGTGGGAATGCTTTCCGGCCAAGATTCCTCGTACTCGATTGCATGGATTGTGGGTGTCGGATCTTCATCATCGCGTTCATCACCTTCGACCTCAAGCGGCTGTTGAAGTTTTGCGGCTTGAGGATCCCACTTAAACCCCGACTCCGAAAACACAATTGAGTCGGAGGCGATTCTGCAGGTCGGGAACACGAGTACGTTTTTTCCCGTTTTAAAATCACTCGCTTCTGGAAATCTGGCTTGGTTTCCAGCTGACCAAAAACCCATCAACTCATTCGCCTCGAACGACAAATCCGGAAACGTCTGGCTCACGAACGGCGTCCCAGGTTGGACGAAAACGGTACTGCGGTCAGGCAGCATCGCCAGCCATTCTCGGACTTTGGATTTCGGTTCGGTTTCGCGACCAAAGTGAAGTGAATGGATTTCATCCATCCCGATTTTGGTAAACTTGTTGTTCGCAACGTCGATCGAAACGGTCGACGCATCGATCATCTCGATTTCTCCGCCCTTGACGAGATCGCCGTTTTTCAAGCGAATGGTCGGGCGCTTATCAGAGACTCCGGCTGCAATCGGAATTGGCGTTGAAAAACAAATGCTATCGACCGCGAAATCTTCGTCGATCCCTCGATCAATTCTGAACAAAAACGGATTGGATAGGATCCTGAGTTTCGCAATCGGCTCCGTTGACTTGACACCCGCAAACACACAAGGCTCATCGGTCGACTCCACGCAGGCCAAGATTTGGCCGTCAGCGTTGTAGGCTTCGACGATGAAGTCACGGCTGTGATTGACACGTGCAATCAAAAAGCCAATCTCATGCACACCTGCCGATACAGACTTTTGATTCGGCATGCAAAACTCAATTTCCATCACACCCTTAAACTTTTTGGCCCACGTCCCAACCGTTTCAAACACGCAGACCGAGTTCCCCTTGGCTGGTTTGTTCGCAAATTTAAATCCGTAGTTCGAAGTCCCAATGTACCCCTGCTGCTCGGTTCCAAGTTTCAAACCCACGTTGGTGAATAGTTCGTTGACGTTGGAATAATGTTTGATTTCCGAACCGTTGGGTGAAAGCTCAAAATCGACCGTCGTTTGAGTCGGGAGATAAAACTCTTTGTCAAACGAGTGAAACATTCTGACTTCGACATCTTTATTTTCCTGAACCGGCGCCACAGGCTGGGCCGGCGCCGCCAGCAAGCGAACATCAGCTCGAGCCAGCGACATTTTTCGACCGCGGTAAGTGCACTCGAGTCGAAACTCTCCTGCATCGCCCTCGATCTTCGTGCCATTTTTAAGAGTGATCTGATCAAACTCACTGGCCGTTGAATCCGCCTCATCTGATTCAAGCCCCTTGAGGATTCTCTCGATCCGATACCGGACTTCAAACGATTCGTGACTAGCCTCGGTCTTGATCATGGTCTTAAAATTGCCACCGATTTCCGGAGACGACAACTCGGATTCCGCCTTTTGTCGCGCCAGATAGTCATCGCCAGCCAACCGATTTAGCAACCGCCGGATATTTGCGACTTGCTCACTCGCGGGTGAATCACTCAATACCAAGCGTTCGATGTCTGAAAACTTAAGTGATTGCTGACTCATCTCGCCACTCGCAAGCACCTTGGTCCAAGCCAATGACTCACGCGAAACCTCAGCTGTGATTACAGAGCCGTTCGTCAGGCTGATTTGATACTCATCGCCGTCGACAGGTGCCGTGACGCTCAACGCAATTCCCCACCCAAACAAAAACAGGAGTCTGGTTCTAAATGGAAATCCGCTCGATACGTGAATAAAAATATTTTTCACAATGAATGCCTGGAGAGTAAGATGATGCGTTTAACCGACAGGTTGATTCCCAAAAATGACTTTACTGGTTCCATTTTGTGACGTCGATGTAGCGAAATGATCCGTCGTTTTCTTCGGCTAGACGAGTCATGAAATTGGTAGCTTTTTGCAAACTGCCAATTCCGAATTGAACACAATGAATTTCACACCTATTAGGTGCCATTTGCTTGATCATCTTGAGCTGGCCACTATTAAGGACTGGGAATCCACCGTCAGTCAGCAACACAATCACGTCGGGCTTGAACGCCAAAGCAGCGACCATACCATTCTCATGGTCGGTTGCTCCGAAAGCGGCCATACTTCCAATGTACCCCGGAACCGCTTGCTTGTTCTCTTCGCTAGCTGGCAACAATTGGCGCCGCAACATGGTGTTCGTCCGCTCGTGGTATCCCACGATTTGAAACGTATGATGGGCCTCAAGTTGGTTGATCGCAGTGGACAATTCTGTTCTGGCTGCGTCGATTACACCCAACCCTTGGCTTCCCATACTATGCGAGCGGTCGATCACAAACACAAACGATCGCCCCGTCATTCCGCCACTGCCAAAAATGCTAATCGTGGTCGGGTCCCCCTTGGGCGCGCGAGCTCGAAGCAGCCGCTGTTCGGCCTGAATTAGTTTTAAGTCGTCGGCCGAAAGTTCATATTGGGATTTTGAATTGGCATTATTGGGAACCTCAGCCATTTCCGACGCGTCCAAATTAGAGTCCTTGAGCGACGCAACACCCGGCAGATCAGGGCGATCCGGAGTTTCCATTTCAGTGGCTAACGCCGGTGGAGCACTCGAAAGCGGAGGAGCCTGCTCGACCGGTTGAGCATCTGCGGACGCCTGATCAGCGTCCGTTTCATCAAGATACTCGGTCTCTTGGCTTTCCGATTCGACCGACAAAACCACACCCACTCGCCGAAGAATTCCCTCACCGGTTTGACTCGGGGCACGAAAGAAATACCCCAAAACAATCATTAAAATCACTAATAAAAAATGCATCAAAAACGACATACCAAGGGGACGCCAATTTTGGAGAGTCGTTTGAGTGGTTGTCTTTGGGGTCATCATCCCATTATTTCATGTTTCGAACGTTACACCAAGTTGATTCTAAAGTTTTGCAGCCACCGACACACATTTTCCCTAACCATCAAGTTTCCCTCGTGCTGATAATTACCATCCGATCCATAGAACGATCCAACCGCCGCTAGACGCTCAATAAGTCCGAGTCGAGTTGGCAAATTGTTATTCAATGAGCTGAAGATCACAAAACTTTTTGGTTTGTCGAATTTTTTTCAATATTTCGAATGCGGCAATCCATACCGTTCAAACTCGATTTCCTCAAAACTCCAACTTTTAGCGTAGGATGGGTTAAAATTGGGCGAACGACAGGAGACAATAGGACGCTGCCTTGAGGTGCGGTTAAAATGAACACTCGTCCTCTCGCGACAGTAACTTATTAAGCAATTGGGGACGAAGGGCGAATTGAACCTGACAATTGGACATCCATCCCAAGCGTGCCGGCGGAACATGGACTTTGCCGTTTGGAATTATGGAGACAGTTGGGATTTAAGCCGCGAATTTTACATCAAAATTGAGTTCTAAAAACTCTCTTTGGAACCCCCAATCATTTATTTACGTCTGAACAGGAATTACACATGAACGATCGCGTTTCTGCTGGTCAAGCTGAATTGAGTGGCGAAGACATCAAGGCACTTGAAAAGCTAAGCGAATCCTACAAGGCTGTCCGAAGAGAGCTTGGGAAAGTCATCGTTGGCCAGGATGAAGTCATCGAGCAATTGATGATCGCGATTTTTGCCCAAGGACACTGTCTCCTCGAGGGCGTTCCCGGGCTGGCAAAGACCTTGATGGTCAGCACGCTTGCCCAAACCCTCAATCTGGACTTTAGCCGAATCCAGTTCACGCCTGACTTGATGCCCAGCGACATCGTTGGAACCGAGGTGATCCAAGAGGACAAAACGACGGGCAAGCGAGAATTCAAATTTCTCAAGGGCCCTGTGTTTGCCAATATCGTTTTGGCAGACGAGATCAACCGGACACCTCCCAAAACCCAAGCCGCGTTGCTGGAAGCGATGCAGGAAAAACAAGTCACGATCGGCGGCGAACGAAACGTATTGCCAGCTCCCTTTTTCGTGCTCGCCACTCAAAACCCGATCGAGCAAGAAGGAACCTATACGCTTCCCGAAGCCCAGCAAGATCGATTCATGTTCAAAGTGTTCGTGAAGTATCCGTCTTACGACGAAGAGTACCAAATCGCTGCCACTACGACGGCCGATGTAAAAACCGAGGTCCATCAGGTCTTGACCGGTGAGGACATTTTGCGATTGCAGCATCTGGTTCGACGCGTTCCCATCGCGCCGCACGTGATTCATTTTGCGTTGCGAATCGTCCGCGCGACGCGAGTCCTAGAAGACGATTGTCCAGAATTCGTCAAAGAAGCGATTTCCTGGGGAGCCGGACCACGTGGTGTGCAGAACCTTTTACTGGGCGCAAAAGCTCGAGCGGTATTAGAGGGGCGTACGTACGCGACGACCGATGACTTGCGAGCGGTTGCTAAACCTGTGCTTCGTCATCGCGTGATCACAAACTTTAACGCCGAGTCTTCAGGCGTGACGTCCGACGATATCATTGACCAGTTGATGAATGAGATTCCTGAACGCAGCGATGGAGACCAGATGGCTCCAGAGTTGGCCAAAGCTTTTGGCTAGCGGTAGTGACGTCACGGTCATGGCATGGAAACAGTCATGGCTTTCCTATTCAGGCACAGTTGATTGAGGATCCATGTCTACCGACGCAGCAGGCACCAAGTATCTCGACCCGCAAACGCTTGACAAAATCAAGCGGCTCGACGTCCGCGCGCGGCTGGTCGTCGAAGGGTTTATCACCGGCCAGCATCGCAGTCCTTATAATGGATTCGCAATCGAATTTGCGGCCCACCGAGAGTACTCACCCGGTGACGATTTGAGGCATATTGATTGGAAGGTCTGGTCCAAAACCGACCGGCTATACATCAAAGAGTATGAAGAAGAAACCAACCTCAAGTGCCATTTAATTGTCGACTCCAGCAAATCAATGCGATATGGCGAAGCCACCGGCTGGAGCAAGTTTGACTACGCGGCGACGGCGGCGGCGAGCCTCGGCTACATGATGCAACAACAGCAGGATTCCGTGGGGATGGTGCTGTTCAGTAATCAGATCGACAAGAACTTCAAGGCCTCTTCGCATCCTTCTCATTTGAAGATGCTGCTGCACGAACTGGAGCAAACGGAACCGGACAATCAAACCGATGTGGCCGATCCGTTTTTGACGCTGGCCGCCAGCATCCGCAAACGAGGCATGGTGGCGCTGTTTTCCGATCTGTTCGTCGACCCCGACGAACTCGCGAAATCATTGAACCAGTTTCGGCTTCGTCGTCACGAAGTCATCGTCTTCCATGTCATGCACCATGATGAATTGGAATTCCCCTTCCAAGACAACACGCTGTTCCGAGGCATGGAGGTCCAAGCGGAATTGCATGCCGAACCGCGTGCCCTACGTAAGTCGTACCTCGAAGCCGTCGAACGGTACATGAAACGAATCAAAAAAGCCTGTGCTGCTGCCGGGATCGATCACGTCTTGCTCGATACCTCCAAACCACTGGGAAGCGTGTTGACGAGCTATTTGAACTTCAGAATGAAATCCAGAAGAAAGAACGTTTGACGGGATGACTCGATAACACCCCCTCATTCCAATGAACTCATGATCCGAAGTTTAGCCTCGCGAACTCGAAACAAAACACAAGGTCGATAGGACAGTACTCAAATGCTCAGTTGGTTTATGAATCCGTGGATGCTGCTTGGCGGGCTCGCTGTTGCCTCGCCCATCCTCATCCACTTGCTGAACAAACGACGATTCAAAATCGTCGAATGGGCGGCGATGGATTTTTTGTTCGAAGCCGATAAAAAGAATCGTCGACGCGTTGAGCTGGAAAACTTTTTGCTCTTGCTCCTCAGATGCCTCGCGATGTTGCTGATCGCTCTGTTGTTTGCGAGGCCGTTTCTCCCGTCTAGCTTAACCAGCGTACTCCAGCAGGCTCAGAGAATAGAACGTGTGATTCTAATCGACGATTCATTTAGCCAACGCGTGCTCAATGAATCAGAGCCGACCTTCGATGTGACCAAATCCAGGGCCAAAGAGTTGATCGGTCAGTTTGCGGAATCCGATAAAACCGAGGACTGGTTGACGATCATGTTAACCAGCGACTCAGAACGACCGTTTCTCGCCAACGAACCGCTGACGAAAAACACGCTCGCTCAATTGATACAGACGATTGATGATCTTGAGTGTTCCGACAAGTCCGCCGATTACACCGCCTCGTTGTCCGAAATGAAACGGTACGTGAGTGGGCAACGCGAAAGCGGCGGTCGCGTCGCTTACGTGTTTTCCGACATGCGCGAAAATGATTGGGTCAATGCCTTCGATGCCAATTCAGAAACAGCGCCTAATCAGTTGCTCACCGAGATCTCCAAAGACACGATCGGGTGCTTTCTGGTCGACGTCGGTAGCCCCAACGATTCGAATCTCGCGATCACTAGCGTGCGCCCTGAGAATCTACTCGTGGCAGGCAAGGTCACGCAATTTAATGTGACGGTAGCCAACTACGGCACTCAAACGGTTAGCCAAGTCCGTGTGTTGTTGCAAGTTGACGAAGGACAGCCAGACTACGAAACGATTCCCTCGATCGCCCCAGGCCAAACCGCAGACGTTGCTTTTCTTTACGTGTTCCCTACCAAAGACGCGGCGGAGATCAACCTAGATGAAGAAGAACAGTACAAGTCTCGGTTCACGAATTATCGCGTCACCGCTGAGATCGACCGCCAGTCTCTGGGCGACGAAGGATTGGCTTTGGATCAACTCAAAGAAGACAGCGTTGCTTATTACGCTTCCCGAGCCAAAGACAGAATCTCGATTTTGCTTGTCGATGGCGACCCGTCCGCCAAATCCGAGCGGAGCGAGACCCACTACCTCCGGCGTTTAGAAATGGAAACGACTGGGATGTCCATGAAAGTCGTCACGGCCAGCGAGATGGAAACGGAATCGCTATCTGATTTCGAAGTCATTTTCCTACTGAACGTCGACGAGGCATCCACCGACAGAATCAAGTCTCTGGAACAATGGGTGAGGGATGGCGGTGCGTTGATCTTGATGCCGGGCAATCGCGTTCGAGCAACAGCCTTCAATGAGTCGTTTTATCGCGACGGCGCTGGACTCTCGCCGATGTCGCTGGTCTCGATCGCGGGCGATCCAACCATGTCCAAATGGGTCAACTTTGAAATCGACCCACAGATCCATCCGGCCTTACGGACCGTCGTCAACAGCGATGCTTCCAGCCTCAGTGGCGAAGTGGTGTTTAGCTGGTGGACTTCGATTTTAAAACCTGAGCTTGTCGGCAAAACAGTTTCAGTGCCTTTACGACTCAACGATCAAGAAAACTCGCCCGCGATGGTTGACCGAAATTTCGGAGCCGGCAACGTCGTGGTGTTTACGGTTTCTGGCGATGGCGATTGGACCAATTGGCCAAGTAGCCCAACCTATCCGCTCGTGATCGTCGACCTGATCGATTATCTGGTCGGTTCCAATGGCGAAGAGAGCTCGATCGACGTCGGAGGTTCGATAAGTTTTCCCGTTGACATTTCGGCTTATGAGAATCGCGTCTCGTTGCGTGATCCACTGAATGAAAAAATTGAAACCGTGGCCAAACCGGTCGGGGACAGCGAAGCGGCAAAACAAAGTGAGCTATATCGTGTCTCATTCGACAACATCGATCGCCGAGGTTTTTACGATCTGGAGCTGACGCGCCACACCGGTGAAAAAGAATCGGTATTGTTTGTTTCGGAGTTTGATGCCCGCGAGAGCCAATTGAAACGGTTGCCTAAATCGGCGACAGAGGGAGATTTTTTCGGCGAAAAAGTAACCCTGGTCAGCGGCGCCGAGCTGGCTGAGCAGGAGGTTGACGGGGGCGAAACGGAAATCTGGATGCAGATTTTGCTGCTCCTGTTTGCGGTCTTAGCCCTAGAGCAATTCCTCGGTTTTTTCTGGGGAAAACGACGGTAATGGATGACAATTCGCATCACTTTGGAGTCACTGCGATGGTCCCAAGTTCAACCGGCAGAGATATGATGAACCCGACTAACCAAAAACTTAATTGGACAGGTTTGCGACATTTGTTAGCGAACCGATGCCGGACGCTTCGGCTGATCGTGGCGTTCACTCTGGCCATTGGGCTCGTCGATTGCCTTCCAACCTCCACTTGCTTCGCCCAAAATTTAGGGGTGATGAGAGTGATGCAGTTCGGCAATCAAGCCCCAGGCGGCATTCGAGCCCTAGCTCAAAATCAATTGGATGAATCGGAAGTTGAATCCGGGGCAGTCTTAAAAACAGATCCTGATCTCGAAGACGTCCTCAAGACCGCCGAACGAAAACGGGCAGACGGACAGTACCGCGTTGCCAGCAAGCTTTGGCAGGCCGTGCTTCAGCGCAGTGGCGATTCCCTCTATTCCGCTGATGGCACGAATTACTTTTCGCTTGTGAGGCAAGTCGAAGCCATCCTGTCTGGGCTCCCCGCTGATGGCTTGGCGGCATATCGAGTCATCGCGGATGCCGACGCCAAAGAGATCCTCGCCGAAGCCAAAGATGAAAACGATGTCGTGGCGCTCAATAAAGTCGTGCGATTGTACTTCATGAGTTCGCTGGGCGATGAAGCCGCCTACCGATTAGGCTGTGTCTATCTTGATCAGTTCGATTTCATAGGTGCTCGGAGGATGTTTGAAAAAATTGTTCAGCGGTATCCCGATCCGACGGTCCCCCTCGAGGAAGTCCACGCCAGAATCGCGCTTTGTCAGTCATATTTGGGCGATCTAAAATCGGCTCAAATGTCATTGTCGAAAGCCGATGAATTTGGCTCGGGTTCGAATCGGGTTGGCTTAGTGCGTGAATCCCTGGGACAATTAACATCGACGCCAGCGGGCAGTACACTTGATGGGGATTGGACCATGCCCATGGGAGATCCTCGGCGATACGGGGTCATGAAATCCCTGCCCGGCGAAGTCATGCGTGGAGACTTGGCCGCCGTTTGGCAGTTCTATTTCGAACCCCGTGATAAGTACACACGAAGTGCAGACTTGGATGGCAATATGCTAACCGGGGCCAAAGCATCCGGGCCGGATGTCATGGAAACATTGATTGCGACCGAAGAGCGATTGATTGAATCTTGGCGAGAGAAAGGCTGGCGTCCCGCCGGTGAACTGCTCTTCGAAGACGACCGTGTGTATTTTAAAACCGGAGCGGACTTGGCGGTTTGGAGTCGTCGCAAAATTGATAAAGCGGCTCGAATCGATGGGATGCAGACAGACTTGTCGTCGGCAATCAGCTGGCGAAGCGTTTGGAAAAACGCTTTTGAAGTCGACGAAGCCACTCAGATGATGACCACCATTCGCAAGAGTTGGGGAGGCGGGCGACAAACCGGTTCAGCCGGATCCTCGCTCCCGATGCCGTCCACGCCTGTCGAAGTCAACTTGTTTGGCGACCGCATTTTCCAAGAGATGTCAATTCACAATGGCCTTGTCTTCACGCTAGAAGGAAAGTCTTTTGACGATCGAAACGCCCACAGTGCTCCCCGTGTCACGCCTCAATGGAATGCTTCTTTTCGCCGGACGCGCACTAATCAATTGACCGCCTATCATTCGAAAACAGGTGCCGTGCAATGGACGCTGCCACGTGCGATCCAAGACGACGCAAAAGAAGACGTTCGCCCACTGGGGCTCGAAGAAGCCGAGTCGCCTTGGCTGGATGCCGGCGGATTCATGTCGGCACCCGTCGGGTTTGGCGAGATGATGCTCGTGCCTGTGAATGTCGGGGGAGCAATTTATCTGTACGCTCTTGATCCCAACCAAGAAGGCAAAACGATTTGGAAATCATTCTTGTGCGATGAACCAGAAACAGGGGCGGTGCCATGGTCCGCGATCGATCTATCAATCGACGGTAGCGATTTATTCGTGACCTGCGGAATGGGTGTCGTGTTTGTACTGGATCCTGCCACCGGGACGGTCCGATTCGCTAAACGGTATCGCCGGGTCGGTGAGCCTGATAACTTCGGACGACGAAGTGGCTGGACCGTCAATCGGATGAACTTTGACGGCTGGTCAAACGACTTGGTCATTCCTTACGGCCGGCAAATGATCTGTTTCTGCTCGGACACCGATTCGATCGAAGCCTTCGATCGCAACACGGGTGACGTCATCTGGCGGAGCGAAATGAATCCCGTGGGCCATAAAGTTGACTATGTCATCGGCGTCTACAACGACACGCTATACGCTGGCGGCGTCGAAACGATTGTCGCCTACGACCTCAAAGGCGAAGGACGCATGGTGTGGGGAACCGAACAAATGTTCGACGGCAAGCAATCGTTGGGACGCGGAATCGTAACGCCCCAAGGACTCTACATGCCTGTCGAGGATAGCATTTACCATTTTTCGCTGCACGGCAAAAACGGAAAAGCTGAGAAACTCGGCCGCGTTCATGTCGATCTCGGGACCAATGCTCCTGTGGGAAATCTCTACAGCGATGGCCAACGATTTTGGGTGCATGGCGGAAATCGAATTTATGCTTTGGGCGCTGCTAAATAAACGGAACCTGCCTTCCGTTTGAAATTGAACTGAATACGCACAATCGAGAACAACCTTGAATTTTGTCACTAACAATTTCCTTTCGAACCATCTGCTCGCTCAAGGGAGCTTTCTTGAGTGGTTGCTGGGTAACGACCCGCAGCGCGCCGGAACGCCCAAACTGCAGTTCGTGAACATGCCGGAATCCCTCGGCGTGTTTGTCTTGATCGCCGCCGTTATGGCCATCGTGGCAGGCGTGCTCTGGATGTACTTGCACGAAAACAAGACCTGCCCAACGCCCATCAAAATCCTGATGGCGGGGCTGCGACTGGCAGTCATGCTGCTGCTCGTGGTCATGTACCTCAAACCCTCTGTGTTTTATCAACAAGTCAATCTGATCAAGCCAACGATTCCGTTTCTGCTCGATGGCTCGCTTTCATTTGACCGGGGCGATCGGTACCGTAGCAAAGATCAAGCCAACCAATTGGCAACCCTGACCGGATTGAAGGCGGAAGAAATCGCATCTGGACAAGTCACGCGATCGTCGCTCGTGAATCAGGCGTTTAAAAAGAACCCGAAACTTATCGAGCTGCTTCGAGACAAAGGTGCGATTCGAGTTGTCAATTTTTCCGATGGCAACACGCCGATCGCCTTGATCCCTGCCAACGTTGAAAACACCGACGAATCCCAGGATGACACCGAACCAGCAACCGACGATGCGCCCGACTCCGATCCGCCCGTCGGTGAGCAAGGCGGCTTGATTCGCAAGACGATGCCTGAGCTCGAAGCCACCGGGTTGGGAACTGATATTTGGCAAGCCTTACGAGAGTCGTTGGATGATTCCAATCAGCTCTCAGCCGTGGTCTTGGTCAGTGATGGCCAGCATAACGGGGGCGAAGATCCTTTGGAGATCGCGAAGATTGCAGCCACGCAAGGAGTCCCGATTTTCGTCGTGGGAGTCGGCGACCCCAACCCACCCAAAAACCTCGCGGTGACCGAAGTCTATGTACGAGACCGAGCTTATCCAGACGAGCCGTTTGAAATCGAAGCCGTTTTGCAGACCAGCCAAGTCGGCGACGATGGAATGCCCGCGCGGATCGGAGTCCAGTTGATTCAACAGGAAATCGACCCTCGCACTGGGAAACCAGGTCCACCAGAGCGAGTCAAAACGCAAGACGTCGAAGTTCCGGAGAATGGCGGGCGAATTCGCGTCGATTTTGATCACATCCTCAACCAACCCGGAAAATACATTTACACCGTTCAAGTCGACGTGCTTGATGACGAAACGGAAACCGATGACAACTCGAGGGTCACCTCCGAGATGGAAGTCGTCGAAGAAAAAGTTAAAGTCCTGTTGATTTCTGGCCAAGCCAGTTGGGACTACCAACACGTTTACAAATTGCTTCAACGAGACCAGACGATCTCGCTCAGCTGCTGGCTGCAGTCCATGGACCAGACGCGGCCTCAGGAAGGCAACGTTCAGATTTCAAGCCTGCCACGGACCATTGAAGAGCTGGGGAAGTACAACATCGTCATGATGCTGGACCCGAATCCGGAAGAATTTGACGCCAACTGGATGGACTTGCTGAAAGATTTTTGTCGCTTCAAGGCCGGCGGTGTGATGTTCATGGCAGGCCCTCAATACACGGGCGAGTTTGTGACCATGAATCGACTCAACGGGATTCGCGAATTGCTTCCCGTACGATTTGGGGACAACGAATTCATCGATACGATCGAAGCCTTGGCCTCGGCCAAAGAAGACACGGCAGGTCAAATGCTGGTGGTCAACCACAACCTTGATCACCCCGTCATGAGCTTCCGAAGCGACGCCGGCGAGACGCAAAAGATCTGGGGCCTCATGCCAGGGATCTATTGGAGCTTCCCCACATTGTCGGCCAAACCGACCGCACGCGTGCTGCTGGAACGAGGCGACCAAGTCAACGCCGATGGTAACCAACCGTTGATGGTGGCGGGACGATTTGGAGCTGGGTCCGTCTTGTATTTAGGATTCCAAGGAACGTGGCGCTGGCGGCCGGTCGGCGTTCAAGCCCAGTATTTCGATCGCTTCTGGATCCAAGTCGTGCGGTATTTAGTGGAGACTCGCTCGTTGCAAGGCTCCCGACGTGGATTTCTAGATACCGAAAAAACAGAGTTCGAACTTGGTGATCGAGTCTTGTTGGTTGGACGCGTGCTCGATGAACAGTTCAAGCCGTCCAAGATTTCAGTTCACAAAGCGATCGTGAGTGCCGGAGATGGCCGGACCCAAACCGTCGAAATGAAAATGCTGCCCAATCAAGAAGGCCGCTATGAGGGAACATTTGTCGCCCAGCGGATCGGAAACTTTGAAGCCACCATTGCGTTGTCCGGAGACGATCCGGAACAGAAGTTGATTGATCCGATTGCGTTCCGGGTGGTCCCTCCGAGTGCAGAATCGGGAGCTTATTGGCTGAACGAAAAACTGCTGTCGGAGATCGCGAATCAATCTGGCGGTCAATATTTCAGATTGGAAAAAATTGCCGACCTCCCCATGATGTTGCCAACCATGGTGACGCGAGCAGAATTCAATAGCCCTCCTAAGCCCCTGTGGGATGTCAACCAGTATTTACGTTGGCTGTTTTATGGGTTGCCGGTGTTGTTGTTGACGACGGAGTGGATATTGCGAAAGCTGTATAAGCTGCTGTAGTGTCCAAAAACGAGCGAAGTGAACGGCGGACGGCGAAGTCAAACGCGTTGTGGAAACGACGCCTGACCTGGCCAAGGGCTCAGACGAGTGTTGATAGTCAGACAATAGTCAGACAAATGTTTTTGTAGATCACGTTTAGTTAGTTGGTTTTAGATGGCAACGGTAACTTCCCAATCTCAAAGTGTGCCCTCGGCGGTCCGCCAAAAACTGCGCAGCATGCGCGGCAAACTCACGCGTTGGATGTTGGTCCATGGCGTTGGCCGATGGCTGATGGTCTTGCTGGCGGTCGTCGCCGTCGACGTTCTCTTGGACCGCACCTTCAAAATGGACTTCGCCCAACGGTTAGTCATGCTGATCGTGATGGCCGGCGGAGCGGCGATTTATTTCGGCTGGCGCGTGATTAAGCCGTTGATGTCTCGCCCAAACGATGACGCTTTGATTTACGAAGTCGAAAGCAAGAATCCTGAGCTCAAAGAGAGCCTCATCTCCAGCGTCCAACTGTCTCGTGAAAAAGACCTTGCCGGCATGGGCATGTCCGCTGAATTAGCCCAAGCCACGATCGACCGAGGACTGTCCAAGGCCGCCGCAATTGACTTCGGCAAGTCGCTGGATCTGTCGAAGAATGCCCAAAACTGGATGCTTCTCCTAGCGGGAGTCGTGGCGTTCGGAACGATCGGCTGGGGCGTATCAGAAACTAAATTCATGCGAACTTGGTTCCATCGCAACATTCTGCTGCTCGACGACCAGTGGCCGCAAACGACTTATTTAGAAATCGTCGGCGTAGTC
>JBLINZ010000065.1:0-18625 GCA_047639375.1 Mariniblastus sp. | reverse complement strand
CGACTCAATCCTTGGACGGTTTAGTACCGCGTAATCGTCTCATGCAAATTCATCACGACACGGCAAACTTGAACCAACGCCGCAAATTCGAAATCTTCTACTTGGCTGGCTCGTCGGACGAATTCGCCGACGTTTTTGACCGCCGCCACATCGTCCGGATTCACCCCGTAGTGCGATGCTTGACGTTCGAACAGGGCTTGCAACGCCTCGGTTTCAGCCGCTTGTGGCTCTCTTGAAACGGCAATCCGAAACGCCGTTTCGATCCAATCATCGATCTCCGCCGATTCGATTTTGTTAGCCGTTTCTTGGATCACACGATCGGCAAACGCCGTGGAGGCTTCTACAAACACAGGATCATTGAGCAGCGTCAGGGCCTGCTGCGGACTGTTGCTTTGTGTCCGTTTGGCGACACACTCATCTCTCGAGGGGGCGTCGAAATTCGTCAACATGGGATGCAAAAACGTGCGTTGCCAATGCATATAAAGCCCTCGGCGATACTGCCGCCCATCGAAATCGGCGACGTATTTTCGATTTGGAAACTGAATGTTGGCATAGTATCCGGGCGGCTGATAAGGAAACACGCTGGGACCGCCGATCCAATCAGAATTTAGTAACCCGGAAATAGCCAAGGCGTTGTCGCGAATGATTTCAGCCTCCAAGCGACGGGCGGATTGCTGTGACAACAATCGATTGTAAGGATCAACGTCGTAGCGACCCGGGTCAACGGCCGCTTGCTGTTGGTAAGTATGACTCATGACAATCAACCGAATCAAACGCTTCCTGTCCCAATCGGATTTAAACTCATGGGCTAACCAATCCATCATCTCAGGATGGCTTGGCCATTCGCCCTGGTTGCCCAAGTCATCCAACTGGCTCGATAGGCCGTTGCCAAAAAACTGAGCCCAAACGCGATTCACGTAGTGACGTGCTGTCAACGGGTTTTCCGGCGACGTCAACCATTTGGCCAAGTCCAAACGAGTCTGGGTTGGCTCACTGGATTCACGATACCCCGGCAAGAAATGAGGTGTGTTTGGTTTCACGGGCTTGCCCGTTTCGCTCTGCCAATCGCCACGTGGCAATACACGTGACTGGCGAAGTTTTTCCGGAGGCACAGGTTGACTCACCATCGTCATCGCCAATCCCGATCGACAATCGGCAATCTGATCTCGCAAGTAGGTCACCGCGCCGGCCTGCCGATCAAATGCCGTCTGGTATTGGTAGTAAGCAGCCTTCGCGGCGACTTCAGCGTCGCCACTCGGAGCGACGCCTTGCTGACGAGCCACCAGGAATTCACGTAGTAACGGCGACATCGCCGCAGCCATCTCCCCAGACTCGCCCACGACGAAACGCGAAACGGGCGAAGTCGACAAGCGGATTTGGCCAACATCAGCGCTCCTGATTTTCACCCGCAACTGCTCACCAGCTTTCAGGTCAATCGCTTGATTGAGATGGTAAACGGCCACATGCGCCAATTCCGTTTCGTTTGATGGTAGCTGCCAACGAGCCGGGCCCGAACGCCATGTCGCTCCGAGATACCGAGGCGGCTGACCAGAAGAATAGCGTTCTGGATTCGAACGATTGGCCTGTGCAAACGCAATTTTTTCGTCATCCACAGAATTCTCCAACGTAAACTCTGGCGGAATCTTGAGGCTCACGTTGGGAGCGGGAAGGGCAGGGGACTCCTCGAAAACCGGCTCGTGATTGGCGTTCAGCAAGACCACTCGAAATCCGCTCAGGCGATTCGAGAATTCTTTGTCAGTGCGATTCCAAACGACGACTTCTGCGAGCGAAAACTCCCTGCCAAGATCAACTTCCCACCAATTGCCGGCTCGTGGTTCAGTATGTGTCACGCTATTGGCTTTGTGATACTCGCCTTCTGTGTTGCCGTCGTTGGCTCGCCCAGCCACGCCTTCATGCGTGGTTGAAATCTGTTTTGCGGTTCCCTGGAGAGCAACATTGATTCGCTTGCCGTCGACGTTCGCGAACGCTTGGACCTCGGCGAGAGAAAGAATTTCGTTTCGGGGTAGTACAATTCGAACGAATCGAGCGTCCGTTTTGATTGGTTTATTCAAAGTGGGTTCTTTGAGATGCTGCACGGACACCCCTAAACTAAATCGACCGTCCTTGGACCGCCCAACTCGATTGTTATTCTCGGGATGCGGCAAGACTTCCAACCGCAAACTCCGAACGATCGTGGGCTGATCGAACGCCAAAACCGCCTCGATGGCTGGAGAATTCCCCGCTGGCCCCGTGAATACAACACTGCCAGGAACAACCGGAGTCTGTGACTCGTAACGTTCGCTCTCAGGCGACTCAATCGATACGCTAGGGACATGCCAGCCGCTTGCCGAATCGATCACGGGTTTGCCGGAACTTGATTTCGTCAAACGGGCAAGCCATGTTTTAAATGCCGCTGAGTCGTGAGTGGCTTGCGTCACGAGCGCCGCCGATTTCTGTTCCAGCTGGCGTTCTAGATACTGAATCTGTTTTTGCAACGACTCACTTTTGATTCGCATCTCCGGTGGGAAAGGATAATCATTGTTGAAGCCAGACAGGTCGGCATTCGGCGTATATCCATAACTGCTATAGACGCCCCATTGCCGAACGTCATCGAAGTAAGCACCGAGTGAATAGAAATCTTCGATCGAAAACGGATCGTATTTGTGATTGTGACATTCACAGCAGCCGGTGGTCGCGCCCAACCACGCAGTTCCCAGCATGCGAACCCGGTCGGCCGTGTACTTGGCGAGATACTCGCCCGGTTGGGCGCCGCCTTCTCGCGTCACCATGTTGAGCCGAATCAAACCGGTTGCCGCCAATTGTTGGGGTGTTGGATTGGGTAACAGATCGCCCGCCAACTGGTCCCGCGTGAACTCGTCAAACGATTGATTCGAATTCAATGAATGAATGACAAAGTCGCGATAAGGAAAAATTCGCTGATTTTGGTCGCCATGATATCCCACGGTGTCACTAAACCGAACGAGGTCCAGCCAATAAGCCGCCATCCGTTCGCCGAAATGCGGCGACGCCATCAAGCGTTCGACTTGAGCTTCATAGGCCTGAGGAGAATCGTCAGCCAAAAAGGCAGCCAACTCGGCTTGCGTGGGCGGTAATCCGATCAAATCCAAACTCAAGCGTCGCAGCAAGGTGGCTTTGTCGGCGCGATCGGCCGGCGTCAAGCCAGACTTTTCGAGATTGGCAAACACAAACGCGTCGATTGCATTCCGCTGTTTGTCGGTCGGCAGATTGGTTTGGGGAACCGGTGGATTCCGAATCTCAGAATAAGCCCAGTGCTTTTCATATTCGGCCCCTTGTTCAATCCAACGCTTGAACAACGCTTTTTCATAGTCCGTCAACTGATGCACAAAATCGGCTGGCGGCATGGGGTCGTCTTCATCGGTCAACCGCAGGTAGACTTCAGATTCTTCGGGCTCACCCGGCTCAATCGCTCCGCCTTCGTCAACAGCAGCTCCAAACGAGTCCAGCCTCAAATCGCTTTCCGTGATCTCTTGATCAGGACCATGACACACGAAACAAGTGTTCGACATGATGCCACGGATATGAGCGTTGAACCTGACGTTTTTCGGAATCGCCAACGCCCGACCATGGTGGTCAAATTTATCGTCGTCTTCGGCAACGGCTAGACTCGCAGTACCAGGTTCCCTCGTTTGGCTTGTGGTCGAAACGGGAACGTCTAAAACTGTCAACGAAAACTGCTGAGCCGGCGCAGCCCACAACAAAGCACTCACGCCCACAACGGCGATAAAACAAATGACGATTCGAATCATGAATAGGTCTTCAATCGTGTTCTGAACAGTTTGGCAGATCAACTTGACATAGCGAAGCGTCGGCAGACGTTGCCTTGAGCAAGAGCAAAACCCTCCTGAACTCAGCAAAACGCCAGCTCTTATTTTGACCGCTCAGACCAATAGAATCAATGAACAAACGAAGTTGCGTTCACAATTGGCTTGCTCGCAACCGCTTTCAACTCGGTCATCGCCGATTCATCGATCGCTACGGCTTATGACCAAGCACAATTTTCGGATATAGTTGAGCTTTAATTCCCCGTGAATCAAGACAGCGAATAATCTGTCAACTCAGCTGACTCATCCCAAGTTGGCATTGATTAGAATTAACGCCAAAACTTTATCACGCAGCAATGCCAAATCGTGCGACATCGCTCACTCAGGGCACTCACTCAACAAGGATCACTGCCACTCAAAGCGTCAACGGAATACAAAAGACTGTCTTGTTGATGCACACGCCCCAACCAACGGGGATCAGCGCAACCCATTAAACCATTAAGAAAACGACGACGGACAAAACATGACAACCACAGGCTATCTCGGAATCGACGCAGGAACGCAAGGCCTTTCCGTTATCTTCACCAACGAATCGCTTCAGGTCTTGGCCACGGGTGAAGGACAATACGACATGACACCGGGGTTGGACGAAGGATGCTACGAGCAGCGGCCTGCCGATTGGGACGCCGCATTGCAAACGGCCATGCAACAGCTGCGTTCGAATTTGACGACTGAGATCGAAGTTCTTTCGATTGGCATTTCAGGCCAAATGCATGGAGAAGTCCTTGCCGATGCCGATGGCCATTCGCTGGCGCCTGCGCGACTTTGGTGCGACAGCCGAAATGAAGCCGAGGGAGACGAATTGACGTCGGCCTTGGGTGTCAAAATGCCAAAACGAATCACGTCGGCTCGCTGGCTTTGGACAATTCGTAATCGCCCCGAAATGGCGAGGGCGGCCAAGCGGATGACCACGCCCGCAGGCTGGATCGCGTTTCGCCTGACTGGCCAGTGGAATCTAGGCATCGGCGATGCGGCTGGAATGTTCCCGATCGACCAATCAACGCTTGATTATGATGCGAAACTCCTCGACAAGTTTGACAAAATTGCGGACGGACCCGTTGCTTTGCGAAGCCTCCTGCCGAGCGTTCGTAAAGCCGGCGAGGACGGTGGAACGCTGGACGACCAAGGCGCCGAAATACTGGGCTTACCAACAGGAACCCCCGTCGCTCCGGCCGAAGGGGATCAGCCAGCCGCGTTGGCTGGGTCACTCATTGGCGATGCCGGCATGGTCTCATGCAGTTTTGGGACCTCCGTCTGCGCCAACTCCGTGGGCGACCGGGCGTTTGCAGGCGTCAGCAATGCCGTCGACCATTTCTGTGCTCCTGATGGAAAACCGATCAACATGGTTTGGCTTCGTAATGGCACGACCTACATGAATAGCGTCGTCGAAATGTTTTCCCAAGCGAACGGTGGCGATCGCAATGCCGGGTTTGCTGCCGTAATCCCTCAATTGCTAGAATCGGCTTGCGACTGCGGCGGACTCTTAGCCCTGCCATTCATGGACGATGAGCCGGGACTGAATGTAGCCCAAGGCGGTACGGCGATGCTGGTTGGACTGAACCCGGAAAATGCAACGCCAGGGAATGCCGTTAAAGCAGCCTTGCTTTCAACAATGTTTAACCTTCGAATCGGAAGCGAAGTTTTAGACAAACAAGGTTTCCCACGCACCGAACTCGTGTTGTCCGGTGGCCTGACCAAAACACCTGAGCTGGGACAAATCCTCGCGGATGTGTTTGGAACAGCCGTCACGTTGCTGGATAGCGCCGAAGAAGGCACGGCTTGGGGGGCAGCCCTGATGGCGAAATTCCGTCATCTCAAAATCAACGGCGATTCCATTGACTGGTCTGCATTCCTGAAACAACAGGCGACCGGCTCACCGACCAAATTCGACCCCAACGCCGACCACGTCGCACAATACGAATCGGTTTACCAACGTTACAAACGACTGATCGCCCAGCAGCCGGCCATCGAAGCTGCGGTTAAGACCGATTGATTTCCAGCGGGAACGGCAGTGACTTAATTGGTAGCCGAACGAAGTTAGGGAACTTTGATTTTACGATGCGAGACGATTGATTTAGGACACGAGACCATTGATCGTGTAACGATTAGCCGGCAGGCGACCGTGTTAAGCGCAGGGCGTTTGCCAGCGCGGGCGAACAACCAATCAACCCAAGCCACTAACGAGGGCTCTTCCTCACTAACGGGCTACCCTGGCTGCCGCCAAAACCGACAGTCAATCAACCAGCCCGTAAGCGAGAGCATAATAGTCGCCGTTCTAAAGCAGGCCACTTTCCTCGTTGACGCGTCACGCCTCACGAAAGAGCACTTTCAGGCTGACCATCAACGCGTTCGATTTTTGCATGTCGAATCGTGAGCGATGCGGTCTGCTTGGGAAAGTCAATTTTCTTGACCAAAACCCGCACGGGCTCAATGCCCATCCGTGCAAACAAATCCGCGTTCAACTCCTGCTCGCGCCCCGGATGCAACAAATCTAACCGGTCGTAGATCACGTCCCTGGACCAGAGCTTGGACCTCTTCGGTTGAGACAAGAGTTTTTCCAACACAAACGTCGCGCCGAATATCGTCGTGTTGGTCAGCAACAACTCAACGTATGACGTGTTCTTATTGGAAAGGGCATTGATCACAGCTACCCCGATCACGACAAACAGATACGTCATGTCTTTGACATCGATGGCGTCCGTTCGGTAGCGGATGATCGCGAAGATCGCGAACAATCCCAACGCCATGCCCAACCCGAGATCCAATTTTTTCAACGTGAAACATATGAAGAAGACCACGATATTCATGATCAAGAAATTGAACACGTATCGGTGATTTTTTTGGTGCCGGTTATAGGACACGCCAACCACTAATGCCAAAAACACAAGGTTAATGGAAAAACGCACCAGTAACTTATAGACGTCGTCGTCAAACCATGGGACTTCAAGAAATTCCATAAACTCTCTTTTTCCAAAAAACAGCTAGGACGATCCCTTCGCGAAATCGCTTCCTAACCTACAAGCCGAATCATAGATTATAACCCAACACGCAGGAATTCCGGACCCAAGACACCAAGATCCCCAGAAAGGCTCTGCCCACAACAAGCTTTCTAGGTTTCCAACAGATCATGGCAGAATAATCGTTGGAGCTATTCAATTGGGTTACTTGACTGCATTCGGCCTAGCCGCCCTGAACCCGGAGCACGCACAAGCCGCATCCGAGTTACGATTCAAGCAATCGTTTGAAACTCAACGCCGACTCTTTTACATCCTCTGAACCAGCAATCGCCGCGCCGACGGCAACGCGGGACATCCCAGCTTGCACAATCTGCGAGACGTTTTGCAAATTGATTCCACCGATCGCAAATGCCGGCAGTTGAATCTCGTTGGCGACTTGAGCCACCAACGCGAGTCCCACGTGTGAATCAAATGACTTGGTCGTCGATTCAAACACCGGGCCCACACCAATATAATTCGCACCAGCAAGAACCGCGGCGCGGGCTTGCTCGATCGAATGAGTCGAAACACCGATCATCCGAGCCGCTCCGACCAAACGCCGAGCGTCACTAACCTTCAGATCGTCTTGCCCTAGATGAACGCCATCCGCGTTGGAAGCGACCGCCAGATCCGCTCGGTCGTTCATGATGAACCGCGTTTTCGAACCGCGCGTCAATCCCGAAATAAGCTTCCCGGCTTGGACCAATTCTCGATCCGTCAATGACTTGTCGCGCAGCTGAATGATCCCAACATTTGAATCGACCAACTGTTTGACCAGACTCGATAGACCTTGGCCATCATCCGATCGCAGCTCGCAACTGTTGATCAACGAATACAATTTGGCATCGGTAAAGTTTTGCAGGCTGACGACCGTCGTCAAAACCGCTTTTTCAAGCGTGTAGGCGCGGTACCGCAACTGCTCGACAGGCTTTGCAATTGAGATGTCAATGGTTTTGGAGAACTCCTCGATGGTTCGGAACGCCTGTTGAGCCCGGGCGAAATTGGCCTGCAACATTCCACCGGAGGGGGCCGAAACAGAGCCGGCATCCTCTCTACGATACTCGGATTCTGTCGCGATCGTGCGGCCAACATCGTCAATGCTGTCACGCGCTGCCATGCGTTCCGTCGAATCAATGGACGAGACGGATTCGGTCAAGTCATGCCGTAGCTGCTTCAGCTCGGTCGCCAAATGCGAATCCCCGAGAACCATTCGAACGTAGTCTTCGACCACCCGAAGGCCCTCACCTGCTCGGTTAATAGAAGCGTCCAGTATTCGAATCACAGAATTATTGGATTGTTTGTCAGTCATATTTCAACCAGCGCTTCTGACAGTTTGACATCAATTTTGAGTAATCAGGGCGACGATTGGCCCAATCTGGCAGTCACCCATAAGCAATACCAATCATAGCGATCAAGGTCTGACTTACAGAGGAGGCGATCGCGTTGACTACAGCGATCGTGAATGGCAAAACGATTGTAGGACGGCCCTTGGACGGAACCCCAAGCGAACGAATTGCCACGGACCAAATTTTCTTTGAAATAAATTACCCCGGAAACGCCATAAATCACGGCGAAATGATTGAGATTGACGGATTTTGCGCAGAGATTGATACTGTTGAGTCGATGAAGCCGCAGACGGCCAAATTTTTGAGCCGCCTGCTGGTTTTCAGGTGGTATTTTTTGATACGGAAGTCGGAGTACACCTATGCGTTGGGGCCCGCTATTACTTTGCGGCTGGCCGGGACTTACCGGACTTTGGTATCGAGGACAATTGTCTTCGTTACTGGTGGCCGTAGGTTTCTCAATTTTGCTGAACTTGGCACTCGTCTCCAGCTTCCTCTGGCCTTGGGCGTTGGGAGAAACTTTTCCCGCCGTTGCCTGGCCAACGATTTTTTTGATTTGGGGAACCTCCACCTGGCTCGCTTATCACAGACTGACTGACGTGATGTCAGTTCCGTCGAGCGAAAAAGTTGCGGTTCCAGAGCGACCTGACACCTTGTTTATTCAAGCTCAACGCGAATACTTAGGGGGGCACTGGGAAGAAGCGGAGACATTGTTGAGGCTCAGAATTGGACGAGCCCCCCGAGATGTCGAGGCTCGACTCTTATTGACCACGTTATTAAGACACACACGGCGGCTCGACGAGTCGCATGAACAACTAGAAGAGATGCTTCGATTTGATGAATCCCAAGAATGGGAGTTTGAAATCGATCGCGAACGACAATTGATCGATTTGATTACTCAGCACGAAACGGCTGAGCAGGAGATGGATCCCAACGAAGACAATTTGAACGACGGATTGCCGCCCAACAATGACGGGTTTGTCCGTGATCTTGAGCCACAGACTGAACCATCATCGAACGGACAGTTTGCCATCGATTCAAATTGAACAACTTAAAATAATTTCGGCGGCGTTATCGACGGTTTACTGACGCTACCTTAAAACGAATTACTAATCAGACGGAACCACCGAATCCGAGGCCGATTTCAAATCGAAATTGGCAGGTTTTACCAGGGGATAAAGTATGTACGAACGCTTTACTGACCGCGCCCGTAAGGTCATGCAATTGGCCAATCAGGAAGCACAGCGTTTCAACCACGAATATATCGGGACCGAGCACATGCTGCTGGGACTCGTCAAGGAAGGCACTGGCGTTGCAGCCAACGTCTTGAAAAACCTGGACGTCGATCTTCGCAAGATTCGCTTGGAAGTTGAAAAGCTTGTCCAAAGCGGGCCTGAGATGATCACGATGGGCAAACTGCCGCAAACGCCGCGAGCCAAAAAAGTCATCGAGTACTCGATGGAAGAAGCTCGCAACCTGAATCACAACTTCGTCGGAACCGAGCACATCCTGCTGGGGCTGCTTCGCGAACAAGAAGGCGTCGCGGCTCAAGTCTTGATGAACCTTGGCCTGAAACTTGAAGAGGTCCGCGAGGAAGTTCTCAACCTGCTAGGCAATGGCCTCGAAGGTGGAGAAGGCGCCGAGCGAGGCGGACGCGAGGGGGCCGGTGGAGGCGGTGGTGGTGGCGGTGAAGGTGGAGAACGCAAACAAGGTGGCAAATCGAAAACGCCGGCGTTAGATAGCTTCGGTCGCGACCTGACCGAATTAGCCAAACAAGGCAAACTCGATCCTGTCATCGGGCGATCCGAGGAAATCGAACGAGCCATCCAGGTGCTTTGCCGTCGTACCAAGAACAACCCCGTCCTCTTGGGCGAAGCGGGTGTCGGTAAGACAGCCATCGTCGAAGGATTCGCTCAGCTTGTGATTTCCGGCGACGTTCCAGAAATCCTGGCTGACAAGCGAATCGTTGTGCTCGATCTCGCCATGATGGTCGCAGGCACCAAGTACCGCGGTCAATTTGAAGAACGCATCAAAGCCGTGATGAACGAAGTCCGGCGAGCGAAAAACACGATCCTCTTCATCGACGAACTTCATACGCTGGTTGGAGCCGGTGGTGCCGAAGGCGCCATCGATGCCGCCAATGTTCTCAAGCCTGCCTTGGCTCGTGGAGAGATCCAATGCATCGGTGCTACGACGCTCGATGAGTATCGAAAATACATTGAAAAAGACAACGCGTTGGCTCGACGTTTCCAAGAAATCATCGTGGAAGCAACCTCCAACGAGGAAACCATCGAAATTCTCAAGGGACTACGCAAACGCTACGAAGAACACCATCGCGTTCAAATCACTGATGACGCCGTGGCCGCTGCGGTCGATCTGTCCAGTCGCTACATCACCGGACGCTGCCTGCCAGACAAAGCGATCGATGTGATCGACGAAGCAGGTGCCCGTGTCCGACTTCGCACCATGAGCCGACCACCAGATCTCAAAGAAATCGACGTGGATATCGAGCGTCTGAACAAAGAAAAAGAAGACGCGGTTGCCAATCAAGATTTTGAAAAAGCAGCCAGCTTGCGCGATCAAGCCGATAAACTTCGCAAGAAAAAAGACCAAATTAAACGCGAGTGGCGTGAAAAGTCTCAGCAAACAGACGGCGTAGTCGACGAAGAAGTTGTCGCAGAAGTCATCTCCAAGATGACCGGCGTTCCACTGACTCGGCTTTCGACCGAAGACTCCATGCGTTTGATGAAAATGGAAGATGAGCTTCACAAGAAGGTCGTCTCCCAAGACGCTGCCGTGATCGCGATCTCCAAAGCCGTTCGGCGTAGCCGCTCCGGTCTCAAGGATCCTCGTCGACCAATCGGTTGCTTTATGTTTGCCGGCCCAACCGGTGTCGGTAAAACACTGCTCTCCAAAGCACTTGCCGAATTCATGTTTGGCGATGAAGAAGCCTTGGTCGCAATCGACATGTCGGAGTACATGGAGAAACACAACCTGAGTCGCCTCATCGGTGCCCCTCCCGGATACGTGGGCTACGAAGAAGGTGGCCAGTTGACCGAAAAGATTCGCCGCCGACCTTACTCGGTGGTTCTCTTGGATGAGATTGAAAAAGCCCATCCGGACATTTTCAATATGCTGCTTCAAGTCATGGAAGAAGGTCGTTTGACCGATAGCTTCGGTCGAAATATTGACTTCCGAAATGTGATTTTGATCATGACCACCAACGTGGGTGCTCACGCGATCAAGAACGAAGCTCACTTTGGTTTGCCTGGAGCCGGCGAAGACCAAACGTTCGAAGGTATGAAGACTCGTGTTTACGACGAAATCAACAAAGCGTTCCGACCGGAATTCTTGAATCGTCTATCCGAGACGCCGATTATCTTCCGTCACCTCGAAAAGAAAGACCTCAAAGTGGTCATCGATTTCGAGTTGGCGAAAATCCGCAGCCGCCTCGCCGATCGTGGCTACGAGCTGACGCTGACCGCAGACGCCAAAGAGTTCTTGATCAAAAAAGGTACCGACCTCGAGTACGGTGCCCGACCACTACGACGTGCCCTCGAAAATTACGTCGAAGACACGCTTTCGGAAGAATTGCTGAAAGGCACGTTCCAAGACAAGAACAAGATTGTTGTCGACGGCGTTCGAAACGAGAAAGGCAAGATCATTCGACTCAAGTTTGACAGCGAATTCGTGGCCCCTCCAGAAGAACCGCCAGCCGAAGAAACCGTGGTAGTTGGCGTCGGAGACGACGACAACGATAGCGACGGGGGCGACGACTCCGACAGCAGTGGCGACGAGTAAATACTCCCATCATCGAGCCGGTAACCGGCCGATGCTCTGATCAACCTTAAGGCCCCAGCGCATTTCGCTGGGGCCTTTTTTTGTTGTCAAAACTAAAACCACTCCGGCTATTAGTGCTTTATTCAGATTTGGAATCAGGCCCAGGAATCTGAGTAACGATCAACGAATAGCACTCCCGAAAGACCTCTACTTCGATAAAATTGTCCGAATGAAATAAGACGGAGACCATTGACTCTCTTTCTTTTTTTGGGCCAAGCCCCTGGCGCTGTTCTTACCTCCGTCGCCGCCGAAAAATCACCGCCCCCGTTGCCATTGCCAGCAATCCAAATGAACCTGGCTCTGGGACGGCTGATACACCGAAGCGACGTAAAGCATTCTCATCGAATTCGGATTCTGACATCCCATGATTCCAAACAATCCAAAATGGGTCCGAACTGAGGTCCATGGCACCGTCTGCAACCGAGAAATCACTCTGTAGCTGAAACATGATTCCGTATGCGCCCAGGCGTGCCGTACTGTCGTCCAAAATATCGACGATCAGGTGGTCGTGAATGTCACCACCGGAATCGCCCAACCCAATAAACTGTTGAAGTGGGCCGGATTCGACTGAATTACCATTCAAAATTAGATCTGCTGTTGAACCCGAGTTGTCGTAGATCCCCATTCTCCCCATCGACTCCAAGGAGTCAGTTGTTGGGTTGAAGTAGTTCACGTATCCGACGCCAAATGCTGAGTGAACTGACGCGTCGAGAACACTGAGCCAAATTTGATCTCCGGCGTTGACCAATAATCCTTCGCTTGGGTTGGCCGTGAACCCTGGTTCATCAGAACTGAAATCGCCGGCGTTGAAAGGATCCAACTCCTCCATTTCGCTTTCGAAATACCGAAAACCTTCTGACGTAAAGTCATTTGCATCCATTACAAACGCGGCAGGACTTGAAAGACTGTCATATCCAAATTCGACATCACCAGCGTGCTGTGCAATTGAGACGTTCGACAACAGAGCCCAAACAACCGTCAAAGCCGATATACTAAACTTCATGATTTACTCCAATAAAAAATCTAAAAAAATTAATCCGAGAGCGCTTCGGGGCGGCCATCGTCCCGACCACCAATAGCCCACCATACCTCTCGGGAAACTGCATCTGACACGAGGTGCACCGACCCATCGACCATTGCTAGGTTAGCGCCTCCCGAATGAAAACTGCTGGCGGTCACTACAAAATCTCCTTCATCCAGACTGGTGTTGTAGTGCCCCATTACTGAGTTGGGCGTTTGTACATGCATGTACGTCGGCGCTACGAGTGGAGCACCGCTCGACCAAGATCGCCCTAAATGTGCCGACTCAAAAACGTGCGCATGGGAACTAGACATCTGAGACACGATTTCTGGCATCGTCTCGAACCTTTCCAGGATGTGAAGCGAACGAAGGCGTGGGTCGCCGTGATTGATGTCGGCGGCGCTGTTGCCAGATTGAATCAGCCGCTCTGAAATCAACGCTGTGTTGGACGTTCCATCTACAAAGCTATGCATCCCGATCCTGCTCGTATGCCATCGCACTTGCGCTGAAGGATGAACTAACGAGATCGCGCCGTTGAACTTGCCTGGCGCGGGCCGTTCGCCTGTGAATCCTGTCGCGTAGGATGGCCAGCCTGCGTTCCCTACGTAACTACTAGGAGCTGGATTGGCTGAGCCGAGAATGGTCGAGTTGTTGCGATTCGGCGAGTCCGATGGACAGAGGAGCAAGCCGATCATCGTGTTTGCTGCGAGTGCGTTGGGGTGGTCCGCTGACATTTTGTAGCTGTTGTCGTCTCCGTTGTTTTTCGTGAGGTCGAAGGACCTGTATAGGTTTGCCTGCTCAAGCTGTGGCAAGATTGGAACGAACCAGCTGTAGAACCCAGATTTGAATCCACCTAATCCATCGGAAGCTCCTGGCCCAACCTGATTGACGGGAAATCGTTGATGGGCGGACTCATAGTTGTGCACTGCCAAGGCAACTTGCCGAATATTATTTGCACAAACCGTACGCCTAGCCGCTTCCCGGACGGATTGCACGGCCGGCAAGAGCATTCCAATCAATATTCCAATGATTGCAATCACCACCAACAGCTCAACGAGGGTAAATCCTTGAGGGGAAGAGATCTGCAAAATGGGCATTCGACTTGATCGCACTCGAGTATCGTGAAATCTAAATGATTGCATCGTTATCGTTCCTTCTCTGGTGACGTATGTGCGTGCGCATAAAAATAGGCAATTCAATGAAGCAAAAACCCGTCGTGGACAACCCGTAAGAACAAACGGATAGTCGGGCCGCCAGAACAAAGCAGGCGCCCACGACGGTAGCTTGAAACCACGACACTTCATGCAAGTCCTGCGGCTTACGTGCCGACAAAATCTTGCAGAGTCTATTAATTAAGACCGTTCGCGGTTGGAATTCAGAAGCAGTGCAGGGCAAGGGTAGCGCACTCGTCAGCCATGAACTTGGCTCGACATTCATCCGCCCCTTGGTAGCACGAAAACCATGATGCAATTGCAATTCATGGTTAGACAGAGATGGGTGGACCGCGGGCTGATGGCCTGAAATTTACGGCAAACATGACCAATGGATGCCTTACGTCCGAAAGAAACGCAGGTGCCATTTCAACGTGAAATCGAAACTGAGTAACGATTACTTGGCATTGGTCGATGAATTTGCAAAACGCACATTCATAATGGTCGCCAACAGTAGGCTCGGAGGACGGTCCAAAATCGCTTTTAAAAGGCGAATGACTGTGCTCGTGAGAATGACTGTGGCAACAAGCATCGCCAGCTACAGGATCGGGATGCGAATGTAATCCAAAGAAATGGGCACGATGAAGCGACGGCCCCAAGTTCATTAAAAGAACTAGGTAGCCTATGAAAAAGCAAATTGAAAAATGCTTATTACGCATCATTAAAAGCCAGAATCAATATTGACCCTAGCGACCCGACATTACGATTATCTATCAAATTCTACGAGTGTCAACGCTCAATGTTCGCAAACCTTTTCATATTAAGACAACTTAACCTTCCGGCATTCCTTCAGATGACTGACGCGAATATTTCCGCACCTCGAGTTCAATTCGATTCGTACCTGGAGCAACCGTGCAATCTAAGTCTGATGTCCGATAGTCAAATGCTTTTGGGTCGACCAACTCCCCGTGGTCATGCTTGATTCGATCGTTGAGTTTTGCTGTAAGGTAGTTACCCGTCAATTGAATGATTACGACTTGATGAAGGCCTTCCACCGCGCCGTCGCCGTCTTGATACGTTCCTACAGTAAACGTGCCGTCGCGATTGATTATCCCTCGCGCGTTCAATTTGTGCTGAGCGTTATAGAATTCGATGTCGCCGAACATGGGCGATGAACCGTCGTCAAAGCGGACGATGCCATCTACAGCATGGGTCGGAAGCTGGTCCGAATGGCAGCCCGTAAGTGAAACTACAAACAAACACAACGCACTCAGTCGCCAAACGGAAAACATTGGCCAATCACAAAATATTTTGCTAATCACGTGAAGCTCCTCATTGCGGGTGGTTAGTTCAATGGCGAAACGCCGCCATCTTTCCGGTTGCAAATCTGCCCAAGCGAAACAGTATCAATGGCATTTGATATCGCGTGAGAACTGCCGTCTGCAAATACGAAATTGCAAACCCCGGGATGCCAACTTCCGTATCCGAGAACTGAGGAATTGGGTGACTGAGCGCTTGAAAGAATCGGGACACCAGGGCCACCAACCCGAGTAAACGCTGCCAAATCTTCTCCATTGTAGATCGGGCCATTGTAAGGAATTACGTTCAAGCGATCGGGCGTAACGTGTAGTTCACCCGCTAACGCTGTATTGCTGGTCCCATCCGAAAGACTGGCCATATTAACACGATCAAGCCAAGCTAAACTGCCGTCGGCAGACTCTTTAGCCTGTGAGGAAATAATCACTCCGGTTCCGTTACCGCCGTAATAGTAGTCCGACGCCGCGCCGATCGAGCCTGGAGACAAATCACCGTGGTTGCCGGCGAAATCACCTGTCGCTCCGCCGACGACGTCGACCGTCACCCATCCGCCGCAACCGCAAGGCGAAGTTACGAGCAGTTCTTTTGATTCTGTCGGGGCGGTGGCATCGCCAATGGAACGTCGTGATGGGCAAAGGTAGACACTCAAGGGACGAGCGATAATATCGTCAGCTTGATCATGGTACGCGCGTGACAGGTCCCATTTCGAATAGAAGTTTTGCTGCTCAAGGAATGGCAATATTCTGACAAACCAAGTCGGCTCATTTGCACCTTTGTCAAAAGGCGATACCGCGTTCTTTTTGGGAAAAAGCCTAGCAGGTGGGAAGGCCCTGTTCGTATCATGGAACATCGCCGTAGCGAGCCCGACTTGACGAAGCCGATTGAGACACTGCGTACGTCTGGCGGATTCACGTACCTTTTGAACCGCAGGGAAAACCATGGCAACCAAGATGCCAATCACCGCAATCGAGACTAGGAGTTCAACCAAAGTGAACCCCGTTCGTTGTCTTTGAAGCGCATTCGCAACAGACATGAAACACCCTAAAATCCAGTTGCTAAACAACTGGCCCTTGTTTTGGATCTTCACGTTCTGACGCCCGACTATGCGAATTCTAGCATGCGTTAATCAAATCTCCAACGAATATGTATAAAATCCTCGAGGTCGTCACTTGAGTTTTGGAAACTCTTTTCTTTCCTGCCTGGTTGGGGCGCAAATTGATCTGCTTCTCGAAACACCCAAATTTCAAATCTTCATGAAATACACTGGTTGCGAAATTCCCGTTTGCAGATTGGTAAACCCATGCATGTTGCTCACCTCTCAGGATTTGAAATTTCGTTTTTTACTAAAACGTTCTTCCAACCAAGCTCAGCTCTTGACACGAAATTCAGGCAGCACCAACTCTACGACATCCCACTAAAATGCATTTTCTTGTGGTCCTTCAGAATACCCGCCACCATAATCTGGTTGTGAATTACCGCGTTTACTGATTGGATTTGGCAGCGGTTCGTTTCGGGCAGATTTAATGAATCGGCCGCATCTGAGTCGCCATCAATGGATAGCACGTCCGAAAGTCTTCTACTTCGATTAAAATCGTCCGATGACCACCAAGCTTGGTCTCGATTCGTGCGGCTTTACACGCCGCTGCTGTTCTATTGGGCTCGTAAAATGGGGCTACAATCGCAGGACGCCAGCGATTTGGTCCAGGACGTTTTCACACTGGTATTCCAAAAACTACCTGAGTTCCAATACGACAAAACGAAAAGCTTCCGGGCTTGGCTACGCACCGTCACCATCAACAAGCTTCGCGAATGGTGCCGAAAAAAGTCACTTGGCGCAATTGATGTAACACAGTCAGCGTGGGCCAACATCGGCCAGCAAGCCTCGCGAGCCCAATCGACGTGGGACATGAACTATCAACAGGCCTTAGTCGCACGTGCAATGAATTACTAGAGCCGGAATTTCAACCAGGGACCTGGAAAGCACTCAAAGAGTATGCGATTTCGGGTCGTCCCGCCAAGCAAGTCGCAGAAGAATCAGGACTTAGCTTGTGGACGATTTACGCGGCAAAATCACAACTCATGGCTCGAATTCGAGAGGAATTAGCCGAGTTGCTAGAGTGATTCAATTGTTGAAATATCTCTTTTGCTTTCACAACCCCAAACCTCGTAGGACGGCCACCTTGGAAAATCCTTGAGAATTCCATTGATTTGAATACAAACTTGACGCATCGCGCGCATACCCTCCATTATGGATCACGACCTTCACGCGAATTGCCAGCCAATCATGCCGACCCAATTCCCCCAATGCCCAGACTCACAGATCTTGGCCGATTTCTTGCTGGGGAAACTGCCCAGTGGTGTGCTCGACGCTTGCCGCCTGCATCTGGCCGATTGCGATCCCTGCGTCGAGACAATTCGCGGATTGAAAATCGACGGCGACACCATCAACGACCTTTCTCAAGCCGCGTGGTTGGGAGAATCGCCCACGGAACCCAGTGAAAGCCAAGTCATCGAAGGCTTGATAAAACGGATGGAAGGACTTTCGACGTCCAACAGCGGAGATCGATTCTCAAAAATCCAAATGGCCGAAGACAGAGCTCCGGAAGTTCAACGGCTGCTTGATCCCGCAAAGTTTGAAGGAGAGGCTGGTCAGCTGGGCCATTACCGAATCGTCGAACTATTATGTGCCGGCAGCACCGGGGTGGTCTACCAAGCCATCGACGAAAGGCTCAATCGAACGGTGGCGGTCAAAATCCTGCGGCCCTCATTAGGCGAATCCGCACGCGATCGATTCATGGCCGAGGCACGTGCCACTGCGATGCTGAATCACCCGAACATCGTGCCATTTTTTTAAGTCAGAACCGCAGGTCCGCTGGCTTACATTGCGATGCTCTGGGAGCCTGGACAGACGCTCGAACAGCTTCTGGATGCATCGGGAAATCTATCAATCGAAGATTCAATCGAATTAGGCAAGAAACTCTCGTCCGCCTTAGCCCACACCCACCAACGGGGCTTAATTCATCGCGACATCAAACCCGCCAACGTCTGGATTTCAGATGAGTTCAGTGTGAGTGGGTGCAGGGTCCTTAATTTT
>JBLINZ010000064.1:0-18704 GCA_047639375.1 Mariniblastus sp. | reverse complement strand
CTCTGATCTGCGATCGATCAATGGTGAAGTTAAGTTCGCTTGGAAGCGTCAATTGATCTTGCGAGCCAACGATGGGCGGACTTGGGACCGGTGATGAGCTGGCTTGGATAATCGAAGGGACCACGATGGAAGGAGGGACCATTCCGCCTTGTACGATCGGTGGGATATCGCGAGTCGGTAGAGCCCCTTGAGGTTGGGTGTAGATCGGAATGCCGGCAGCCGAAAGATTCGAGCGACGTTGACCTTGGCTCCATTGGGCGACCCGCTCGATGGCCGACTCGACCTCTTCGACTTGAGTATTGGCTTGGGTGATTGGTTCAATTGCAGCTTCGGTCGCCGCCATGAGGGCTGTCGGCTGATTCCTAGTCGCAATGGTCGGTGGAGCCAGTGGAGCCAGTGGAGCCAGTGGAGCCAGTGGAGCCAGTAAATTGGCTGAGCCAGCTGGCTGGGTTTGGAGCACCGAGGGCAGGACTGTTTCCTGGTTCGACGTTGAATACTGAATGGCCGAGACGATCGGAGGCAAGGTCTGGCTGGCGGATCCTGGCGTCACGATCGGTGGCAACGCAGTCGAATTCTGGGTTGCTGACACAATCGGTAAGTCGGAATTTGAGTTCCGGCGGGTCGACTCGATTGGCGGCAAGCCGTTCGGATTTGACGTAGCAAACCCAGGCGTGACGATTGGGGGCACCTCGGTGAGCATTCTCGAACCGGGGTTCTGGTTTTCGGCGTAGAAGGTGCCAGTCGGAGCAGCCTCCGCGGCTCGAACGATACCGCCAACGAACCCTTGGGAGGACCCAGCATCAACTTGAATGGCTTGGCAATTTTCCAAGGCTGTTCCAGAAAAAGCGGCCATCAAGGCAACAAGTTTAAGCTTGAAGTTGTATTTCATGGATTCTTCGACGCAATTAAAGACATGTTTGAGCGGAGCATTCGTATCCCTTTAGTTTTTCGGCTTCAGGGTGTGGGGACTTTTGTCGATTCTGAGGAATTTTTCAGATATGAGGGACGTCAGGGTGTTAATAGTTGTCCCCAATATTCCAATCATCATGGCAATTGGGGACCACTAGCAGGTATTCCAAACCAATCTGGAATGTCTAGAGCCGCGGATTGCTTGGACGACGCACAAGCGGAAAGGGCGTCCTAAACCCTTTGATCGATGTTTTTGAACGCAAAAAGAAGAGTTAGTCTCTCGTTCGCGCTTAGGGCCCCCGGGTTTGGTGGTTGAGCTACGGCGATTGAGTTAAGCTGGAGCTGGGCGGAGCAAAGTGACAGCAGCTGTTACGATGTCATTTGCTAGGACCCGGATCGAGGTTTCGAAACTGTTGACCCGCTAGCAGATGCAACCTTGGTTCCGTAAAGCCATTTAGGGAATTGAATTGGCTTGATTCTTCTCCAAACCGTCACGCGATCGAATCATAGAACCACGCGATTTAAATCAACTGAGAACGTCTAACGAGCCTTGAAAACATGAATTTCTTATTATTTCAAATCAGACGTTTGGTGATGTTTCCTGTCGAATTATTCTCTCCGGACGGATTGTTTGGCGCGAATCGTGGCGGATCCGATCGAGGTCGAGCGTTGATGATGGGGTTACCCGCGCTCCTATTCGCTGTGGTTGGCGTGGGGCTGTTGCTGTGGGCCAACTTTGGATTGGCTAGTTCGCTTGAGGATCGATACAAGACCGAGCTTGAGAAAAGCACCGATGAGAAAATCGAACTCAAGAAGAAAATTCTCAGCGAGAACAGAATGTTACAGGTTGCTCAGCGGTCAGCAGGGGCCAGTGTCAAGTCAGGAGACTTGGAGCTTGCCAGCGATGACCCGCGGGCCAAGGAAGTCAGCCTGCTTTTGAAGCGGGAAGAGATTTACCTTCAAAAACTGAATGACTTGAATTCCGCCAATCCGGTTTACATGTTCAAGTTGGCGTTGGTCGCCCTAGAAAAAGGTGACATTGGCCGCTGCTTGGGCGTGATGGAACAGATCGCCCCCGTCACTGAGGCAGGGTTTGTGGACGCTCATCTTTGGCTGACAGAATACTACCTGCGCAAGCGAGAGACTCAACTCAAGGCCAGGATTAATAACGCTCGGCGCGCCATGATTCACACAGAACTTATACTTAAGAAAGAAAGCGATAATCGGGCGGCTTTGGAAAATAAGGTAAGGCTGTTGATGATTCAAAACGGGGATCTCAGTGAGGCCTATGAGATTTGCAACGAACTATTTAAGAAGAACCCCTATAATTACAAAGTCTTATTAGCCTTGAATTCGAAAATGGGAAAGTTCGGCCAAAATGAAGTGGTGAGGGATATTGCAATTATTCGTTTCACCGAGATGCTCAAGTTGGACAAGGACGAGGGTGAAAAGGATTTGCAGAAGCGAATCTCGATGTGGGGTGAGTTGGCGAGTTGTTATATCGCCCGCGAAAGGTTTGAAGAAGTTGAGGCCAAATTGAAGAGTGAATTGAAACATCAGTTGGACAAAAGCGGCGGAGTTGGCGGAGTGTGGGTTAAGCGGATGTTAGCTTTGGTCTACGTAAAACATGCCGATCGCTTGAGTCGAGACAATGAAGTTGATCAAGAATTGGAGAAACTCAAATTCGCTTACGAATATAATTCAACCAATCCATTATTGTTGCGGATGATCACGAAGCTGGTCATGACGAGGGAGGCTGAGGTCTCGGATCGTGCGCGTGCGATTTATAATCCGAGCGAGGATCAAGATCCCCCAGTGGGCGTGTTGATTGAGTTGGGAATGCAGTCTCTTTCGCTGTCGAAATATGATGACGCATTGAAATATTTTGAACGAGCCAAAAAGAAGAATCCTCCTGGTCGTGAACCTGATCCAGAAGTGTTGAATAATTTGGCTTATACGTACGTGGTCGGCGATCGTCGTGATCCGCGGCATAGTTTGACATTGATTGATGAAGCGATTCGAATTATACAAAAGTCGCCCAACGCTAAAAAATATCTTACGCATTTTTATGATACGCGTGGGATTGCGTTGATGCAGCTCAATCGTTGGAACGATGCGACGGCGGCATTCACGTTGGCTTACGATGAGCGTCCGAACAATACATCGATTGTCGAATCCTTAATCAAATGCAACGAGGCCAACGGGATTGACGCGGGACCTTGGATTCGTCGTCTGGAAGAGATTAAAAAAGCAGAGGCGCCGGACGCCGATGCAGAAGCCGCGGATGCGGATATAACCGGTGCTGGTGATGCGTCTTCTGCCGCTTCCAAACAGTAAACTTTCAACCGAAACTGCACTGCAATGATTTTTCGAAGACGCGATGATGACGGGTTTGACTCTACTTTGATTTCGAAGTTGATGGCCCCTTTCAAATCACTCTGGCATAAGATTTTTCGAAGGCGCGAAGATGACGGGTTTGATTCTTCGTTGATGTCGAAGTTGATGGGCCCCTTTCAATCACTCTGGCATGGCATTACCGATTTGCTCAAAGGGGACGACCGGGTCGTTTCTGAACAAGGTGGATTCTCCACGCTGAGAGGAGTTTTGAGTTTTCCCTTTCGGTTGTTCTGGGGTTTTTTGGTGTTCATGGTCCAATCGTGGGCCTCGTCTCGTCCTGGCCGGGCGTTCATTGGAGCAGTGCCCGCGATTTTCTGCGGAGGCTTGTTTTTTGCCGCGTTATTGGCAGCCGATTTTCGCAACACGAAAGCGAATCAGTACACGACGAACACGTCGTATCTCATGCACTATCAAGAGACATCGCCTGATGTGCCTGAGTTTGCTCATATCTTTGCCGAGCGACTACTCGAATTGCGACCTGAAGATCCCAAGATCAAGTACCAGCTTGGGTTATCATACGACCGTTTAGAAAGTCCCGCTCGAGCGTTTGACGTGATGTCGTATTTGATGAGTCCAGTCAGGGAGCTTGATAAGGATTCGGATAAAGAGCTCGACCAGGAGCTTGTTTCGGCCGTGCGGACTTGGACCGCCGACTATTACGCTAAGCTTCCCGAGGATCAGATTTCCGACGACGAGCGGGAGCGGAAAGTCATTGAGAATTTGGAGTTTGCGATCGAGGCAGATCCGACCAATCAGAAGGCCCCGTCTCAAATGACGCAAGTCTATCTTCGACGCTCGAATCAATTTGAAAAGGGCTCGGAGGAATATCTAGCCAACATCAAGATTGCGGCTGAGTACATGATTATGGTTTGCAATGGCCCCATGACCGTCTATCGCTTGCGTGGAATTCCTATTTTGGCCCAACTGCAGATTGAATTGGGAAAGGAACGCTTAGCGAGAGACTGGTTGGAAGGCGAGATCAAGAATCTAATGGTAATCGCCAAAAATCAGCCCAATCAAATAGTGATTTGGAGGATTGGTGTGATTTGCGCCATGATTGCCGAAGACTTTGAAAAAGCGATTAGAATTGCGCAGGATGGCATTCGATTTTCTTTGGACGAACAAAACAAGGCCGAGCTTCAGAAGCTTGAAGCAGTCGTCAAAGTAAAAATGGCGGACGAATATACCGACATGGGTGACAAGCAGAGTTATCGAGATCGGTTGGCTTTGTTGTGCCAGGCAATTAAGCTCAATCCCAGAGAGCTGGATTTCTACTTGAGGCTTTTGGATTATGCGGGCACTCGGCCCCCATCGACCGAAGGTGCGGAGGGGCAAACAGATGCCGAGGACGAGCGACTTGATTTTTCTAACGTAGGAAAGGATTGGTTGAGCGACGCAGTGGTCAAATCAAGACTCCCCGAACGTCGTGGAAACTTGGAGGGTACACCGCTTGCTGGGGTGAATTATTTCTTCATTGATTCGCCCGATCCGGGTGTGGTGCATGTGTTGTTGGGGCTGGAAGAAGTCTCGAATGGGAATATTAGTAGCGGGGAAAAACACTGGCGTATCGCTGGGAAACAATTTCCCTTGGCTCAGGTGATCATCAACAATCTCATTCAAGCCGCCTCGGAGCGTCGCAGCGATGAGTTCGCCAACTTGAACGACATGGCAACGCTTGGGATCGAGTTGTTTCCCAATGATCCGGGGTTTTATGTGACGCGAGGAAGCTTGTATCAAAAGCAGCTGCAGTTCGACGAAGCGATTAAGGATTTGTTGTACGTTTCGGAGGAGCTCCCCAAGTCGATTGTGATCCATGACCAATTGTCCGAGTGCTATGAAGCCATCGGCGATGTGGGGAACGCTGATCTTCATCGAGAGTTAAAAAAAGAATTGCTCATGCAGATCGAAAGTGAAAAACAACGAAAATTAGAAGAACCTGTCTCTGCGGCCCGTCGCTAGTGGGTTAACAATCGAACGTTTTTGAAAAAACTCTCTGGTGAGCGAAATGAAGCAGAAACGGTCTTGGATTGAAGCTCGTCTGAGATTTTTCGTGCATTGTTGATTTGTGCAGGCGATTTGCTCCTGCATGACCGATTTGAATTGATGCCGTTAACTGAGTTAAACCTTGGCGAAACCTGCGGATTGAATCATAATGGCGCTGCTTCATTTTTTGACTTGCGAGAGATAGTCCGCTGTTTTCACAACTTACAAAATTTCAGCTTTGTCTGGCCTTCGTTTTCCTCATGCTTCTTCGGATTGTCGTGGGGTATCACTTCTTCAAAGAAGGTACGTCTAAACTCAAATACGGATTCAGTTCGTATGGCTTTCTGGCCAGCGCCAAAGGTCCGTTGTCGCCGTACTTTAAGGGGATGCTTGATGACCCTGACGGCATTAAAAAGCTTTGCATCAAGGAGACCGTCGACGACGTGGGGGGGAAATCCTACTCGATCGATCCTGAATTAACGCTGTCGCTGTGGGATGCGGGTTTCCTTAACGAAGCCTCGGAGTATTACGGATTTGGAAGTGAAACGCTGGAGGCGGAGATCGTGGCTCGACGCGATTCGTTGGCGGAACAAATCAGAGCGGCGAGGGATTCCCAAGACAAATCGGTCAACACCGCGAAATTGGAAAAGCAACGTCGGGTCGATGAGGCCAGTATTAAAATGATTCGCGAGCAAGGCACTCGCGTGAATCAAATTTTCGAAAGCCACAAGTCAGATCTAATCGATTGGTTGAGCGGGAACGAAGTCGAATTGATTTCGCATTTTTCGACCGCGAATCGATTGGATGGTTTTGTCCGGGATGGAGAGAATCGAGATCAGGCCGCGTTGTTCGTCGATTCGTTGCGAGGCCAAGTCGGAACGATTGCGTCCGATCGGAAAAAGAAACTGGCTGGGTGGTCGGCAGAAGTAACGGCGATGTGGGATTCGTTTGAATCACAGATCAATTCATTGGCGGTCGACAAACAGGCCAAGCTTCCGAAGTACGTGATGCACCGCCACTTTGATCAAGAAAACAGTATGAGCAAATGGATTGACCGAATCATTCCGTGGTTCGACACGATCGTGGGCGTCCTCTTGATTTTGGGATTGTTCACTCGCTTGGCATCGCTTTCCGCCGCTCTCTTTTTGGTTTCCGTGATATTGACGCAACCCCCTTGGTTGCCCGGCACCCAACCCACTTATTTTTACTTTATCGAAATGATGGCTTTGCTGGTCGTGTTTGCGACGTGTGCAGGACGCATGGGCGGATTGGATTACTTTTTCAGTAACCCAACCGTGCCGGCTCAGAATGAACTTGAGGAACAGGCATGATTAATTTGACACCAGAAGAACGCGAAGTCGGACGGGACAACTACTATTCGGCCGTGACGGCTCATGATCGAGTTTCGCGTCGCGATTTTTTAATCCGCTCAATCGCCGCGGGTGGCGTGAGTGCTGCCGGCGTGGGTGGAATGTATTTCGGATACCAACGTCCTAATCAGCCGATTCGTGTTTGCGTAATCGGAACGGGAGACGAAGGTAGCGTCTTGATGGGCGCGATCAATCCGGATTTCGTTCAGGTGACTGCAGTTTGTGACATTCGTCCATCGTCCATTCATCGGGCATTTCATGGCGACTGGTCCACCGGCAATACCATCAAGGTCCGTCCGGGGCTGATGAGTGTTTACGGATGGGATAGCGAAGAGGAAGCTCGGCGTAACGTCTCGGTATACACCCAATGGGAAGACGCGGTCAGGGATCCAAACATTGATGGCGTGATTATCGCGACGCCTCTGTTCTTGCATGCTGCGATCGCCATCGGAGCCATGCAGGCCGGCAAGCATGTGCTTTGTGAAAAACTAATGGCTCACAATGTCGCACAATGTAAACTCATGACCCGGACTGCACGGGATACCAACACTTTGTTGTCGGTGGGGCACCAGCGGCATTACAGTATTCTTTACGACAACGCGGTTAACATGATCAAGTGGGGCTTGCTGGGCGAGATCCACCACATCCGCGCCCAGTGGCACCGCAACAATGCACCAGGAAAAGACTCCTGGGCTTTGCCGATTCCAGGTGGTGAATTGACGGCCGACGGGAGGCGAGTTGACAAGATTAAGGCCCAGTTGAAAAGCTTCATTGGTGCCTATGAAGACCACTCAACTTCCCCCGAAGATCGACTGAAGCTTGCCAAGCAGATTGCTCAGTGGGAGCAGTGGGATCAAGACAAAACCGTCAAGGCAGAACAGTTTGGGTACATCGATCGCGACGACGTTTACAGTGACAATCGAACTCGTTCGGCGATCGAAGAGATGGTGCGCTGGCGTTTGTGGGATCGAACTGGCGGTGGTTTGATGGCGGAATTGGGCAGCCATCAATTGGATGCGGCAAGTATTTTCATCTCTGCTCTTTCACGAAAAACGGGCCATCATGTTCATCCGTTGACCGTTCACGCGACTGGCGGACGTCATATTTTCCCGAAAGACCGAGACGCGGACGATCACGTCTACTGTAGTTTCGAATTTCCAGGCCAAGGCTACAACTACAATTTTGATGTGGGCTACAAAGATACGGTCAACAACTATCCGGATCCGAAGATCGGAGTTCCTTCGTTCGATCAGGCTGATAACAAAAAAGTCGTGGTGACATATTCGTCCATCAACGGCAACGGTTTCGGTGGCTACGGCGAGGTCGTTTTGGGAACCAAAGGGACGCTTGTCTTGGATCGCGAAAAAGAGGCGATGCTTTATCCAATCGCGGGAACGTCCTACAAAGCTCGGGTCAAGAAAAAGGGCGCGAGCGCCGTGCTTGATACGTCGGCCAGTGGCGATGCGGCGCCTGCTAAGGCTGCCGAAGGTGGTGGCCCTATTAGCCGCGGTTACAAAGAACAGATCGAGCATTGGGCTTGGTGTATCAGTACGGGAGATCCCGAAAATCAGCCACGCTGTAATGGGCCCGTCGCTTTGGCCGATGCGGTGATCGCCCTGACCGCGAAACTTGCGATTGCGAATTCGCAAAAACCAGGGGGGCATGGTTTTATCCAATTCCAACCAGAATGGTTCGATTTCGAATCCGATGCGATTCCAGAAGTCTCCGGTCGAGACGCGCAGACGAAATTCTTTGACCGCGAAAAGAGCGAGTTGGGTCTTTCTTGATGTTGGGTTGGAGTCTTTGAAAACATAGTTCATCGACCGTCGGTCTTCTGGCGGTCGTTTTTTTATGCGCCAACGGACTGAACTTGTCGACGTGTTTTGTGTCGTAGTTACCAACCAGGTGAAATGCACCGACGAGTTTGTGAATCACGTCGGTGTCAATGGATTCAAGCCATCAAGAACCATGAATAAAAAACAGTTGATCAATCTTGGCGTTCCCTCGGACTGTGTCTCGGAAGCTATCGCATGTGCTCAGTTAGCAGCGCGAGCGCGGGCCAAGGAAGCACCCAAGCAGATGATCCCCAAGATCGTCGCTTCGCCGGAGGTATACCTTGCTCACGAACTGTATGCAGGATTAGCCAATGCGATCGTAGAGTATCGAGCCAACGATGTTCCACTCTCGGAGATTGACTATGAAAGCTGGGGTGCCGATTTCGATGCGAATTCGATTCGGCAGATGCGAAATGCCTGTCGACTTCCGGTATCGCGTGCCGCAGCCTTAATGCCTGACGCTCATTCCGGGTACGGACTGCCCATTGGCGGAGTGCTGGGATGTGAAAACGCCATCATCCCTTATGGCGTTGGTGTCGATATCGCTTGCCGCATGAAGATGACGATCACTGATTTGAAGGTAGAGGTTTTGGCCGAGAACACTCCGTCGAAATGTCGCGAGCTTGATCGATCGTTGGAGAAAGGCACGCTGTTTGGAACTGGGAAGAAATTCCAGCGTCCGTACGAGCATCCCGTGCTCGATGAAGACTGGACGGTGACTGCGATTACACGTGAAATGCACAATCGAGCGGTTGGACAACTGGGAACCAGCGGAAGTGGAAACCATTTCGTCGAGTGGGGTGTCGTCACGTTGCCGGCTGACGATCTTGGATTGGAGGCTGGTCGCTACGTAGCGTTGTTGAGCCATAGCGGTAGCCGTGGTCCGGGCGCGATGACTTGTAAACGATATACCGATATTGCTCGGCGAATGGCTTCTTCGAAAATCAAAGACGATTCTCAACTGAGGCATCTTTGCTGGCTGGACATGGATACACAGGAAGGCCAAGAGTATTGGTTGGCTATGAATTTGATGGGCCGGTTCGCATCGGCAAACCATGAAGTCATCCATCGGAACGTGACTAAACTTGCTGGGGCCCGTGCGTTGGCAACCATTGAGAACCACCACAATTTCGCTTGGAAAGAAGAGCACAACGGTCAGTCGCTGTACGTGCATCGCAAAGGCGCTACGCCTGCGGGGAAAGGCGATATGGGAGTGATTCCCGGGAACATGGCCGATTCCTGTTTCGTCGTTCGGGGCAAAGGAAACCCCGGTAGCCTGAACTCGGCTTCTCATGGTGCCGGGAGACGAATGTCGCGGACCAAAGCGAAAAAAGAATTCAACTGGAGGGACTGGACGGATCATCTTGCGAAGAAGAATGTCCGGTTACTTGCCGGTGGGTTGGACGAAGTTCCAGGTGCCTACAAGAACATCCACGACGTGATGGCTGCTCAGACAGATCTAGTGGAGATTGTCGCCGAGTTCATGCCACGGATCGTGATGATGTGCGGCGATGGTAGCCGGCCAGAAGACTAATCGGTTTGAAATCGAAAAGCGAGCATCTTCATGCCAGCAGCAATTAAAGATCGCTCGATCAATAAATGTCCGATTTGGATGTAGCCGGACTGGCAACAGTTCGGGATTCGCAGATGGTTCTCTGGAAGTCTTGCGGCTCCGGCTCCGGAAAAGTGCGAAAGACGAAGTAACGTGTCAGGTTACCCTTTTCCGTTTCGCGAGATAGAAACCCATTAAAAGGCAGCCTCGGAGCGAAAGGCGACCATCTTGATTCCGATGGGATCGATGACATTGGAGGCGTTTGAACGGAGCGAGTCCCAGCGACGACTGGCTCACAATTGGCTAAGATAGGGCTCCAATCCCTCTAACTGAAAGTCTCGGATGTCGTTTGAAATCCTAGCGTATGAGCCCACTGAGTTGGGCCTCCTGTGTTTGCGCCGGCGTGAATTGCTGAGCAGGCCCGGGACGATGGTCACCGAGGTCACGTTGAACCATGAGTTCTTGATGAGCAGCTACTTGACTGAGTCGGAACGACAACTCGCGACGATCGGCGTCGAGATGGTGGCTGATTCTGAAGCCGTCCAGAGTGAACCTTCTTCAGATTCACAACCTGCAAGATCCGGCAAAGGTTTGTCGGTATTGATCGGCGGACTGGGGCTTGGCTACACGGCAGCCGCGGCGCTTCGTTTTGACGACGTCGCATCAGTCGAGGTGGTTGAGTTTTTGCCGCAGGTGATTGGCTGGATGAATGAAGGATTAGTTCCACTCTCCGAGCAGCTCAATCGAGAACCGCGTTTTCAGATCACGCCCGGCGATGTCTACGCCCGGCTAACGGAGCCCGGCGAAAGTCAATTTGATTTGATCGCCATTGATGTAGATCATTCCCCGGAGGATGTTTTGGGTGGACAGAGCAGCGGATTTTACTCAGTGGCAGGACTCGAATCGGCACGCTCGCATCTCAAGTCGGGTGGCGTGTTAGGGATTTGGTCTTACGCAGCAAATTCTCCCCTGCTTGACCACATGCGAACGGTTTTCTCAGACGTTCGAGTTGAGCAAGTTACGGTGATGAATGATTTGATCAACGAAGAGCAAACTGATTGGTTGTTTTTTGGCAGACGAGATTAAAAGTCGGCAATACAGGTGGTGCGACGCGTTTGGAGCGTGCTGCCTGTGAGGCGGGCAAGCATGGTATCCCGTCAGTGAACAAACTCATTCAGCGAAAATACCGCGTGATGCTCGAGGCACTCGCAAGTTCACTTGCCTTGTTTCAACATCCGAGTCACGGTTCGATCGAGTTGGTTGGCAAATGCCTGGATATCTTTGTTGTTTTGTGGTTTCGGTCCTGACGTTTCCATCCCCGCAGCTCGGAATTGTTCCATGAGGTTTCTGGACGCCAGTCGCGATTGAACGCTGTTGTCATCAAACAGCTCGCCACGCGTGCCGATTGCAATGCCCCGTTTCTCCACGACCCGGGCGGCCAAGGGGATGTCACCGGTGATCACAATGTCGTTGGCTGACATTTCATCAATGATCCGATTGTCCGCAATGTCGGCACCGTGGGGGACCGTGATGATTCGAATCAAATCCGAGTTGGGAATGTGCATCGATTGGTTGGCAACCAGCACCAAGGCGACTTGAAGTCGCTTGGAAGTTCGAAACAGAATGTCTTTGATTGCCTTGGGGCATGCGTCCGCATCGATCCAGATGCAGAAAGAATTGCCTTGATTGGCGTTCATTCAATATCCCTCAACAGCAAAGTCTGGCGTCGCGTAGCAGCGGCCGTCCGATCGGATGATCTGACGGCCACTGGTAAAAATTCTATTGAGAGTCGTGAGCGGGGAGTCCGTTAGGAATCTTCCGACTCGCTCGTCTCGGTTGCTTCTTCAGCTGGCGTCTCGTTGACGACAGGCGGACGATCCGGCAACTTGGATTCTCGTTCCTTGTGAACCGAAGGGCCTATTATTTCAGCGATCTGATGACGGTCCAATTCTTCGCGTACGATCAATTCTTGAGTCACCGATTCAAGTCCGTCTTGGTGTTTCTTGAGTAGCTCAAGAGCACTTGCGGAGGCGGCCTGCAGGATCTTGTGGACTTCTTCGTCGATGACTTCCATCGTGTGTTCGCTGAACTGCCGAGCCTTATGCATTTGGCCACCCAAGAACGGATCTTCATCACTCATTTTGTAACTCACGGGGCCCAGGGTCTTGCTCATGCCCCAGTGCGTGACCATCCGTCGAGCCATCGAGGTTGCTCGCTCGAGATCGTTCTCGGCACCCACGGTTAGCTCATCGTAAATAAGTGTTTCGGCAGCTCGGCCTGAGAGCAGGACAACCAAGTGGTCGAAGATTTCATGTTCCGACATATTCAGTCGATCTTCATCGGGCACCATTTGCGTCACGCCCAACGCTTGACCGCGGGGAATGATGGTGACTTTATGAACAGGATTGGCACCTGTTAGGTTCCAGGCAGCCAGCGTGTGACCGGCTTCGTGGTACGCGGTACGTTCCTTTTCCTTGTCGGTCAGAACTTCCTCACGCTTTGCTCCCATGAGAACTTTGTCGTGGGCATAGTAAAAGTCTTCCATTTCGACTTTGTTTTTTTCGCTCCGAGCCGCCCAAAGCGCTGATTCATTGACCAAGTTTTGAATGTCCGCACCGGTCATTCCGGCGGTGGCCTGAGCCATGACATCGAGATCAACGTCGGCTGCCAGGGGAACATCTCGCACGTGGACTTTGAAGATCGCCAAGCGTCCGGCTTTGGTGGGCCGGCTAACGGTGACGTGTCGATCAAATCGGCCAGGACGCAGAAGCGCGGGATCGAGGATGTCAGGGCGGTTAGTCGCTGCCAAGATAATCACCGATTCGGTGGCTTGGAATCCATCCATTTCACCCAAAATCTGATTCAAGGTTTGCTCACGTTCATCGTGTCCGCCTCCGAGGCCGGCGCCACGTTGTCGGCCGACGGCATCGATCTCGTCGATAAAAATGATTGCGGGCGACTGAGCTTTGGCCGTGGCGAACAAGTCACGCACGCGGCTGGCTCCCACGCCGACAAACATCTGAATGAATTCACTGCCGTTGACGCTAAAGTAAGGCACGCCTGCTTCACCCGCGACCGCTCGCGCGAGCAATGTCTTGCCGGTGCCGGGCGGTCCAATCAAGAGTGCACCCTTAGGAACACGGCCACCTAGTTTTTGGAATTTAGTAGGGTCTTTGAGGAAATCAACGATTTCGCCCAGGTCGGCTTTGACGCCTTCAAGACCTGCCACGTCCTTGAACGTGATCGGCTCTGCGGACGCTTCATATTTTTTCGCGGGACTGCGAGAAAAGTTGGAGAGGAATCCCCCGCCGCCCATCATGTTGCCTTGGGATCGACGAAGCGACAAAATCATGAAGATGACTAATCCGAATGTGAACATCATCAAGGCAGCGTAGACCCACGCAGCGGCGTCCGATTTTGGCTTGGATACCACGCTAGGAACCGTTTTGATCGCCAGCTGGTAGAGATCGTCTCGAGTCCGGTCGTTGGCCGGAATTACGACGGTAAAGTTCTTCTGTAGCGTATCTTCTTTGGGTTCAACCAACTCGCCTTTGGTGTCATAGGTTGGTTCAGGTCTCGGTAGAACGCTGAAAATTCCTTCGGCACCTGCCTCGGTGAACTCTACCCGCTGAATGATGGTGGTGATTGTATCTCCATCATCATCGACGATTGGTTCGCCTTTGTAGTCTTTGCTTTGCAACAAGTTCTCGAAATGCTTGACCGAAATCGAGGAGGTTTGTTGTGAATTCCACTGCATCAGCAGATACAGCATCAAGGCGCCGATGATGAGCAGCAAAAACAGGAAGTTGGGATTGCGAGTCGGTCCACGCATCCGTTTTTCATCCGCGTTGTTCGAATCTACTTTGTCGTTGTCCATTGAGTTCCTTGGCTGGATCTAAAAGCCTTGATCGCGATTGGAAGTGGCGAGGGAATTGTGACGCCGATGTTCGTAATCTCTGGCCGCTTTTTTGCTTGCAAATTATTGCTGGTTCGCTTGTTTTAACAGTAAAGCGAAGTCAAAAATTGTAGTTTACATCGGTTTACTTTGCGATGCGGATTCGAGGGCCCGATTGAGAATTTTGAAGTGTTTTATCGGGCGGTGTAAGCCGTTACAATTCCTGTCCGCGGCTGTGATTCTGGATCCAGGCTGCCGGATCGTTCAAGTACGAGACAATTAGCTGCAGCAGATTCCCGCAAAACGTCAATCGGCCGGGAGCGAGCGGGATTTCGCTCAGCCGGTGGCTATTGACCGGCATTTCAGGAAAAACATCAGTTCTTGGGCACGTCGACCCGCGGGCAAATGAGCAATTAATTTTGAAGGGCGGACGGATGGATTCTGGGCCAGGAGCGAATCGAAAGCTCCGATCGTGCCCGAGCTTAAGAGCCATTCTGGTTGTACGGGAAGGTCGTTTTCGATCGCTCGAATGGCATGATCAAACACCGTTTCGTCGTCGAGATGCCGAACTTGACGGAGATGCTCGATCGAGTATCCGTCTGCGAGTAACCGCCAGGTCCAGTAAAACGTTGGCTGCACCGCAGCGGGGTCGGGAAGGTCGATTCGGATTTTATTGCTTGAATGGGGGGCGTTTGAGGATTCGTTCTGGTGGGGCACGATTGCGGGAGCGGGTTGAGTCAATTCCGGAGCCGACACCAGGTCTTTGGTATCGGCTGGATGTTCATTCGCTGGGGCCTTTTCAGAATCCTCTGTAATCGTCGCCGTCGACTTCTCTTGTTCAGGCAGCGTGAGCGGCTCTGTGGTCAAGGCAAATGACTCAAGTAACCCGGAATCAAACTTTGATTCGTCACCCTCTAAATTCGGCTTTACTGAAATCGTTCGCGAATCATCATCTGAAATTTCCGGTTGAATATCTTCAGCCGATTCAGGAAGCGGTTCGCTGGGTTTAGTTGCCAGCAAATGGGGTTGCTTGCCTTTTAGCTTGAGTGAAAGCGAGTTGACGAGATCGCCGGGCATCATTTCCGTCAAGTCGAGGCAGCTTTCGCCGGACATGAGCTCTCGGCCGGTGGGTGAAATCGAGGTCACTGGACGAAACTTTGTCGTTTCGACCTGAGAGATGAAACCTTGTTCGATCAGAAATTCCATCAACGAAACCACGTCGGCTTGTCTCAGCCCTTGAAGCAATCCAAACGTACTCAGTCGGTCCAGCGCCAGTTGTTTGACTTTTTTCGAGGATGAGCCGGTCAGCATTTGGGCGATCAAGTTTTTACCGATTCTCCCATGCGTTCTCGCGGTTCCGCTGAGTGCAACTTGGGCGGCGTACATGCAGGCGTTGGCATTGGAGTTGGCGGCCGATCCAATTTTCGCATGAGGTCGTTTAACGCAATTGTCGCAACTGCCGCATAGATGCCGATCGGCGTCGCCAAAGTACTCAAGGATTTCCAGTTGACGACAGCGTCGAGTGGTCGCGAACTTGATCACACTTTGCAGTTTGTCATGCTCGGCTTTTTGGCGACTGGCAAGCTCATCGAAGTCAATTTTTAGTTGGTCAAACGTTTTACTGCGATCGACAACGTGAATCGCTCTCCCTCGAAAAGGCGGAATGTAATCCACCATTGGAAGTTTGACCAATTGCTTGATCGCTCGATTAACGGCCTCCCACTTCATTTCTAATCGATCGGCCAGCCGCTGTGGTTGGAACATGATACGCTCGCCCCGGAACGATCCCACGATTTTTTCAAGGGCTCGCATGACGTGTCGTTGCGTGCGTGCGTCGCGAGGCAGCAAGTCAATGAGAGATGGCAAATCCGAGTCGATTCTGATTCCAGCCGAGTTCTGTTTGCTGTCAAGTCGCTCGATCGCGCCGGCTTTTTCCAGCAAGTTTTCGCAAGTGGCGATTCCTGACGTCCCAATCGATAGCCCTAACTCGTCCTTGATGTCTTGGAGTGTGGTTTCGATTGGGGTGGCGTTGAGGCTGCAAAGGTAGTGGTACACGTCGCGAATGATTTCGCGGGAGGGATACGAATTCTCGATGAAGAATTCTTGGATGAATTTGTCTTGGTATGAATAGAGCATCAGGCATTCGGACGGTTTGCCATCTCGCCCTGCCCTGCCCGCTTCTTGGTAGTAGGCTTCTACGCTGCCGGGAAGATTGTAATGAACAACAAATCGGAGATCTGACTTGTCGATCCCCATCCCAAATGCATTGGTCGCCACAATGATTTCGATTTCGCCCGACATGAATTTTTCTTGAACGGTTCGGCGCGTGTCTGCGGGAAGTCCGGCGTGATAGAACGTGATCTCTCGATCGATTTCATTTTCGAGCAACTCAACTAGGTGTTCACAGTTCTTGCGGGTCGAGGCATAGATGATTCCGCAGCCGGCGGTCGATGAAAGAAACTCAACCAGCTGGTGGTCTTTTTCCGCGTTGCCGTTTGGGGCACTGACCTTGAGGGCAAGATTTGATCTGGCAAAACCGGTCACAAACGTGGCGGGATTTTCGAGTTCGAGAATCTTGGCAATGTCGCCCTGGACAAACGTGGTGGCGGTGGCGGTCAGGGCGATCGTCTGCGGGTTCCCCAGTCGGCTTCGAAAACGTCCTAGTCTGGCGTAGTCGGGGCGAAAATCGTGTCCCCATTGGCTGATACAATGGGCTTCGTCAACGGCCAGCAATTGGACTTGGGTTTTTTGAACGGCCCGCATGAACGAATTGCTACGGAGACGCTCGGGGGCGATGTAAATCAGTTTGTACTCGCCGTTGATCATGCCGGCGATCCGAGCCTGTTGTTGGGCTGGGGCCAGCGAACTGTTGATGAACGTTGCTGGGATCTCGTTTTTGTGCAGCGAATCGACTTGATCTTTCATCAACGCGATTAAGGGTGAGATCACGATTGTGACGCCTTCACGGGCAATCGTTGGCAACTGGAAACAGAGACTTTTTCCGCCGCCAGTCGGCATGATACAAAGCGTGTCTTTGCCAGACAGGATCGCATCGATCACGTCCCGTTGGCCTGGCCGAAAGCCTTCGAGGCCAAAATTGCCTAGCCAATTTTCTGGATCAAGCGTTGTTTTGTTCACGTGGCAAATCAGCAAGGATGAATCGGTCACTAAACATCGGTCATTAAACGACGGCGCGAGCAATGCGACCGCGTCAGGCAGCGTGCCAATTACGGTGCCCGATTATAGACGGCTGACCGAAATCTAACAGTCGCGGGGGCGTTGCATTAGAATTCGTTCACTCGATCGACGGAGGGACTGATTGACGGGAGTCTTAACGAAAGAAAGCCGAAATAGGCTGATATACTGTTTTGGAGGCTAAAAAGTTCGATCCTAGCAAACACTTTGCTTGCAGATTGCGTAGGATTGTGAGGCTCTCCGAGGGCAGACGTGACGCTGGACGACTTTTACCAAGCGATACTTACGCGGCTAAATATGATCTCAATCCATCATTTGACCAAGTCTTTTCAGTCCGGACGGCGAACGGTTTTAGCCGCCCAAGACGTTTCGTTTGAAGTCGGTCCCTCGGAAGTTTACGGCTTGTTGGGCCCTAATGGGGCCGGCAAAACGACGATGATGCGTATGATTCTTGGGCTGCTCAAACCCGATCATGGCTACGCGGAAATCAATGGCCATCGAAGTGATCAGCAGCCCAACGAAGTCAAGCGGCAGGTCGGATTCGTTTCGGCGTCGGCAGGTGTCTATCAGTGGTTAACCGGCCGCGAGATGTTGTCGTTTTTCGGCGAGGTCTATGGCTTGGATCATATACAGATTAATCGGCGAATTGAGGAGTTTTCTGAGATCTTGGATCTGACGGACTATATAGATCAAGGTTGTGCGACGTTAAGCACCGGGCAAAAGCAGCGGTTGTCGTTGGCGAGGGCACTGATTCACGATCCTCCTGTGATGATTTTGGACGAGCCGACATTGGGTCTGGATGTCGTGGGGAGCCAAGTCATCTTTAACTATATCGATATCTTAAAAGCTCGAAACAAAGCGATAATTCTTTGCACCCATCGGCTTGAGCAGGCCCAACGAGTTTGCACGCGGTTTGGGTTGATGCATCAGGGCAAAAAAGTCCTCCACGGTACGATGGATGAACTGAAGGCACAAACCGGACGCAACGACCTCGTTGAGATGTTTATTGATTTACTTGAGAAGCCTTCGTCAAAAACGCCCCTCAAATGTTAACGCCCATTTAGTTTGAGTCGCCGTTTCCATTTAGACTACACCGCTGAGCCGATTTTTATGACCAAGGATACTACGCCCGTTGATGGATCTACGCCCGTTGATGGATCTACGCCCGTTGATGGTGATGGCGCGAAAACGACTAGCCGCCCAAGTGTTTCAACTCGTCCCGTGACGTTGAAAAAGTTTCGCTTGAGCCGTTTGGCGTTAAAAGAGCTGCGCGAGACGCTTCGAGACCGTCGCACGATCGTGACGTTGATCCTGATGCCGTTGTTGGTTTATCCAACGCTCAGTCTCGTGTTCAAGACGTTTTTGTTGTCCAACGCGGCGATGTTTTCGTCGGGTGAGCCGATCAAGTTTGAAATTGCTTATGGTGGCGAGGCAACGGAACAGCAATTGGATCAGGCTTTGACATCGCTTCAGCAACGGCTGGTGTGGGTCGGTGAGGAAAGGCAATTTTTGGCAAAGCAGCGTGAGGAAAAAGCGGGATCGGATCAGGCTCCGGAGGATGAAGGTTC
>JBLINZ010000063.1:0-19049 GCA_047639375.1 Mariniblastus sp. | reverse complement strand
CATTAATTGGGTTAGCATGTCTCTATCTCCGCGCCCGTCCCCACGGAATCCGAATTTAATTCAATGTCCAGGGCGACCGAGGCAATTCAGGTCGAATAGAAAGTAATCCGCTCCCCTTGCGCGAGCCTGACGCTTCACATCCCTTTGCATCTTCCTTGCCTGTCCCTATTCATCGGTCCCAATTCATCATCCTGCCTGTCCCTATTCATCGCCTATTCATCGTCTCATCGTTGCCTGTCCCTATTCATCGGGAGACCGCTTTTCAACTTTTAACAATTTTTGGGACGCTTACGGAGAGCGTCGGGCATAAGTAAGTTGAGAATTTTTTTGTGCGTGATTTTTCACAGGATACCTGCACGTAGTAGCTTCTTGCTCGCATCTCCGGAATTCGCATTTTCTTTGCGGCCAAGTGTCAGTTGGCAGGTGCCGGGAATAGGACGCCGGAGGTTTCATTCTCCCAAGGCTTGTATTTCTCCATGCAGGCCTTGAATAGCTCTGAAGCGAGGAACTCACTCAACCAACGATGCAGATTTGGACAGCGTTGTTGATCAAACCAGGCGCGGTCGGCATTCGCGAATTGGCGCACAAATGGTGCAATCGCAATGTCCGAAAAGCCGCAAGTGTCACTCAACAAGAAATCTCTGGCTCTTAGGCGTTCATCGAGTTCGGCCAAAACCACCATAGCAGCACTACGGTGTCCCTCGGTTGTTAAACCGGCGTTTCCATTCTCGTCATCATATCGGGAGCCATATTTGTATCGGTCAAGATGATGTTTGAACGGTCCATCAATTCTCGCGATGAGCGCAAACATCTCGGCACGAGACGCACCTGCAATCGGTAATAAATTGCTTGGATCATTTTGCTGCAAAGCCCACAGCATGATATCCAGACTCTCGTCAGTCACAGAGCCATCCGTGTCAATCAGAACGGGTACAGTGGCCTTCGGTGAAATTTCAACTAGATGGTCGGGCTTATCCCGCAAGACGATTTCTCGCAGCTCGCACATCTGTCCGCTTGAATACAAGGCCATCCTTGCCCGCATCGCATAAGGACAGCGGCGAAATGAATATACAATCGGATAGGCTTGCTCAGACATGAGGTTAGTTTACACATGAATCCACATTGGAAGCGAGAGGTTGGTTCAACGACAGAAATTCTCGTCACAACCATATTCAACTTGAGATATACTATTTTTCTCCGCTCCGAATCCAGGTTGGCAACGTCAATCGTCAGCTCGGTTAAGTGGACGCTCGATCACGAAGGACCGTTATGGACGACAGCAATCCGATTGATTCTCCATCCTCTTCCGCGAATCTCGCGACGACGAATGGCGGTCCAATCTCTATGGCGGTCACTTCAATCATAGGTGGATTGGTGGGTTTCATACTGGGACTGGTAGGAATTGCGGCCTTGTTTTTTGTGATACCCGGCACACCAGGAGCGGCGGAAATCCTACTCTTGCTTGTCGGGATTTTAGTCGTTTTGGTACTGCCCGGTGCCGTTATTGGAACGATTGTTGGATTTGTGATGAATTCTTCAACGAAGATTTGTCATGAATTCTTCAACAAAGAATAGGAATTAAAAAGACAGACGCGAGCTAATACCCCGATCCTGTCGCTGAGATGGCTTCGATTGGATGCCACGTCGTTTTGACTTCGCAAAAGTCATGGATCAAATAAGGGCTTTCAGAATCTTCGGAAGACCAATCCTTCGAATACTGTTTCACCCTTTTCACGTTCTCAACGGCAAACTCTTGAATCGCTGTCAGCATACCCTGATCGTTGCTGTCTAACGCAATTGCGTTCACGTCCAAATGACGGCTAAAGTGTTCCACCAACTCCGACTTAGACCCGGTCAATAAATTAACGACACCACCGGGAACGTCCGAGGTCGCAAGGACTTCGCTCAACGTGATCGCCGAAAGCGGTTTTGATTCAGACGCCAAGACGACGCAGCTATTGCCACCGGCGATGATTGGTGCCAGTAAAGAAATCAGACCAAGCAGCGGACTCTCTTCCGAAGCCACGGCGAACACAACGCCCGTCGGCTCCAAAACTGAAAAGTTAAAATGCGACGAGGCGACTGGATTGACGGCGCTAAAGATCTGCTGATACTTGTCACACCAACCGGCATAGTAAATCAAACGATCAATCGACTGCACGACTTCGGTCTTGGCCGCCTCCGCCGAAAGCCCTTGGCTTGTCAGCTCCGAAACAAATTGCTCCGCTCGGCCTTCCAGCATTTCGGCAATTCGATACAGAATCTGCCCTCGATTGCAAGCAGTCTTGGCCCACCAACTGGGCTGAGCCCCTCTGGCAGCTACCACCGCATTCCGGACGTCTTTACGGGATGCTAGACAGATATTCCCGAGCGACTTGCCGTCGATTTTCGGTGAGTAGTAACGCCCCGATTCCGTCCGAGGAAACTTGCCGCCAATATAGATTTTGTAAGTCTTGAGAACTTCAAGTCGGTCTTGGGAGTCGTCGCGATTTGATTTTGCCATGAGAAAGATCCCGGTTGAACGCTGTCGTTGTTTGTGATGAATTGCGTAATGATTTAGTGGGCTTAGTACGCCCCAAGCTGGGTGGAGGACCTCCACCCAAGAGGGCGTTTCCCTACAGCGCTACCCTTCGATGTCCAAATATGCGGAAAGCCCATGAAGCCCACCTTCTCGTCCGAATCCACTTTCTTTGTAACCACCAAAAGGCGACGTTGGATCGAATTTGTTGTAGGTATTGGCCCAAACGACACCCGCTCGCATCTGCGAGGTCAGGTTGAAAATCTTTGAGCCCTTGTCCGTCCAAACACCGGCCGACAATCCATACGGCGTGTTGTTCGCTTTCTTAATAACTTCCGCTACCGTGCGAAACGTCTGCACTGCCAACACGGGCCCAAAGATCTCTTCCGAGGCAATCCGGTTTGACTGCGCCACGTCAGTGAACAAAGTCGGACGACACCAATTGCCTTTGGCCGGAACGGCTCCTTCCGGCTGATAGAACTGAGCCCCTTCTTGCTTGCCAATTTCAATGTAACGCTCGATCGATTCCAATTGCGATTTGGAATTGATCGCGCCGATGTCTGTGTTCTTATCCATTGGATCGCCAACGATCAGCGATTGCATACGGTGCTTGAGTTTCCGAATCACTTCGTCATGCACGGACTCCTGCACCAACAATCGACTGCCGGCACAGCACACATGCCCTTGGTTGAAGTAAATCCCGTTGACGATTCCCTCAACAGCCTGATCGATTGTGGCGTCTTCAAAAACGATATTCGCCGCTTTGCCACCCAGCTCGAGGGTACATCGCTTCTGGGTTCCTGCGATCGACTTTTGGATAATCTTGCCGACCTGGGTTGAACCAGTAAACGCGATCTTATCAAGATTTTTGTGATTGACGATCGCCGCCCCAACATCGCCGTGTCCGGTGACGATGTTGACGACACCCGGTGGCAAGCCGGCTTCTTGGATGATTTCAGCAAGTTTCAATGCTGTCAGCGAAGTCGTTTCTGCGGGTTTGAGAACTACGGTGTTTCCAGTCGCCAGCGCCGGCGCGATTTTCCAAGCCGCCATCAACAGCGGAAAATTCCAAGGAATGATTTGGCCAGCCACTCCCAACGATTTAGGTTGGCGATTGGGAAACGCGTAGTTCAGCTTGTCAGCCCAACCGGCATAGTAAAAGAAATGCCCTGCGGCCAAAGGAATATCGATATCGCGTGACTCTCGAATCGGCTTGCCGCCATCAAGCGTTTCGATAACCGCGAATTCACGTGCTTTTTCCTGTAACAAACGGGCGATACGAAAAATGTATTTGCCGCGTTCCTTGGCCGGCATGTTTGACCAAGTTTCATCATAGGCCTTACGCGCGGCCTTGACGGCTTTGTCAACATCCGCCTGACTTGACTCCGTAATCTCAGCCAGGACTTCTTCAGTCGCAGGATTGATTGAGTCGAACGATTGGCCGCCTTCGGACGCCTGAAACTCGCCATCTATAAACACACCATAGGACTGCTTAAGCTGAATATGCTCGGTGCCTTCTGGTGCCGGTGCTAAGTCCCAGCTCGTCGTTGATTCGTTCATTGTTTTCCTAAACCAAGTCGGTATGTTTTTTCGATGTGGTCAGCGGGTGGAGTGATTCGATGTCGCGGGCGTTCGGTTTCAAAGTGTGCAGGTTTGGTGCCATCTTCGTCGACCGGGTCCGCATCTTGCTTGGATGGGCGACTAATCGATTGAGAAGTAGTCGGCCGATTGGTAGGCGCCTGTTTGCTGCTTGACAATTTGCATCAACACATCATTAGCAAGCGAACTGGCGCCGAAACGGAACCACTGATTATCCAGCCATTCCATTCCCAGTGTTTCTTTGACCATGATTAGGTAATGGAGGGCGAGTTTCGATTTTGAGATCCCGCCAGCAGGTTTCATTCCCACCATCTTACCCGTCTTGAAATAATGATCTCGGATCGCTTCCAACATCACCAATGTCACGGGCATGGTTGCGGCGGGTGAAATCTTGCCAGTGGAAGTCTTAATGAAATCCGCCCCGGCGGCGATCGCAATGTCACTGGCCAACCGAACATTGTCTAGCGTTCCCAGTTCGCCGGTTTCCAGTATCGTCTTGAGCCGAGCCGTTCCGCAGGCTTGCTTGACCGCCGCAATTTCGTCGTAAACGTATTGCAAGTCGCCGTGATGAAATCGGCCCCGCGAAATCACCATGTCAATTTCGTCGGCCCCTTGTTCGACGGCCATTTTGACGTCGTCGAGTTTAATTTCTAGCGAAGAATTGCCGCTGGGAAACGCCGTCGCGACAGAAGCAATCTTGACCCCCGAGCCCTCAACCTCTCGCTTTGCCAAGCCTACAAAGTTGGGATACACGCAGACCGCGGCGACCGTGGGCAGACCTTCCACGGCGTCGTGCAGATGCCGAGCCTTGTAGCACAGCTGTTTGACTTTACCTTCGGTGTCCATGCCTTCGAGCGTTGTCAAATCGATCATGCTCAGGACCATTTTAAGGCCTGCCATTTTCGTTTCTTTTTTGATGCTTCGCGTGGTGAACCGACTGGCTCGTTCCACAACACCGACTTGATCAATGGTCGGCGAGTTGGCTCTGAAGTTCGAATGGGCGACGGTCATTAGCTCTCAACTATCATCGTTTCTGGGCATCTGTGATGGGGACATCCCACGCTGCTTCAGTTTAGCACGCAAGGTTCGATTTCCCATCCCAGCGGGGCCTATTTGTGTTCTTCTGTTGGAAACGAAGGGCCATCGGTGGGTGGTTGATGGACAGAATGTTTTGGATGGCTGACGGCAGCGATCGTATCCATGAGCCCAAGTCCCGTCGAATCCATCGTCGGAGAGAAAGACTTAGTCAACCGTTCTCGGGATTCTCGCATCATCCGATTCACGAACCACAGCATTCCCAGCACCAGGCTCAGCACAACAAGACTTCCAATCGCCGCTAGTCGGCCCAAATTACTACCAAGTGTCTCTACGTCCTTAAGCACGCTTTGGTAGTCTTGAACCGCCACAACCCTGAGTCCCGTATAGTCCTCGACATCTTCCAGCCCTGGGGCGGAGTCCAAATTCTGAATTTTAACTTCATGCCAAGACATGATCGACTCTTGATCGTAACCAAACTTAATTCCAGATTCCGTATGGCTGACCGGATCTTGAGCGGTAATTACTTCTAGGTTAGGAATCGCGTAATCAGACAAATCGATGGTGGTCGTAGCCAAATCCGTCGGCAATACCGGGGGGCCATCATCAAGACTTAAACGCTCAGCCAAGACTTTGTTAAACAGCGGATGCTCCAAGATGGTGCCCTTATTCTCACCAGCCCGATAGTCCACCAACATCACGTACTGCGACGGAATATTATCAAACTCAACGAGATTCCCCAAATCAACTGCGACTGCCACAATCCCTTGCACTTCTCCCCCGTATCGGATCACTGGCGCCGAGAAAGCGACCTTCCATGTTTTCGATTGCTTAGACTTAAACACCGCTGACAAATGGGGTTGGCCAATGATTGGCCGTTTAGAAAGCGTTTCTAAGTCTCCATTGCCGAACGCAATCTCAGGATCAGATTTCTTGAAATCTTCAGCTTGGCCATGAAAGTAAGTTCTGTAAGCGTAGTTGTTGCAGACCGTCAAATTGCCCGGGGAGGAAAAAACGGACGCGAGTTGGTTTCCGAACCGATCCGAAACGAACCAACTCGCGGCAACCGGAAACTCATTCTCAGGATCCTTCATGCGGCTGGAAAGAAACGTGTTCTCCAGTTGCTGGCGTGCTTCGTGGCTGCGAAACAATGCTCGTTGTGCGGCGATTTCCGGCGTCTGCTCTTTGCCACCCTCAGAATTCAAATTTGGATCGGCCAACGCGATCCGGATCTTTTCAAGTTCCTTATCCGCGATGATTTCATCGAACGCATCCAAGAAACTTCTGTCTCTCGCCAATTGAGCCACGACACGGAAATATTCATCAACCTGCTCAGACGCACTTCGAGCCGCCAACTGAGCCGCGTATTCATTGCTGACACGCGCACGCTGAGCGACCGCAGTTTTTGTTTTCGCCAGCGCTTGGCTAAACGCCCAACCGCCGAACAACGAAACGACTCCCATCAACAACAGCGGGCCTATGATCCCCAATAGCATCAGGGGGCGACGGGCACGAACCAAATCGCGTTGTCGAAGTGCCAGCAGGACGCTTTGGATGCTCGTGAATCGTTTCTTGGGATCCGCCGCAATACAGCGGTCGATAATGTCGGCCAAACTCCGATCGACGCCTGGAATTTGACGGTGTTCGATTGGCACAGGCGCCGTCAAAAGCTTTCGTCGATAGCTTTCCAAACGGGAGTCAATTTCGCTATTGGACTCAATCGTTTTGGCTAGTTCTTGACTGTAGTATGGCGGGTTGCCTGTCAGCATGCAGAACAACAAGGCTCCCAATCCGTAGACATCCCACCCAGCATCTGGGATCGCTGTCATATCCGCTTGCTCGGGCGCCATAAAAAACAACGTCCCCAAAGCCGAAGTTTTTTCTGTGCTCAATCGCGACTGACCAAAATCAGCGACTCGAGGTTTGCCGGCTTCATCCAGCAACACGTTCCCTGGTTTCAAATCGCAATGCAAAATACCCTTGGCGTGTAAGTGCATCATCCCCGTTGCGATTTGCTGAAACAGATGAACTGCTTCCGAGGTGGCGAGCGGTTCGCCTTGCTTGAGCCGATCCTCTAACGAACCACTTTCGATATAGTCCATGACAAAATAAGGCGGAGAAGCGTCCCAGCCCACGTCCAACAACCCGACGACGTAACTGTCGTTCGAAAGGACCACTAGTTTCTGAACTTCTTGAGCCAACAATTGAACGTCGGCTTGTGTTCGTCGCGTGTAGAACTTGATCGCGACTTTTCGGCCCGTCTTGAGATCTTTAGCCGACCAGACCTCTCCGTAGGCGCCACTTCCCACAAACCGATTTAGCTTGTAGCCCGGAACCTGAGCCGGCGGCCGGGATGATTCGAGACTGAGATCTCTAGCCTTCCGCAACTCGTCAGCAGATTGATGTTCTGTTCGGTGCGAAGACATCAGTGAATCGGGGTTAAGACCTAAGTGAAAATTGGTGGCCAATCGCTCTTTTGCCAATCCAATTATAGGCATAGCTACCGTTGGCGGAAACGATACTTCTAGTCCCACGACAGCATTTCAGGCGCAACCATCGCCTAACCGGAACGGTTAGGGCGTGTTGACATTCAATTGGAGAAAGCCAAAACAGCAATTCTCGGTGATATCGCTACGCCCAAACACCGACTAGTTTCGGCGATTCTGGCCGGATCGATGGTCGCATTTGGCTCCGAGGCCGACATTTAATTGCTTTCAATCTGGCGAAGCAAGCAATGAGAGCTCGACGCGTTTGCGAGGATGGACGACCCTTGAAGGCAAGCCACCGACGAGGGCGTTTCCTCGTAAACGCGTTGGGCTACCAATGGACGTCGCCTTGCACTCCACCGAAAGAGTGCCGGCAGACATCTGCAACCCGCTTGGACACATCACTAATTAGCACAATGACAAACAGCGTTCACTCAATCCGTTACAAATCAACGGCCTTCGGTTGACAATAGGACCGCGAAAAATCCAGTCAGTCTATACCGACGAGAAAAAACATCACTTCTACACTCTTTCGACGGAGCGAAAGGCGACCATCTCGAGCAAAATTGATGGACGCTCGTCTGACCCAAAAATCAATCATGGGTAGCGAAAAGCCGTCAACGGCTGGTCGATTTAGCGGGCTATTTGGCGAATGGAACTTACTTTAGATTGCAAAAATCTTCCGCAAGTGAGCCGCTTTAACGCTAGCCGCGGGTTTTACCGGGCAGAGCTCGCCCCTAGGCCTCCGGTGGCTAGCGCCAAAACCGCTCACAGACATAAAGTAAGTCCCATGGACCGTTAGGCACCGGGGACTTCGGGGAGGCCCGACCGCTTACGCATCACGGCTCACGAAAGCTCGGCAAATGGCCCAAAAATGGCAGCCCAATAGTCAAATGGTTTGCCGGCGGTGATTAAATCGACAAGCCGTCTACACATCCAACAATCGTTTGATTGTTTTTTCCAATAAGGATTCACCGCCAAACTTCATCCCAAACGACTTGATTTTGGAAGCGTCAATTTGGTACTTAGGTGTCATTGGGCCACCTTCAATCTGGCTTGGGCTTCCGCAAATTCGTTTTGCAATCGTGGCAACATCGAACTGCGAAATGTATCGGTCAAAACAAGAGTAAGCCTGACCGGCCACATCGCAATCGGTTTCGATCAACAACCGAATCGCCTTGGCGACATCAGCGACGTGGACTTCCTTTCCACCTCGCGTGACTTCAACGTCTTTCCCATCAGCGACGGCTTGAATCAAAGGAAACCACTTGGACTTTTCCACTGGATTCATTACACCATAAATCCCAGAGGGCCGGAGCGCACAAATCGAAAACCCTTTACCCAGTCCGTAGCTATGAACAAATTTTTCGATTGCAGCCTTATGGGCCCCGTAATGAGAATTGGGCCATAACGGATGAGCCTCATCCAATGCACGGTCGTCAAGAATATGATCGTGAACGGCGCAAGTTGAAATGAACACAAAACGTTTGACGTCGGCAGCGATCGCCGCTTCGATCAACTCGAGCGTACCAATGACATTGATCTTGGCATACTTCACAACATCCATCTCATTGTCTTGAAATGATTCGGTCGCTCGCCAAAGTCCCGCATGGACCACCGCATCACAACCGGCGACCAGCTCATTGGCAGAGGCTCCATCCGCCAGTTCGCCGTCAACCCACGCAATATTCTGGGCGCAGGGACCGAGCTTGGTAACGTCTGATTCCGGGCGGCGCCAGCAACGCAACTGGTTCCCGTTTTCAATTAGCTGAGTGGCCAAATCACGACCCACAAAACCGGTCACTCCGGTCACGGCAACTTTCGTCATTTCATTTGTCCTGTTAAAGTTTGAGTCCAACGATCCTATCGCGTTCCGAATTTCCGAACAACTAATCAGGCCAGCCTCCGAATGAATATTCGATTCGCGACCCACGCAGACCAGCCGGCAATCATCGCCTTAATCGATGAAGTACTCCAGGAATATGACGACAGTATTTGCCTGACTGGGTCTGAGTCTGATCTTACCGACATTGAGAAAAATTACTTTAAACAAGGCGGAGCGTTCTGGGTCATCGAATCGCAACCGGAATCCGAATCCCCTCCAGTGATTCTCGGGACCCATGCCGCCAAACCCATCCCAACCCAACCCGAGACTTGCGTTTTCACACGGCTTTACGTGGCCTCAAAACTTCGTGGGACCGAATGGACTCATCGCTTGATGCAGACAAATATCGATTGGGCAAGACAACAGTCGACAAACCGGATCGAATTTTGGTCTGACGTTCGGTTCCATCGAGCGCATCGCTTTTTTGCAAAGTTTGGATTTACCACAACTGGCGAGGTTCGAACCCTACACGATTCGCACTTGCCCTACGACGAGACGTTTTTCTTTTTGGATCTTTAATCCCCGCCCCAGACACAAACTCCTCTCCACCATGCTAAAAATCCAAGACGACCTTTACTTTTCCGCTCAGCCAGAAGACATGGATCTGGATGTGATCTTCACGTTCATTAAAAATTCATATTGGGGCGGGCTGCGGACGTACGACGAGCAACAAACTGCCTTGGAGAACACCCTGAATTTTGGCCTATTCCGCGACGACCAACAAATAGCATACGCACGTGTAATGACCGACATGGTTTTCTTTGCGTATCTGCTGGACGTGTTCGTTGTCGAATCGGAACAGGGCAAAGGCCATTCAAAGATCCTGATGAATCTAATCCTGAGTTTTCCTAGCCTCAAGAATATCGACCGCTGGATGCTGGCGACGAAAGACGCCCATTCGTTGTACGAGCAATTTGGATTCGAACGAGTCAAATCTCCCGAAAAGCTGATGGACCGGATGAGCGAGCGAGCCAAATCCGTTTACGAGTAATCATCGTCATAGCATCCAACAGAATCCAATCTGTCAAAACGAGCCATAAGTAACGGCTCTTCACATGTTGTAGTGGTTTGTTTTTGATGCCAGTGGAGCTTCCTCCAAGAGAAGAGAATTCTAAGCGATGTTCTCCCCGCAAATTCGGACGGGAACGGCTGGCCGATTGAGCGACAGCCATGGTCACCCGACGAAGTATGGGCTTGTTGAACTCGTGAGCCGAAGGAGAAAATGGTAGCCCGACGCCCAAGCAAGTACGAACATCCACTGAAGGCGGGTCACTAACGAGGGCTCTCTCTCGCTTACGCATTGGGGCTATGATTACCCCCATTTAACCGGACACTCAATCAACAAGTCCTAACGCGACGGCTTACCAATGCACGAGGAGACACCAACCGCAAGGATCACGTGTCTCCCAGCGGTTGTCCCCCATCGCGATCAAATTCCGCGAAGAGCCAAAAAAAACAGGCCGCATAAAGCGGCCTATTAATGGTTCAAAATCGAACGCACTCAATTCCAGTTAGTATTTGCTCTGACCCATTCAGACTGGAGAAAACTACTTCACGATCTCTACCAGAGTCAATTCAAAGATCAACGTTTGGTTTGGCTTGATAGCACCACCGGCTCCACCGCCTGGTCCATAGGCTTGTGGGCCTGGAATCACCACACGCCACTTGCCGCCAACTTTCATGGCTTGCAACGTCTTGGAAAATCCAGGGACAAATTGACCAACCACCAATTCGATGGGTGCCCCAACTCCACCGGAGGGCGGTGTGACTGATGAATCGAAGACTTCGCCATCGATGAACGTACCGTGATAATCGACTTTGACTTTATCGGCCGCGGTCGGCGAAGCTCCCGTTCCTGGTGTCAAGACTTCGTAAACGATGCCATCGCTAAGTGCTTTAACTTTTGGATTACCCGCTAGTAGTTGCTTGGCGTAGGCTGCTCCTTCTGCCAAATACTTATCGGATTCCACTTTCATTTTCGCAATTTGCTTTTTCTGAATCACGCTTTGGAACGCAGTCATCATCGCCGTGATTTCTTCCTCTGACATCCCAATCTCTTTGCCTTCGGCGGCCAACAGCATTCCCTTTTGAACGTCGGCAATTTTGAATCCGAAGTCACGTTGTTTGATATCGGAGAACATTTGATATCCGGCCAAGAAACTATCCTTGTCGATGCCATCTGCAGCCGCCTGCATGCCAGCGAACAATTCTTTCTGGTCGAGATTTTTGATTGAGCCTTTGATGCTCGTCATTGCATTAAAGCCGACAAACAAGCCAGCTTTTTCAGTCAGCGAGCCCTCGTCTTGGACAGTGGCCGGAGCCAATCCGGCGGGTGCTGCGACTTCTTGCGCGAAACTAACGCCCGAAACACAAACCACAAGAACGCTTGAAAATATAAAACGGGAGGCTAGAACGCGTACAGTCGCGACGCGACAACTTCGAATCATTGGATAACCCTTGCAAGATTTTTCGCAATCAGCCAACGACATCGAAAGCATCTCCGCGAATGTTTTAATGGCGAGATTGTATGGGAAAACAGGCCTCGCTTCCATGACACATCCCGGCTTCACAAGAATCTATTGCTTCGACCAAGCCGATATTCGGGGTTGGGCAAACTCAGCAGATTCTCATGGGTAACCTTCGAATTAGCCGGATTTTCTTGGTCCAAAAGCATCGTTTTCGTTCGAAAATCATACCAGACCCCCACCGAGCTAGTTGATCGGGTGAGCCATTGAGACCCGGGCAATACCGACAGAGATGGCCACTCACGCTTCACGTCTCACTATATTTACGGGGTGCGAAACTCAGTGACCTGCCACACCAACACGGGCCTGTAGATAGACGGCAAATGTGGCCAGCCAATGCTCGCCTTCATAGTGACCGCTAAAAACATATTTAAATCCCATTTCCGCATGCTCGTTCGCTGATTTAGTCAATAGAGCAACTCGCGGATCGTCGTCGGGCAAAGCGGAAGCGATGCCCTGCATGCACCAGCCTCGATTCAAATTCAGGCCCGCAAGATGTACGATGTAGCCGTCGGTTACGTCGCTGACCTCAACCGGCACCAACAAGTTACCTCCATCGCCGTCCATGAGACGAGGCAGATATTTATCCAGCCACTTGGCAAATTCTTCAGGTGACAAAACACGTCGCATCAGGTCAGCTTCATTGAGACAGGAAGAAAAAAAATCTTGCCCCGACGGCTCGTAGCGGGTCGGATAATCAACATCTCCCAGGTAATATTCTTTCGCACGTTTGACGATGATCGATTCCAGTTCTGTCTTGTTTAGCTTTCGGGCGTAATCCAAAATTTGGCCCAGCGCAAACCCCGTGTCAGGATGAATCCCGGTTCGAATCGGAAAACTCAGCTTGGGCAAGTAGTCTACGGTTCGCTGCACCAACAAATTCTCCAAGCCACGCATGTGCTCGCGCCACCGCATACCATCCGCGTCATCCCAACCTTCCAATTCGTCAACCATTCGCAAATACCAAGCCCAGCCATAGGTTCGTTCGAACGACTTGTTTTGCTTCTCAAGGAAATACTTGAGCTCGCCCGCTAACGATTCAGCAGTCAGGTTTTGGTTAAGCTTTCGCCGAATCTCTTCATCCATCGAACTCCCGGGGTAGTCTTTAAGAATCCGTACCAGCATCCAATGCCCGTGAACGCTACTATGCCAATCGAAACATCCATAGAATGCCGGATGCATCTTTTTCGGGGTCCGCACAGAATCCGCATCCACAACAACATTGCCGGGTTTATTGGGATACTCGGTTTGAATGTTTTCCAGCGCCAATTTCGCGAATGATGTGACTTGTTCGTCAGTCAACCGATCGCCAAGCTTGGGCATCGCAACAGACACCGAGTCCGTTGGTTGGAATTCGTTTTCTTGAGCCATTCCAATTCCACTGAAAACCAAGACCGCACATACCGCCGGAATCACGACTTTACTCGTCATCGCACGTTTACAAATTCGCCACGAATACTGGACAAAGCCATCCGTTTCGGATTCAAGATCGACCACCGATGGTGATCGAAACGGAAAGTAAAATCTTCGAATCATTTTTTCTTCCCTTTAGCCGTCCGGCCAGGATAAGTGCCTTTGCCCTCGATGGCCCAGCTCAAATCAGCGACAACGCTGGGCGCCTTTGCCCTTGGATCCTTGAATTTTTCACCGTAAGCAGTTAGCGAAGCAGAAAGCTTTCTTGCAATTTCGCGATACGCCGAATTATCGATCATGTTGATCATTTCGTCTGGATCACGCTTCAGATCAAACAGCCACGGCTTGTCGGAGGTCGAGACAACCAATTTGTAGCGATCCGTCACCGCCATCAACCATCCTGCCGTCTCACCTGTCCCTCGAGCAAACGCGATGTCTTCCCAAGCGTTGCCTGTCTTCGTCTTGCCAGTTAACAACTCGGTAAAGTCTCTGCCATGAAACTTTTGCTCGGTTGAGACCTCGAACATCGTCATCAACGTGGGCGTGAAATCAACGCTCGTTAACGCTTGATTGATCACCGTCCCCGCCTTGATAGATTTGGGATAGTAAACCAAAAAAGGCACGCGTGCCGAGCCTTCCCAAGGCACACCCTTATTCTGCCGGTGATGCTCGCCACGAAGATCGCCGTGATCCGCCGTGAAAACGATCATCGTATTGTCGAGCACACCGTTGGTTCGCAACGACTCAATCAGCCGTCCCATATTGTCATCAATACATTTGACCATCCCGTAATATTTACTTTGGCCAAAACCCGTCTTCTGAGCAGGCTCACCCCATACCGGAATCGCCCGATCGTCAAGATCGAAGGTCGTTGGTTTCTCGTATACTTGGTCGTCGTACATCGTATCGTAGGGCGCTCGGACCGTATCGGGACCGTGCGGATCGGGAATACTCACCATGTAGCAAAACGGTTTTGACTTATTGGTTTCCACAAACTCAATGGTGCGATCGATGAGAAAGTCAGTCGTAAAAGTCTTTTCATCGGCGTCCCCCACATCGTACGATGGCGTGTTTCCCTTGGTTGAGCCCACCCTTGGCTTCGCTTCGTCAAGCTTAAGGTTCTTCCAATGCCCCCGATTGAACATGTATCGATTGTCGTCGAACCCAAATTTTCGCTTAGGCGCCCACTGCGGTTTGCCATCACCATCTAAATGCCACTTGCCCGCGTAACCCGTCGCGTAACCTTGCTGGCCCAAAATTTCGGCAAATGTGACGACGTCGTCCGCAAGCCGAATGTTGTTCGTGACGACGGGCGTCGCTTGCGGATAAAGCCCAGAAATCAAGCACCCCCGAGAAGGACTGCAAACCGGAGTCGTCGCATAGAAACTCGTGCAGATTGCACCGTTCGCGGCAATCCAATCGATGTTAGGCGTCTCAACCACAGACGGGCCCCACATGTAGGCTTGGCGTTTTTCCATCCGCTCTCGATAACAACCCAACGTCCGAAAATTGTGCTCATCCGTCATGATCACAATCACGTTGGGACGAGACTCGGCAGGGGCAGCGTCTTCAGAATCAGACGGAGCGAGAAAAATTGGCTGAGCAATCGTCGAATTGACGAAAACTGCGATTCCAATCAGCATAAATAAAGAAGTCAAACCAAGATGTCGAAGCATTGTAGGCATCGCTTTTCCTCCAATTGTGTCGCGAACGAGATATGGACATCTTCACCCATCCCATATCACACGTCAATTGTTCTAAAAGCTTAACCAATTTACTTCACGGAACATGGCCATCGGGGAGCAGTCCCTTCGGTTGTCCGCCAGGGGATCAAAGCCTAACCTTCGTCCCGTGTTTTTTCGAGATGAGCGATATGGCTTCGCACGCCCTCTAGGTCAGGGTTGATTCGCAACGCCAAACGAAAACCCTCGAGCGCAGAAACGGGATCGTCCAGTTGTAAGAAACAATGCGCCATCCCAATGGCAGCGGGAAAATGAAAGCGATTGCAATTCAACGTCTCACGACAATCCGCAATCGCAGCGGTAAATTCACCATCGGCACACGAAGCGATCGCACGCTGATTCCACGCTTCACCCAACTTTGGATTGAAATTGATCAGGCAAGTGGCCGCGTCGATGGCTTCTTCCATTCGCGATTGACTGATCAAGCGATACAGTTGCTGGACCGATTGCCGTTGAGCCGAATTGCCTTGCCGTTGCCAAATTTCACGAATCCCATGATCAGCCAATAAACGCACGGCCCGATCAGAATCTACGAGCGAGGCACCCATGATTTCATTGGAAGAATAATCTCCCAAAAACCCGATCGCCAAGATGGCAGCCCGTCGCGTCAGTCGTCCGCCGTTTTTCGCCAAACGCTGCAGCGTACCTAGACAATAACTACGTGAAACTCCGTAGATAAACGTTGCCGAATTTTCGTCGGTCAAATATTGCTGGTAGAATAAATCCAGCTTCGGAAATCGGACTTCAAATTCCGACATAATTAACCGCACTCCGAATGACAAACAAAACGACGATAATAAACATGGATCCAAATCCGCGAAAACACCGTGTTGACGCAAACCAAAAACTGCATCAACCGACTTAATAACAAGTCGTAAACTAAACCGGTTGGTTGAACCCTGAGTTTAGTTAGGGACCCGACGACTCACAACGACAACAATCGAAGAAGCAAACAACTTGGCACTTTTTTCAACCCATTTGGTGACCAGCATTTCAAACCATAACGAATATGACGACTAGGCGAATCTGCGAAGCCAGGATCCTACCCTTGATTCGCCAGTTTTAATTCAACGGCAGCAACAGACCAGCAACGAGTCAATAGGAAACCGCCACAATCGGCCCAAACGTCTCCAGCGACCACATGCTTTAATAGACACCAAAGTCCAAAACTTAAAACGCGAATCGATATGCTCAAACGCTCTGTAATTCCATGGCTGATCCTGACGGTTGCCGGAATCTCCGGCCAAGTCGTCGCTCAGGATTCAAACGTAGATTCAAATCCTGTGGATTGGCATACGGGCAAAGCCCTGGAGGAGTTCAATGAACTTGCAATTTCGGCGTGGTGGACCGATGTCGAGTTTCGAGATCGAATCATGCGGTTCTCGGTCAACCAACGCCGAGCAATCTTTCTTGACCGGCGGATCGATCCCTCGCAACTTGTCTCGTTGTCTCTTAAAAACGTCACGTCAGAGCGTTTCCTCTGGTCTGCAGCTCAACAGTGTGGTGCCGGCGTTTGTCGCATCGAAGACTTCTACTATATAGGGCCGCACGAAACGGTCAGCGTCTTGCCCGCTGTTTGCGATCAAATCAGGAAGACTACCAGCCAGAAACGCCGCGCCTCAATGGTCGACTGGACCAAACGAGCCACTCTCGTGATAAGTGGCCCGACTGAGCCCAAGCAAATATTGGCGACGTTGGCCCAAGAAAACAACTTTCGGATCAACAACATCGAAGCCGTCCCCCACGACCTGTGGGCCGAATTTGAACTGCCTAGAACGTCGCTGCAAATCCGGGTCGCAATTCTTCTTGCCGGTTTTAACAAGAGCTTTGAACGAAACGCGGACGGCACGGAAATCAACATCGTCAATATGCCTACCGTGAACAAAACCGAAGTCACTTATAGGAACCTTGACGACGTTTCAAAATTGGCTCAGCAACTCCGCCCCAAGTATCCCAATCTTAAAATATCCGTCAAAAGCAAACGCTTGGTCGCTTCCGGCGAACCGAGTAGCATTGAGAAACTCGGTTTTGAACTGACAACAAGCCAAATCCCGATCGTGTCAGCGAATGCCCAGCAAGTCTACACGCTCAGGCAGCGATCCTCACGCGGATCCATCTTGGCAACCGCCGCGCAAATTATTAAATCGAAACTCACGTTTGATCGATCTGACTCGGGAATCTCAGATTCGCTTCGCGAGCAATTTGAAATCAATGCAGTCGATGCGAGCCCAGAACAACTCATCAATATCGCTTTGCAAGGCACCGATCTAACTTACGAAATCCTCAGCGGAGAACTTCGGATTCGCAGAAAGTAAGCCCCGCATCCAACCGCGGGGCCCATCAATTCGTGGGCAGGCAAACTCAGCCTTTGGCGGCGGGATGCAATGACGATTCATCGTCGGAATCGTCGACGCCCATTCCACCAAACAGATCTGGCCCATTGTCTCTGGGCTTGTCTCTGGGCTCGTCTCGAACGGCGTCAGTCGCTTGATCAAGGCTAGAATCCGAATCGGCCGGATCCAATTTTGGCTTAACCACTTTCGTCTTGCTCGTTTTCGTCTTGCTGGTTTTCGATTCTTTTGCTTTGGGGTCGTTCGCCGAAGAGCGTTTTGGTTTCGACGCTTGGGGTGGCTTGTCTCCCGAAGCATCAAGCTCAGGAGCGGAAATTTTCACGCCCAGTTCCATCAATAACGAACGGACCTCAGCGTCACGTCGATCGTCCAATTGTTCGATCGCTTCTCGCGTCACGACTTCTTGTTCCGACAGCTCCACGACTTGGGCCTGCAGCGATTTGGCTTTCGCGTCAAAGTCTTCAATCTTTTTACGCAGGGATACCGAAAGCGTGTCCAGAGCCAACCGTTCCTTCTTGAATTTTTTCAGCACGCTATCGACGCTCATCGACTCAGCTTGCCGGGTAGGCTTCGCCTTAGTCGTGGCCTTCCCCTTGGTTCGGTTGATGCGTTTTCCGACGTTCGATTTCGAGGAAGCTGACTTGGCCGAAGACGCTGGTGTCTTTTTTGCGACTTTTCTGACAGCCACTTTTTTCTTTGCCATGATGAATTGCCTTGCTGATGATCTAGTTTGAGAGACCATTATAGCGCCACGGGTCATCAAACACCATCATGCAAATTCCGTGAAAATTTGCGGCCCACGCTCGAAACAGTAAACGTTTGCTCGCGAGCAAAACCAAGGCGTCGTGAATCTGCAATCGATCAATCGCCTCTGTAGGGAAACGACGAGCGAGCGCGGGTCTCAAACTCGCCTTGAAACGCTCTCATCCCCATGACCGTGGATGTCAACTTAACTTCGTCGATAAGCGTAAGATGTTCCGCCAACCGCAAGGCTTCCGCATTCCATCTTGCTGATACTTCCTGAGGTCGCAGGTTAAAACGATCGCTCTGAAAAGCATAACTCCAGGGCTCCATCAAACACGGAATTATAACTTGCGATCGCTCGATTCATAAATGTCCGATTTGGATGCAGCCGGACTGGCAACAGGTCGAGATTCGAAAATGGTTCTCCCGAAGTCTTGCGATGGAAAAGTAAGAAAGTCGAACGTACTTCATCGAAGCACCAAATCGCGAGGAGACACCATCAACAAGGATCACATGTTTCTCAGCGATTGCCGCCAATCGCCACTAAACTCCGCAAAGAGCCTATCAGCTAAGACAAAGTCAAAAACACCGTTTTCGGTTTACATGACCAGCACAGGCCAAGCGTACATTCCAACCGCGACGCACGTGGCCACGCCAAGCAAATGGCGAATACTAAATCTTATGCAAAATCTCTGTTCGCTTGGAACCAATGCTGAAGCCTCAACATGTGCGACTCCCGCTGCTCCGTCAA
>JBLINZ010000062.1:0-19152 GCA_047639375.1 Mariniblastus sp. | reverse complement strand
CCAAGGCATCCTTGGCCGCCGTCATCGGAACGGCGAGGGGCTGGGTGTTGGGCGGCAAGGCAAATTGGACTTGGTCTTGCGGTGTTTTTTCAGCTTGCGCGACGATCGTCTGCGTGGCCTGGACTTGAGGGAGATTGGTGGAGCAGACAAGACAAGTGATCAACAAACAAAGCAGCGCGTTTGTTTTGACAGACATTTCAAGACTCAAGTAATTGCGAGGATGATTTCGGAAGCTGATAGTGTAGCGGACGCGGACCGCGGCCACGAATGTGGTCTAGGGACTATCGTTTGATTTCCTTCAAATCCCAAAGTTCAAACCGGCAATCAGACAAGGCGAAAGCCACGCGTCGTCCGTCGTCGCTGATCGTCGCGTCGGCCTTGGAGGACGTTTTGGTGGCATGTTCGAAGGTTGAATCCCAGTTCATGGTATCGTAGATGCGAGTCTTCGATCCGGTTTTCGAAGATGCGACAAGTAATCGGTCGGCGTCGCTGGCATAGGAGACCAAAGCGTTGCGGACGTCGAAACGTTTGAGCACCGTGCCGGTTTCCACGTCCAGGATGCTGACGTCTCGCTTAGACGCGACCGCCAACCAATCGCCTTGACGGGAAAAGATAAGTTTCGTCACATCGGCGGCTGCTTGTTTGAATACCGGCTGTTCCGACTCGATGTCGATCACGGTCAGCTTGCCTGCATTGGCGATTGCCATCCTTTTCCCACTGCCTTCAATCGCAGTGAGGGCTTGCGTCAGGCTGTTGGAAGATCGCTTGAACAAGTGCTTGGATTGGATCTCGAATTTGGCCAAATCGTAAGAATGAATGCGTATCCCATCTTTCAGATCCAAAATGACACAATGCAATTGCGAGTTTAGTTTGTCTACCGCAGCCGAAGAAGGAATGACGAAGAAATGCTCGACCTGGGGCGATTTAGTTGCCCCGAACGAGTAGCTCAGCAATGACAGCAACACTGGATGCTTCATCGAATAGTCGTGAACCGTTTTCGAGTCTTTCCCCAGGTAGCCACGCCGAACGATGGACATTGTTTGCCCGCTTTGAGTCATCGAATAAAAATGATTGTTGACACCCCGACTCAAGAAGCCATTCAAGTTTCCCAGTCGAGATTCCTTGCCAGTCTTCCAATCCCAGCTTGCGGCCTGAGTGCCATAAAACCCCGCAGCGAGTTGCGATCCATCGGGAGAGAGCAAGACTGAACGGATGGGGCGATTACTTTTGTATACATGGTTCTGCTCAACCTGCTGGTCGTCAAATGCAAGCCTGTGAAGGCCGGCATCCGTTACGAAAGAAGCATAAAGAGCGTCTTGATCTGAAAAGCACAGTTCTCCAGGCCTTCCTGACAGGTCGGCAAATCGATATTTGATCGAAAAATCTCGGGTGTCAAAAACGACAACTTCCCATGAAATCTGCTTCGATCCGGATCCACTTGCCCCTCGCGTAGTGGCGGCCGCCAGCATGGATCCATCTTTAGACAGCGCTAATTGGTATGGCACCGAGGCCATGCCTTCTGGCTCGACCGTCCGGAGCTCTTCCGCTTCCAAATCAGTGACATTCAAGCCATCCTTATTCCAAACGTAAAGACGCTTGTTTACATAATCAAAAGTGGGTGCTCTGTAAGTGATTAGTTTGGCCAAAGCTTCGGGGATGTCGGTGACTTCGCAACTGGCTAGTACGATCGTTTTTGGTCGGTGCCCTAACGCATGCAAACGACGCGACCCAAAAATCAATTTGGAACAGGCGTACCCTTGTTCACGAATCTTGTAGGTTGTATTCAATTCAGCAGTGGAGACTTGATGGACATGAATTTTGTTGCCAGCTGCCAATGCGATTTCAGAATCGTCTGGCGAGAATGCAATGGCAGCCACCTGATTACTTCGGTTTTGGTTGTCTTTTGTTTCCTCGTCAAGAATAAACTCGGCCAACTGGTTGAGCTCTAAGTCCAGAAGCAGTGCCGAACCCGTCTGATTCTGGCCAGGATTAGCGTAGGACCAGAAGCTTGCCGCCAGCATCTTTTTGTCGTTTGAGATTTCTAGAGCTGTGCAATGCGAGTTTTGCAATTCTATTGGGAGGCTTTGAATCACCGCATTGCGTTCTGTGTCCCAAATCTTGATCCCGTCTTGGCAGGCCACCACCAACCGATTGCCGGGCAAGGCCAACATTTTTAGAACCGGGCCGAGGACACTAGTAGGGCTGGGGTTTCCCAATAAGCGAACGCCGGACTCGAGTTCATTGAAGACTTGATTTTCTCGCTCGACCGCAGTGGATTGTCGCACCAGAAGCGTTTTGGCCGCCAACTTGGCAGGCGCTGCCACGAGCTGGGAAGTCAAGACGAGTTGGGAAGTCAAGACGAGCTGGGAAGTCAAGACGAGCAGGGCCACCGACAGACCTAGGATTCCTGTAATCGGATGGCTGGAGACGCACAGCTTGAAGGGAGGGCTGATCATTTCTTGTCTCGCTTTTTCTTAGGAAGGTTCTGGCGATACGATTGGATCTGTCGACGATACGTGTCCGTTTGCTCGTTCCATTGGTTTCGAAGTTTCGATGCAATTTCGGGATGAACTGCGATGAGATTTTCCTGCTCCGCTGGATCGGATTTAAGGTCAAACAATTCCCATGCATCCCCCGCAGCGGCGACTAACTTCCAATCCTTGACTCGGATCGCGCGATTGTTTTCGTGGCACCACCAAATCGATTCTCGTTCCACGTTTTTAGCAGCTTGAATTGCCGGCAGCAAACTTTGACCAGCCAGCTTTGGCGTGTCGGCTGTGTCTTGAAGGGGTAATTCCTGGCGTTTGGAGATCAAGTCCAACACGGTGGGCACGACATCCACGACGTGCCCTACAGTGGAGCGAATGGCACCGCGGTCCTTGATTCCGTTGGGCCAATGGACGATCAAAGGCGTGTGAATCCCGCCTTCGTGAGTCCAAGTCTTATGGCGACGATAAGGCGTATTGCAGACGCTCGACCAGCCTGGCCCCAAGCACAAATATGAGGCCGCCGAACCGGGTGTGGCTTGCGGATCGTGACCGTCAGCTCGGACCATGATCTCGGCACTCGCACCATTGTCGGACATGAACATGATGAGGGTGCTATCGAGTTGCTGCATGATCACCAGTTGCTCGAGGACGCGACCAATTTCGATGTCGATTCGGTGGATCATCGCGGCATGCAATTCCATTTTGTCGGCTTGAAAGCGTTTTTGTTCCGCGTTCAACGTGCCCCAAGGTAGCGACCGATTCACTTCGCCAGGCCCTAACTGCTTGATCGCGTCGGGAAAGTCGTAGGGTGGGCCGATTTCTGATTCAAGCTCCGAGAGCTTACCGTGTCCGACCCCCATCGCCTGAACTTTCTTCCAGCGATTATTACGAACTACATCCCAGCCAACATCGTACTTGCCATCGTATTCTGCGATGTCCTCGGGCAGGGCGTGCAGTGGAAAATGCGGGGCGGTGAACGCGAGGAAGTGGAAAAACGGTTGGTCGCTGTGATTCAATTGATGTTCCTGCAACACCTCGATCGCATGATCGGCGATGGCGGTGGTTCCATAAAAACCAGTCCCCTGCTCCACCGCCGGAAGCTTAACGTCGTCCTTCCAGTGAATGGTCGGATTGAAGAAACGGCTTTGGTCTTTGAGCAGGTACGAGCGATCGAATTTCCCGTTCTTTAAAGCTTGCCCGTCCAGATGCCACTTGCCAGAATGGTAGCAGCGGTAGCCGATGGGCTTGAGTCGTTCCGGTAGCATCGGCGCCCAATCCGGCCGAGGTCCGCGTCTGACAATGGGTTCACCAGGGATTTGGTCAAACCCAACCTGCTGGGCATAATAGCCTGTGATCAAAGCCGCCCGAGTCGGCCAGCAACGACCTGTGTTGTAGAAATTCGTAAACTTAAGTCCCTCCTCGGCCAAACGATCCAAATTCGGAGTTTGAATTTCACTGCCGTAACAACCGACGTCTGAAAAGCCAAGGTCATCGACGAGGATTACCAGCACGTTGGGAGGTGCTTCTTGGGCAGTGGCAAGACTGCTCAGTAGGCTCAAGGCGACAATCGTCAGCCAAGCGAAATGAGATTCCAAGAGGATGCGTTTCATGGGATTCCGTCAGGGGATTGAAAAGACTGGTCAGTTTAACACTAGTCCGTAGCGACTGCCGGGGTTATTGGAGAAAGCAAAGATTGCAAATTTGAAATTCGTTGGACGGTTGTTGTTGTTGAGCAAACTCATTTTCGGGCGTCTTCGCCTTGCGCTCTGCCGAAAGTGCGATGGTGTAACACCAAGCATGCGCAGAGGGACTACTTCAAACCAATTGCCCTTGGCCATGAATTACGAAGACTATGAATTACGAAGGCCAAGGGCTTCCGACGTTTAATAGGCTGACAGTATGAGACTGATATTATTTCAGTTTTTTAAACGCAAGCAAAGACGCAAAGTAGCAGGCACAGGCCCTGTGCCATCCGCCTTCGCAATCCACGCCTAACTCATCACAGGCCAAATCATCACAGGCCAAATCATCACAGGCCAAAATCGACAGGCACGCTCTCGCACCGTTATTTCCAGTCGCGTCCTTCGCACGTGTTTCCGACGTTTCGAGCAATTCCGACGATTCCAACGTTTCTGGTTGGTCTTTCGATGTGACGTTTTGCTGATGAGTCTTTGATTTTTTGACGGCACAGAACCTGTGCCGTCAACCTAACCGATGCCGCATCGATTTGAGCGCATAAAAAAAGCCAGCTGTGCGGGATCACAGTCGGCTTTTTCTAATTCGGAAAATCCTGTGGCTAAACGGGATGGTCCTGACAAAAAAACAATTCAATGTTTCAAAAGAGACTTGGCATCATGCCACTTTCTTTCGTTTCGATTTGTTTTGATTCTTAGAAGCTTCTAGTTGATCAATTTCTGATGGGTCGAGTTCTTTTCTGAGTATAAGCATATCAGAAGGTGCCTCTATCCCAAGTCGAACTCGGTCCCCCGAAACTCGTACGATTGTCAAGACGATCGAGTCGCCCAACATGATCTTTTCACTTTCCTTCCTGGAAAGAACGAGCATATCGAGTATCCTTGATAATAGGTAATGAATAAGTGCAAATAATTATTGCGACAGAATTTTAGGTGCTGTCGAAAGCACCGTTCTCTTAAACCGCTCACCTGTTGAGCCATAGAACAAAATCGAATTTTTATCGGTTTCCCAAACGGCCGTTAGTTTGACGCTTCTGGGACCATGCAGACAAAAGAAAATGCCGCAGGTCCTGTTGCCTCGTGTGAGAATTCTCTCGGTGACCTGAAAAATACCTTCTTCGAAATCGTTTTGCTGACACAAAGTGTGCGACACAAATTGTCGTAGCTGTTGAATGTTCTTGATCTGTATTGGATCTGGGTGCATTCTCGGCACTCTCCTCGCTGGTTAATGCTGCAATTGCAGCGGCGATAGTTACAACCGATTTTGCGACCTTCTTGTTAAGTGGGTCAACTTAGGAATCTTCGGCAAGTGATTAAGGCTAACCCTAAGTAAACCTAGGTATTTTCAGTAGCTTGTCAGGATCGGGTAGGTTTGGGAAAACAACCAACATAATCCGATCCTGTAAGATTTATCGCGAGCCGATTCCAACGCTCCTGCAGCGGCACTTCGAACAACGAACGATGACAATAAAAGTTGCTGCATTGGCATGGCCGTTCCAATCGGATGCCAGATATGATTCCTTAAGCATTCAGCGCAAACTGAGCTCAAGCTGGGAGGCCCGAGGGCGTTTGTCCGCCGGGTTTGCGAGCTGCCATTGCACCAAGGCCCGTTGCCTCATCCACGACGAGTTCCCGTGAACTAGTTACAAGTGTTTCATGGCATTAAGCAACTTAGGCAAGCCACACTTCTACCGCCGATATTTTTTTCAGGTATTCTCGATTGAGTTTTAAAGTTGATAGCGATTACTTCCGGGGTCCGGTGGACCTGCTGCTTTATCTTGTGCGCCGTCACGAAGTAGAGATCTCGAACATTGCGTTAGCGGAAGTCGTTGAGAAATACCTGGAATACATCGAAGTGCTGAGCGAAATTTCGATCGATGCGGTGGGAGACTTCCTCGAGGTCGCGAGTACTTTGATTGAGCTCAAAACCCGTGCGGTCCTCCCTCGAAACGAAATGGAGCCCGACGACAAAACGGAAGAGGCCGATCCACGACAGGATTTGGTACAGCGACTGCTGCTCTACAAGCGATTCAAAGACGCCAGTTCATTGCTGGAAGAACAAGCTCAGCAATGGAGTAGTCATTACCCACGGATGGCCGATGACTTGCCGGCTCAAAAAGCTGACATGGCAGAGCAGCCAATTCATGAGGTTGAGTTATGGGATCTCGTGAGTGCGTTTGGCCGGGTCTTACGTGACAATCGCCCCGTCCCCCAAGCGAACATCACTTACGACGATACTCCCATTCACATCTACATGCAACGAATTCATGCCCGCATCGTACGTCAACAAAACGTTTCGTTTTCGGAATTATTTGAACCGGGCATGCACAAATCTGCGATGGTGGGGATCTTCTTGGCGGTACTGGAATTGACCCGGTACCATAACGTTGTAGCACATCAAAATGACCTGCACAGTGAGATCTTGATCGTGCCCAATGAAGGATTTAAATCGAATTTGGATGTCTCAAATATCGACGACTACAACCCGCATAATCAAGCGTTGCCAGCGGGCGATCCTGGGTCGATGGTTGATTAGATTGAGCTTGATGCTCTTCCATTCACCTGGGCGAGCAAGATGTGTCTTCAACGAAAAAAACCCCAACCGAAAGGTTGAGGCTTGCTGGAACCATGCTCACGAGATCGCGATTGAACCTCGATTCACTCAGGCTATCTATTTAACGATTGAGACTTTCTTGATCATGTCAATGCTCGGGAATCGTTTGAAAATATATGCGTTACCATTCTCCTTGAACTGGCCTTGGATATTTTCGCCACGAGGATTTTCTCCGTATTTCGTATATATTTTCTTGACCACATCCAGCCCCTCCGTGATTTCACCAAAGGGAACAAACGGGGTCTGGTCCAACCTGGAATTGTTTCCAAGATTGACAAACATCTGGATAGACCGGCTATTAGGTCTCCCTGTTTGAGCAAAAGAAAGCCGGCCTGTGGTGTTGCTGTTTCCGGCGAACGGATCGTCTTGGATATTCGATTCTGACCACTTGGCTGAAACAGCTGGATCGCCGTGAATTCCAAACTGAAACATGAATCCTTCGATGGCTCGGAAAATTGCGATGTCGCTATCGAAATATCCGGTTTGAATCATGTTGTAAAACCGGTCAGCACCGTTGGGCGCCCACGCCCGTTTGACTGCGATTTTAAAGTCGCCTTTGGACGTTTGAAATAATGCGGTGAATTCCGCTGGCGCCTGTTCGGTCGCTTTCGTAGGGTCCATCAATCCAGCTGGATTCGCGGCAGTACTCTCTTGTAGCCGGGTGCCTGAACCCTGAAGTGTCGCCGACTCTTGCTGTAACACAGCGGTTTGAGCCAAGCATCCAGAGGCAAGCGAAATCATGGCGGCCAATGCGGCTGCGGCACAGGTCATTGTTTTAAGTAGCGTGTTCATCTTTGGTCCTTGGATTCAACATCGTTGACCGGCCCCCAGCAAACCAAAAAGGCTTGCTGCGTTCGTTGCTCTTGCCTCGATTGAGGCATAAAAAACCCGGTCACTTAACACCTTGAATTTAGCAGATCTCAGAATTCCTCCCAACATCGAGTTCGATTTTGATGAAAACTCACGCCGTCTGCCAACGATTATTCCCTGTGTTTTACCGACCCAAACAAATCCCAACCGCTTCTGTCATGATACAAATTTTCAACAATCTCTACAAATATTTTCTGAAATCCCAGCAAGTCATTCCCATTTACCAAGCTATTTTTCTCGCGGAAACAAACTATAAGCCGAAATAAAATCAATGAAATCCCGATGGTAGGCGGACGGCAAGCTCTTTGAGCCTGCCAGTTTGTAATCAAAAATAATCCCGGGGATTGCGCCTTCCGAGGTTCGTTTTCTGCGATCGACCCGATGGGCTGTTGTTTGGATTTCCGCAGGTGGAAATAAAAAAAGGCACCCGACCGGATGGCCGAGTGCCTTGATAAGACTTGCTGGTTCTCAAGAGATTCAATTAGAACTCTGGGTTTTGCAAACCCTCATTGGACGGCGTTACTTGTCCGTCCCGCCCTCGTCCGTTTGATTGAAATCGCCTGCCGTCACGATAATCAGTCTCTGAGGATCAATCACCTTACGAATCACAGCATCGACTTGCTCTTTGGTCAAAGTCGAAATCTTTTCATCGCTGGCTTGTTGGTAGCCCATCGTGCGACCGGTACGCAGGTTTGACAATAGCTCACCCGCCATCCGGCCATCGCGAGCCCGTCCGCCCTTGCGGTTGATCAGGAAACTTTCCTTGGCCTTTTCAAGTTCATCCCCAGTGACACCGCTATCCAGCATGCGATCGACTTCTTCGCGAACTGTTTCCACAACTTTCTCTGTATTGGTAGGATTGGAAATACAGAACATCATGTAAACGCCCCGCTCGTCTTCATCGTCGCCTTGGTATTGCGTCAATGCCGTATAAGACAAACCATCCTGTTTTCGGACGCGGTCTGCGATCCGTGAACTCAGTGGTCCGCCTCCCATGATATAGTTGCCAATCAACATGGCTTCATGGTCGGGATGTTCTTCGCCAACATTCGTGGAAACTCCAGCGATGTAAATCGCGTTTTTCTTATCGGGCGTGTTGATATTGATTCGTTCCCCCGAGACATCAAGATTCGCAGGCTCTTCGATTCGCTCGTACGGCATCGTCGCCTTGAAATCAGCGAAGACCGAATTGAGTTTCGGTAGGACTTGATCGAGATCAAAATCGCCCACGATCGCCAACTCGCCATGCTCGGCACCGATAAAGTTTTTATGCAAAGCAAGCACATCGTTGATCGTCAGGGCTTTCGTCCGTACCAGTTCCTCCTCCATCGTGGGTGAGTAACGGACATCGTCTTTCGCTTGAGGGTCAAGACGACGGGAAAACTCGGTGATCGCCAAACGTTGTGGATCAGACATTCCCGATTCAATCTGAGTCATCATCTGAGTGCGAATGATTTCCAGTTGCTTGGCGTCCAGTAGAGGCTCACGCAACGCCTGTCGAACGAGCTCCAAGGCAGGAACTAGGCTGTCGCGTTCGGTGCGGAGGCTGATCGTCAGATTGCCCAACGATCCACCAAACGAAAGACTGGCTTTCAACTCGTCCAGCTTGTCACGGAATTCCTGGAAGCCCAAAGACTTGGTTCCCCGTGTCAGCAGAGCTGGCAGCATGTCCGCCGCAATCGATTTCCCCTTGAGGCTGTTCTCGTCACCGTAGTGAAGATTGGCGGTCAAAGTCACCTGATCGCCACGGGTATCTTTGGCGAGCAACGCGTACTTCATCCCGGAATCAAGCGTGCCAAACTTGGTCCGCTTTTGAATGTTCTCTGGCGAAGGATCAAACGCTTCGCCTTCCGAAAGTTTCTCACGGCCCTTGTAGTCGGCCACCATCCCTTTGACGCGATTAGCAGATTCGATCGAAACACGTTGGGCATCTTCCGTAGGGTGAAAAAGCCCGACAGTTCGATTGCTTTGCATCAAGTATCGTTTGGCGACTGCTCGCACATCGTCCGCGGTGACTTTTTCCATCCGGTCACGATGCAAGAAATACAAGCGCCAGTCGCCGTAAGATTCCCATTCGCTCAACGCGGTCGCGAATTGTTCAGTATTTGAAAACTGCCGCTTGCGTGATTTCATCAATCCCGCCAACGCTCGTTTAACATCTGAGTCGGCGACGCCATCTGCTCCAATGGCTTCGATTTGCTCGATCAAGATTTCTTTGGCCTTTTGGAGGTCACCGTCTTTGGGGACTTCAGCCATGGCGATCAGCATGCCAGGATCGTAGCCGACGCGGGCCATCGCAAATGCACTGGAGGCAATCTTGGGCTCGACTAAGTTCTTGTAGAGGGGCCCCGTTGGCGTGTTGGAAAGAATCGAAGCCAGAACTTGGGTCGCGGCGTAGTCCTCGTTGGAAGCCGACGCAACATGATAGCCAAGACCAACCAGTTGCACGTCGCCAGCCCGACGCAAGACGATGATTCGCTCGCCGTCTTGGGCTGGTTCTTCGGTATAGGTTTTTGGAAGCACGCGTTGGGGGCGTGGAATAGAACCAAAATGCTCTTCGACCAGTTGCAGGGCTCGGTCTTTGTCAAATTTCCCAGCAAGCACCAACGTGACATTATCGGGTTGGTAGTACTTGCGGTAAAACACGCGGAGGTTGGTGGCTGGTACTCGCATGATGTCACTACGGTTTCCAATCGTGGATTTACCATAGTTGTGCCACTGATAGGCCGCGGTCATGAGACGCTGAAACAGAATTGACTGCGGACTGTTTTCGGAACGCTCGAATTCGCTTCGAACGATCGTCATTTCCTTGGCCAAATGCTCAGGTTTGATCCAGCTGTTGATCAATCGATCTGATTCCATTTCGATTGCAAACTTTAGGTTGTCATCCGAAGCAGGCAAGGTCTCGAAGTAGTTAGTACGATCGATCGACGTCGTTCCATTCATGTTCAGCACACCCCGGTTCTTGAGTAGCTCAGGAATGTCAGGATGGCGATCGGTGCCTCGGAAAAGCATGTGCTCCAACAGGTGAGCCATTCCCGATTCTCCGTAGCCTTCATGGCGGGAGCCAACATTCACAGTCATGTTCATCGTGAATTGAGGTTTGGAGTTGTCGGGGAACAGCAGTAGCTTTACGCCGTTGTCCAACCGGTATTCGGTAATACCTTCGACTTCGACGACTTTTTTTGGCTGCTGAGCTGAGGCGGTTTGCCCAATGGACATCGCCAACCAACCGCAGACGGCCAACAAGCCAAGCCAGCCCCGACGGTTACTTGATAAAAGGTTCTTCACGTTTTGTTTCCTTGCGATAACTAAGGTGCTCTAAGGTGCTCATACTTCGTACCGTCCTCCAACATCAAGCGAGGTCGATGTGCAGGTGATTGGGTACGGATTGACCGTGCGAATTGGTTCGCCCGTTATATGAATTCAACGGCGGATTCTATCACCTTCTTCGAATTTCGAAACAAGGCATTGGATAACAGAGCGGCCGGCGTGAAATGGCTCACGGGTCCATCATGTAGAAGGCATCGACTGAACGATTGAATTGAACGTTAGTTGCCGCTGGACACAAACTCTCCCGCCATCACGGACCGAGCTTGCATTTGGCAAATTTCAATCGCGTCACGAGCGAGGGACCCGTTCAAGATTTCCGAGGCACGGTTTTCATTGAGGCAGGCAGCGACCTCTTTGATTTCACGACCAAATCCATGAATTGGATCGCCGTCTCCCAGTTCTGGCCTGAGGACTTTTCCGTCTGACGTTAAGACTTTGAGGGGAAGCAGCTCGGCTTCATCTGCGAAGGCTTGAAAATCAAACTGGACGGTAGCATTCTCGAAATGAATCTCGAACCCATGGGTAAATGGGCGGCCTTGCTGGTTGATGACGCCACTCGTGCAGCTAACCGCGAGGCTACGATTCTCGAACTGAAAAATTGAATTGCAATAATCCACGACCTCACCGCGAGTTCGGCCGCAGCTGTAAACACCCGTCGGCATGCCAAACAGCAATCGAATGAAATGCGCGTCGTGAACGTGCAAATCAAACAGCGGGCCACCGATGACAGCTGGATCGTAAAAGTTTTTCAACCATTGCGGGTCGGAAATCACACGTTTGAACGATCCGCCAAGCAGATTTCCATATTTGCCAGAAATCGCGAGTTTGTGAACGTATTGAAACTCGGTAAAGAATGGCAAGACTTGCCCGACCATCAATCGAGTACCGGCCGCTTCACAGGCCGAAACTGCTCGGTCGCAATCTTCCAGGTTCAGAGCCAATGGTTTTTCGCAAAATACGTGTTTCCCGGCAGCTGCGGATTTGGCGATCGAATCAGCGTGCATCGCTGGCGGGAGGCAGATGTCAATGCAGTCAATATCCAAAGAATCATCTGCCAACATCGAATCGAGGGATTTGTAAGTTTTTAGGCCGGACAAATCGACCTGTTCCCCGGGAGGCCCAAAGTTGCCTTGGATACTCCTCCAATCGCCAGCCCTTCGATCGTCTTCAGGCGTAGCGATCGCAACGACTTCGACGCCTTCTGTTTTTTGGTAAGCGAGCCAGTGAATCCAGCCCATGAAACCGATTCCAGCAATTCCAACTTTTAGCATTTACTTTCCAACATACAATTCTATCGTTAACTTAGAACCCATCACGAGAAACCGTCGCTCTTGTTCGTACCTAAGCCGGCCGCTCGATGTCCGGCCCTTTTCTTCTTAATTGGACATTTGTTATAACAGTTCTGGGTTGAGAAGTTTGCTCTGACCAGACAAAAAAGCCAAAAGGAAATCTGATGCCAGTCGAAATGCAACTTGCGAGAATCATTATCAGCGAGATCAATGAAAGCCAAGTCGTGTTCCTGCGTGAGGTCAATGGGACTCGTCAGTTTCCTATCTTGATTGGCATATTTGAAGCCACGAGCATCGACCGGCGAGTCAAAGAGATCGCTCGCCCTCGACCTTTGACGCATGATCTAATCGTCGAAATAGTGGAAGCAATGGGAGGCGAATTGGATAGCGTCGTGATCAGTGAGCTCAAGGATTCAACCTATTTTGCGAACTTGCGAGTTCGTTGTGATGGCGAGTTGATCGAAATCGATGCTCGTCCCTCAGATGCGATTGCGATCGCCGTGACCTGCGACCCGCATCTGCCGATCTTCGTTGAAGATGAAGTCCTTGAAGAAGCGATTTCGTCGGGCGATTAGTGCTTGGTGTTAGCGTTAGTGAATGATCAAAGTTTAGCTTCAGAGATTTTCTATTCCAGGGATTTGCCACTTCGGCGTTAGCCATCCTTCGACTTGCCGGAGGCACAACCACAAAAACTCTAAGGGCGTGTCGACTCAATGTCGAGCTTTCGTGTGCCGTGATGCGTCAGCGGCCGGGCCCCTCCGAAATACCCGGTGCCTGACAGCCTGCGGCTAAGTCAAACGTTTGCGCGAATGGATTTTAGAATTCGGATGCAAACTCGATTTAACGCGGCGAGGTGACGGGCAAATGTGCACCCTACTCGCCGCAATCGCTCGGTGACGATTCTCTCGCGACAATCTCTAAGCTTTCGCTAAATCGACTCCCACTTCAACGGCCTCAACGGCCTCAACGGCCCCATCAGCGATCGGGACTCTGATCTGACTCGCGAGCTGTTCGATGTTCCGAGCATAGCGTTTGGAAAACTGCAACGTGCCGGATTCGCGGCCAATCAACGTGAGACTGTTGAGCAGTAGACCGGTGTTGATCGTCAAGCGGCTTTCCGAGCTTAACACCAGGACATTGGGTTTAAAAAACCATCGCGATTGAACGAGTTGCCATCCGTCAACAGTTGGCTGGAGCAAGAGTTTCGATTTCGCAGGAAACGGCCCCAAACCGCTCTGGGGAAATACAACCAACTCTTTTCGCTTGGGAACCGAATACCCCGGGGAGATCATCGCCCAGACTGGATCGCCCAGAACGGTCCGTAAATACCGAACCCGGCGGTTAACCCAGCGGAAAGCCAAAAGGCAGCCGGTGAACAAGATCAAATTCAAGATCGTGGCGACCAATGGGCTCCAAACATAGATCACCATCAAGACGACGCACAGAGACTTGTTACTGAGTTCCAAGAGACCGTCGACGAAGGGCACCGGAATCAACCAAACCATGACTTCGAAAAAGAATTTTACGCTGTTGATGACCACGATGTTGATGATCGCAGCGATTCCAAACAGGACGTCGGCGGAGAAAGACAAGGCTCCCATCTCGATCACCATCGCCGTTTCGACGGCCGCCGGATCTCCGGAAGGCATCGTCGACAAGACTCGGATGACCACGATTGTGATGATCCCAGCGTAGGCTTCGAGCTGGTCGATCGCCTGAGCCAACGGCTTGCTGATTTTGGTGAATCGAGGAAGCGATGTAAGAATCGTCAAGCCGAGAAAAATCCAAAACACGGCTGGATTGCTGAGGATCGGACTGTTGCTGATGAACGAGTGTTCAGGAAGAAATTCCGAGCCGAATTGTGAAAGACCGGCCAACATGGTGATCCCGAAAAACGGAGAGATCGCGATGGGTGCCAACGGGCCTAGCCATTCCAATGAGCTTGAAAGGGTCTGGATCTTAACTTGATCGCCTACCGTCAAGGGATTCTCGGTGAGGTTTTCTGGAATTGAAAACGGAACGCGGCTGGACTCGTTGGCTTGATAGGAAGCCAAGCTCACCAGTCCGACTAAAATCAACGTGAATCGAAGGAAAATTGGGCTCGCGAATGAGAATCCAAGAAATGGCATGGAATTTTTCTGGCTGGGCGTTGTGAGATGAGCTTAAGGAACCACGGGCTGGGATTCGGCAAGGACTGGCCAATTTTATCACACGTTCGATGCCCAAAAACATAGCGATCCAGCGAGACTGGACCATTCGGAGCCAATATTTAGCTCAATTATTGAGGAATCCGCAGCCGCAGCCCCCTTGATCGACCGGAGCGCGTTGGAGTTAACGATTAGTACGCGAGGAACTCCTGCCCTGCACCTCAATCTTCCAATACATTCGACAGCAAACTCAAAATCCCAAATTTGCTTGACGGGTCATTTTAAAAACGCTACTGTACTACCTCAGTGACACAGCGGAACGAGCCAGTCGAGCATTCAACGAATTGATCAAACTAGTTGGGAGTGAATGATGAGCACACGAATCTTAGGGTTATTCATGCTGGGCGTCGTGTTGACGTTCGGCCCGTTTTCTCAAACTGAGGCGGCCCAGATATTAGGGATCGGAAAAAAATCCCTCAATACGGAATTGATTCCCCAGAACGCATTTGCGGCTGCGGTGATGTTTCCGAAACAGATTGCGGAAGACCCCAAGTTTGAATTGCTACCACGCGAGATCATCACGGCTTGGGGGCTAAAAGAGTTTGGATTTGACCCCATGCTGATCAAGCAAATCACGTTTGTGGCGAAACGCATGGATGCCCTAAACGGACCTCCTGAGTGGGGAGCCGTCTTGCATTTCGAAGAGATGCAGGGTCTGACGGGGAAAATGGTCGATCAACTTGAGCGAAAGCAAGTGGGCAACCGGGCGTTGTTCTCAGGTGCCGCTCAGGGGCTGCCAAGCTTTCTCGTGTACGACGAATCGACGATGCTAGTCGGAGACGAGAGCTTTTTCGTAGATATGATCGCAGCGAATGACAAGGGCCGAGTGGTCAGCCTGCTGAAACGTCGAAGCGTTTCCGGTGAGGTGGTGGCGGTGGTCGACATTGAGTCCGTTCGCCCGATGCTTCAGCAAGCCAGTATGATGATTCCCGGCATGATGCCGCCCGCGATTACGAAACTCAGGAATATTCCGGATCTCGTCCAAGCCATTGAGATTGGAATTGCTGCCAACAAGCGAATTGAAACCTCGATTGTGATTCACACGGCCGACGACGATTCAGCCGAGCAAGCTGCGAAGATCATGACCGAAGCCCTTGCGTTCGGGACCGATATGGGAATCGGCGCGGTGGCGGCTCAGATGGACTTCAATGACCCCGTCCAAGAGGCCCTCGTCGAATATGTCCAGCGTGTCTCCGAGGATTACAACGCGAAATTGTCGCCCAGCGTCAGCGGAAACCGGATGTCGCTTAAGCTTGATCAAGAATTGACCGTGGTTCCTGTGATGATTGGGATGTTGCTTCCGGCAGTGCAACAAGTTCGCACAGCGGCGCGGCGTACGAGCAGTATGAACAATTCCAGACAACATGCGTTGGCAATGCTCAACTACCAGAGTGCCTACGGTAAGTTTCCCGCTCAAGCGAACTATGACAAGAACGGCAAGCCACTGCTAAGTTGGCGCGTGCACGTCCTTCCGTTCATGGAGCAGCAGGCGTTGTACGACCAGTTCCATTTGGATGAACCCTGGGACAGTCCCCACAACCGCAAGCTGATTGAAAAAATGCCAATGATTTACGCGAGCCCCGGTGTGATTCTCCGCCCTGGAGAAGGCAAAACAGTATTCTTGGGGGTCGCCGGCGAGGGGCGAATGTTTGGCAAAGAAGGAAAAGATTTCAGCGATATCACAGATGGTTCTAGCAACACGGTTTTGGCGGTGGAAGTCAATGCAGAGCAAGCGGTGGTTTGGAGCCGCCCGGTAGATTACGAGCCCGACAGTCGAAACCCTTTGGCTGGCTTGGGGGGCGTTTATCCGGGAGGGTTCAATGCTTCGAAGGCAGACGGCTCAGTTCAGTTCATCTCCAATGGCATTGACCCGGAAACATGGCTGAAATTGCTCACGATTGCAGGTGGTGAAGTCAGTTCAGGTAATTGAACCCTGTCGTGCCTCGCTAGTTCACAACCAAAGCTTTTATTTTGAGAGAAATCACAATGAAATACATTACCTCCCTGGTTATGGTTGCCATCTTCGTGCTGACGGGTCTGTTCACGACGCAACCAGCATCCGCTCAATTGTTCGGCTCCAAAGACGACAAGCCTTCGTCCGAAATGGTTCCCCGCACCGCGTTCATGGGACTCACTGCGTTCCCACAAAAAATCGCCAAGAACCCTGAGCTCCGTTTGTTCCCCCACGAAGTCGTGACGGCTTGGGGGCTCAAGGAGTTGGGCTTCGATCCGATGTTGATCAAGGAAGTCACGTTGGTGGTCAAGGCGTTTGACAAGTTCCCACCTAACCAAGAGCCTGATTGGGCGGTCATCATGCATTTCGAAAAAATGCAGGGGCTTTCCGGCAACATGATTGATCAACTTGAAAAGAAAACGATCGCGGGCAAAACGGTATTCGACGGAACTGGAAGCGACATTCCGAGTTTCATGTTGTTTGATGAGTCGACATTGATCGCCGGCAATCTGAATTTCTTTGAAGAGCTCGTGATCGCCAATGGGAGCGGCAAGCTAGTCGAGATGATCAAGTCAACGGATGTCAGTGGTGAGCTGCTGGGCTTTGTGGATCTGTCTGTGGTCCGAACTACTCTCAGTGAAGTCATGGCGGATTTCGATGATTTCGAACTACCCCCAGAAGTTGATAATCTTCGTCAAATCATGGACCTCGTTGATTCGTTCGAATTCGGATTAGAAACCGAGACTCAGATCGAGGGCAAATTGGTGATGCACGCCGCCAACGAGAACGACGCTGAGCGAGTCAAGGAGATCCTTGTCGACGGAATGAAATACGGCAAAAACGCCTTGCTTTCTGCGATGGCCAGCGAGATGGATATGCGGGATCCTGTCCAAGCTGCCACGGTGGCCTACACCAAGCGGGTTTACGAGAAATACGAAACCAAGTATACGCCCGAGATCAATGGCTCTGATTTAACGATGGTGGCCAACGAAGAGATACTGCTCTCGCCAGTGTTGATGGGTTTGATTGGCAATTTCAGCCGGAACGCTGGTTTCCCGACACGAATGACACCCGAGGTTGAACTTCGCATTACAGCGTTGGCGCTCCACAATTACGAGAGCGCCTACAAGCACTTCCCGGCACGAACCGTCATCAGCGAAGATGGAACGCCATTGTTCAGTGGCCGAGTCTCCATCTTGCCTTTCATAGATCAAAACAGCATCGCCCAAAATTTGAGAATGGACGAACCATGGGATAGCGAGCATAACTCGCAATTCACCTCGATCGCTATTCCAGCATTTGGCGTGACCGCTGATGGACTTGCCACAGTTCGATTCCCGGTCTTTCCCGGTTCGATGTGGGATGGTGATGAGCCCGTCACATTCGGAAAAATCGCTGACGGCTCGTCGAATACCATTTTGTCAATCCAAGTCGCAGAAAAGGACGCGATCTCCTGGGCGGACCCGACGCCTTGGGTGATTTCAGAGAGCAATCCGATGCGTGATGTATTCGGAGATCAAGACGAAGTCGTGGTTGGCATGGCCGATGGATCCTCTCTGACACTCAAGAAATCTGAGATGACCAACAAGAAACTCAAGGCGATGCTGACGAGGGCGGGCGGGGAGGTATTTGAGAGATAAAACCTTGCCGTCGCGATGCAGCAAGACATTTGATGGTTCATAACCCGAGTTTATATTGATTGACCGGTTTTTAAACGTGAAACAGGTTTTCAATCGTGAATCAATTTAATTCGAAAGATGAAGCGAATAGACCTGGCAACGCGAACGCATAAGGTTGTTGACTCATTCCCTAGAAAGCAACGGTAACCGGCCCCCTACGCGACTATCGCGCTCGCTTGCAGTTTGTTGACTTAAAGAGCCGAAGGCAAGAATAGTAGCCCGAAGGCGTAAGCGAGGACGAACAACCATTGAAGGCAAGCCACCAACGAGGGCTCTCCCTCGCTTACGCATTCGGGCTACCAATTAGATCCCCACCTCGACACGTCACCATCGTCGACGGCGGCAAACTTGACAAGCAAAAATCCCCAGCATTAATGGCCGGCCAACGTCTGAGACTGTATAAAAAAAACGCCGGGCAGAACCCGGCGTATTGACTTTTTCAATTGTTTTGATTGGTTCACTCGCGAGGGCGAACGGCTCCGGTCAAACCAGAGTAATCTTCGCGGTCTTCACCGTGCCATAGTGGCTGGCCAGATAACACTCGGCGACGAAGGGCTTCGATTTTTTCTTCTGATCCAGCGGGAGCATCAGTCGAGATAAACTGCTCACCTTCTTTCGGAACGAAATCTTCATCGTGTCCGTATTCAAGGATTGCTTCGAAAACGTTAGTAATTTTTTTAGTACCGTTTGACATCGGTAAGTACCTTTAGTTGGGCAAACTATTGACGTTGAATGAGCCAGAAATCGAGTTCCACCTAAGGCGGGACAAAGTTCAGGAACGCGTCGCAGAAAAATGTTCGGCTCAAGAGATTAAAAAAAGCCTAACTCGAAAACCGTTCGCGGGGCGTTGAGGTCTCAGTTAAGCAACGCCGTTATTATTGACGAGCTAGAAGCAAAGTCAAGAAAATTGTTTTTGTATTCCGAGGTAGCTGCCCTCCCCAGCGGAGCGCCAGGTGAGGCGTCAGGCATTCCTGATTTTAGACCCCGGAACCCGATGCCCAGAATTGACCGTTTTCGATCCCA
>JBLINZ010000061.1:0-19178 GCA_047639375.1 Mariniblastus sp. | reverse complement strand
CTTGGAAAATGCCGTCTTTACATTGGATTCCAATCAACTGCACTCGCGACAGTCCCAACACCCATCATTTTAATGGCAGTTTAACGCCAAGGGTCAGCGAACTTCGAATGAAGATTCATCCTGGAATCCATTAGCGTTTTCTTGTCGGCTTCGGTGTCGTTGTAGCAGACAACTGCATTTCACTAATGTTGCTTGGGCAAGTCGCTTCTCCATGATCGATATGCTTGACGCCCAGCGTGTGGAAATACTCATGGACAGCAGGCCGTTGCTAAATCCACTTGTCAGCCGAATCCTTCCCCTTGTTTTGTTTGCAAACGTCGTACGAATCCATCGTGGAAAAATTAAATCGGAAACCGCGATCGGATGTGGGGACACGAAAGTTCGTGATCGAGTGATGGGCATCGGCCGCGGATTGAACCAACTCGATTTTGTGACGACACCAGACGTTGGGAAAATACTCAACCCCATGATCTGGAGACTCTCCCCTTTTCTTATTGTTGAGCAACCAGAATTTGCCGCTGTACGCCGTTGAAACTTTGACGAATTTGCCTTTCCAGATATTTGAAGCGCCATTGCTCCAGTTGATGACGTCAATCAAATCGCCATTAGAATCTGCCTGCTGGCCCGTCGCGCTACCGCCTCTAGGATTCCCCTGCTTCAAGTACATTTTTTAGATGATCGTAATCTCAGCGTTATTGAAGCGGTCGCAAACATCGGTTTTGAGGTCAGCACTAGACTTCTTGTTTCATTTTTCGGCAGTCAACGTTTCCGTTTTTTTCATCTCATTTACTCCCAAAAATTAGATTGAAATGCTAGGCTCCCTCCCTTAATTGCCGGGAGACAATGAGAAATGTTGCTTGTTTTCTTGCCGATAGGACGAAACAGGTGATCAAGCCAATGGTCTGAACTGGTTTTTGTCGGCAAATATGAAAGATAGCTAGGTCGGTGATATTCCCTGGAAAAGAACAGTATCGAGCAACGGATGACCAAGCTAGGCAAACCAGGCGGGACAGGCATAGCCCCAGTGACTGATCAAAAAAAAACAGCGACCCAAGGGGATCGCTGCTAATCTACGTAGTTCGAAATCTGGATTGCGGACTAAGATCGTCGACGGCGGCTAAATACAACAACGCCAGCCATTCCAAGCAATGCAACTGATGTTGGTTCTGGCACGGCTGTTATAACCCGCCAAGTACCAATCGCAGTCAAGCCATTAATGTCGTCAACTGTATCAGCCGGGAAGAAAAGGTTTCCAGAAGTGGAACCTGCAACCATGTCTGCATAGCTCGCGGCATCCAAACTGAAAGATGCTGATCCGGAAAATGCAAGAGATCCTGCAGTAAAAGAAGAACTTGCGTCAGCGGTCCATGACCAAATATTCAACCCCGTGTCACCGCCACCTCGCCACAAATCTGGGCTCGAGTCAGAGACATTATTTGCAGAAGTAAAGTCTCCAGAGAGCAAGGCATCAGTTAGGGCACTGCCTGCTCCAGAATAAAAATTCTCAAAGTAAATACCAGTGTCGTCGCTGCCACTTGTCGAAATTGCAGAAAGTCCTGCTGTCGAAGATATAGTGATTTGGTCAGTGACACTAAGATCGATTTCGACTAGAACGTCAGCACGCGCTGCCGTTGGGACAAAAAGCGCGGTAGCAATTACCGCCAAAAATAATTTCTTCATAGATGTTCTCCAAGGAAGTGAAAATCAACTGAGGTGTGAAACCTATCACAATACAATTAAAACGTCCAACATAGCCCGCTCGACGATAACATTCAACAAACTCGAAGTTTTTTCCTAATAATACTTAAGCAAACTTACATAGCAATCCGCTGTCTACAAACAAGGCTGCCGCAGAATAGCCAGCTTTTACTACCATTTCAGTCTGTTTAATCAGCTCTGAACACTCGTTCTTACCCCGACGCGTTAGTTGCTTAAGATCTAAATTCGCGAGTCCGTCACACTTAGGCTGACGTGGATTCGAGCCGCTCAAGTTAGTGTGCGTTCGTAATCCAAAGTCGCCTACTCTAGGATTCTGAATGATTCCACTCGATTCTATCGCAAGCGCGAAGACCCACTATGACAAACGATCGGGCTCACAAAGCGCCGCGCATAAAAAAGCCGGCCAAGTGATTCACTTGGTCGGCCAGAAACTTGATTGAAAATCAGTGTTTCAAACTTGGCTAACAAACAGCCTCAGCAACGTCGATTGCAAGCCTTACTCGCTATCTTCGCCGTCCTTGCTATCGTCAGCTTCTTCTTTTTTCTCTTTCTTGGCAAGTTTTCCGATGACTTCGTGATCGTCATCGATCTCGACTTCAACATCAACTTCAGCCAACAAAGTTTCGATGGCGGCATCAAGTTTGGCACCGCGAGCACCTTTATAACGAATCACGCCTTCAGCATCCAAGACATAAGTCGTTGGCCAGCCTTTGACGTTCCATTCTTTGGCAATCGCTTGACCGCCCCAGAAACTACGCCAGGTCAAATTTTTCTCATCGAGAACTTTCTTAAGAACTTCTCGATCTCGATCACTGTTAACTCCAACGATTGCAAACGGCTTACCTGCCAACTGCTTTACGAGCGACCGCTCGTGTGGGTACATAGCCCGGCAAGGTCCTCACCAGTCGCCCCAGAAGTCCAAAAAGACAACTTTGCCGCGATAGTCAGATAGCTTGAATTCTTCGCCGTCGACGTCTTCGCCCAGAATATTGGGAGCCGTTTTTCCGATCCGAAGGTTCATGAATTCGAACAACTGAAGTTCAGCCATTTTGGCTAGGCTTTGGCCACGAACTTTTGCGTCACCAGCTTTTTCGACAAATCGCTTTACGATTCGCTCAACTTTGGCTTCGCCTTTTTCACTACCATCGAACTCACCAATAGCAGCGGCAATTTTGCCGTAGCTAGCCGTGGCTTTGACCTTCTCACTCGCATCGCTCTTCATGATGCTGGCAAGGATTTTTTTCGAATTCGGACCAGGACGAGAGGCGTTGGAAAACGCCATGTCGAGTAGGCCATCGCCTTTGGAATGATGTTTGATCATCAATACGCCGGCCGTTCCCTTTTCATCCAGTCCGCTACTCATCAAAAACGACAACGCTTCTTTGGCTTCATCGGTTTTCGGAGTCTCTTTGACGGCAGCCAACAAATCTGGCCCAAGTGCCGCCATGCTTTCTCGATACTCAGCAATCCGCTCATTCATCTTTGTACGCAGTTCGGTTTTGTCCGTAACCGACTTTTGGAGTTTCTGCATATCGGCGTTAATTTCCGACCGCAATTCACCCATCGATTTTTGCGTCTTCTTTACCAGGTCTGCCAGGGATTCTTCTCCCTCGTCCTGTTTTGTGTCAGCCTCTTGCGCGGCGTCAGTCTTTACATCTTGGCCAACCACCACTTGGGTTGGCAAGATCAACACCACACTGGCCAACAAGAGCCAGAATTTCTTCGACATCTCCACTCCTAATTTTCGCTGAGTCAAATTGAAAGGGCTACCGAGGTTCGATTCTTAAGCGTCTCGGCCGCCATATCGTGATCGATACAGCCCGATATCCTACCTTAAAACGGTCTCTCAATACAAAGCCTTTTTGAATTGATTGTTCATCAAGTGGACTTAAGACGTTTGGCGGCGACTGGAGGAACAATGCCTGAGCATTGGATTCGCAAAAACGCGGACTGCATTGATAGAACACAGCTTGGAGGCTGACAAATCCATGTCCCGAACTGTAACCTGACACACAGACTGGACATTTGCTAATTTGTTGAAACTGCGAGTAATTTACAAGCGTTTCAGTGCTTCTTGTTTATGAAGCCTTATGACAAACAAACAAATGGGCTGTAATTTTCCGGTTTCGCTTCGCATCAACCCACGGTATTCAATTCTCGATTCGCCAATCAACATGGTGTTTACATAGATCAGTGGCAGGTTTCGTTCTTCCACAAAATCCTCCTGCAAATACATTTTCATCGAGGAGGACTGAATCTCACTGCCCAGTGCGTGAGACAACTGAAACAGTAACGAAAATTGTTTTTCATCCAAGCGCCGTTGATTGAAAGGGTAGCCCGAGTAACTCCAGTAATTCAAACGACTCAAATCACTGAAAATCATGTGAATTGGAAAGACGCCCCATCCTGAGCCATCGATGCTTCAAAGCGTCGTTGCAAGGAATGGAAACGTCTGAAACCCCGTACAGCACATTGTTGCACGCGAAGAAATAGATTTCTTCCAAAGGCAGATGGAAATTGGTAGATCGCCAGCAAACTCGGCCGGCTTGCCGTTTCCATTTTGGGTCGCAGCCGTGGCTTTGAATTCAGCCGACCAGTCGAAAGATTCGGGATCAAATTCAAACACAAACGGACAAGACGGCGTGTGATCTTCCAATCCGACAAACAATCGCCCAGGAACAAGTTGGGCGATTCTGGAAACACTTTTATCTTCTTAATCGTGAGAAATCTGGAATTTACTCTCAATGAAAGAACCAATTGACGAGAGTAATTGCTCAGCCGCCGGAAATGACCGCTTGCGATTAGAACCCATCGAACTTGCCAGCCAATGACGGCCCTCGATATTCCTCTTATTCATTCCGTGACGTGGGGCCGGCAAATCCAGTGGAAGCAGCTTCCCATCGTCATTCCGATCGCAATAGAACCGCTCGTAGTAGTCCAGATTCAAATGATTGATCAACTCTTGGGCGTTAGCCGTACCCAATGGAGACGTGGGAGATTTCACTTGGCTTGGCGTTTCCCTCGCCGGTGTGGTCGCATCCTGCCTATTTGTTTACCGACGATTTGGGAAGAGAATTCAATTGATTGAATTGGAGGATCGATTGGAACTCATTCGGGCAGAGCGCTGTATTTGCCAGTGGACGTACCAGGAAATTGACACGATCGAGCGCAACGACAAGCCCTCGGGGATCGGTTTATCCACGATCAAACTCTCCGATCTCGCATGCGTCTGGATCACGGGCGATGGCAAAACGGCCAGCGTGGAGCTGATTTCTGGATCCGCTGTGGAAATGATCGATCTAATTAAGGCCCGCTGTACTCATTCGATTGTGACCAGTCCTTTGGCTCCTCCCAGTGTGCAAATTCAAAGCGAACAATCAGAACGAAACTATCGCAAAAAGTTAAATATGGAACTTAAAGCTGCGTTGAAGCTGATAGGACTCGGCTTGTTTGGGACGATGATTTTGATTCTTTTTCATTTGGGGTATCGCAAACGAAAATCCACCGCGAGGCCCGATTGGATTGATCCTGCTGGCTGGGTTCATGGCGTTGACCGGCCCCTTTGGGCTTGTCATAGGAAGCAGACAGCTTTTGTCTTGGATCAACAGGCGGAGAAGGTTTGCTGAATGTGCACGCAACGGTAGTTCGGATGGACTCAAACAGCTACTAGCCAAATTTATGGCGACGATGGTTACACCAAATGGAATCAAGGTTGCGACGCTTCATCATTGTTTTGGAGTCGTGAATGGCCGCTTGCTCTCCAATCAACATAAGTCCATCGTAATTTCAACAACATCGTCGATTCTCTTGCGCTGCATCGGCAGTCCCGAGCGTTCGAAAACACGCAGCATTTTCTGGTTCACCTGAAACGTCGTTGCGAAAAACTCATTGATTCCATTCTCCACAGCAAGTATTACTAGATGGTCTAACAACATGGATCCTACACCCAGTCCCTGAAATTCATCCGCCACCGTAAAGGCCACTTCGGCACGAGTCGGAAAGATTTCGTCGACAATGTACCGCGCGATTCCAATGGGTAGTGACTCCCCGTCCTCTTGTAATTCGACTCCAATCGCGACATGCCGTTCAAAATCAAGTTCGGTAAAAAACTCCAACTCGCGTTTGGAGAACTCTTGCTTGGGATAAAAGAAACGGAAATACTTGGAGTCAACGCTTAGATTGTTCAACGCAGTTTGCAGTGCAGATTTGTCAGTTGGTCTAATCGCGCGCACAAGAACCGGGCTGCCGTCGTGCAGTGTCGCCTCTACACAATAATCCTTGATACTCATATTCTTGGCAAATGTTAGCTGCTTGATAACTCAACATAACACAATCGAATTGTCCGTAGCTCGCTAGGATTTCCTGGCTGGCAGTTTTACGGTGACGAACGGACAAGACGCATTTGACATGACTTTTTGAGCGACATTTCCAATGACGACTCTTGCCAGCCCCGTCCGGCCATGAGTCCCCATTACGATCAAGTCGATCGATCGCTTCCTGGCGAAATTAACGATAACATTAGCCGGCTTACCGTGTAAGTTGACGTGCTCAAACTCAATCTCTTTTTTAGTAAGGAATTGATTCGCCAATTTGGTCTTGAATCGGTTCGCCGCAGCATCGACCAGCGACATCGCAGATTCATTGGAATTGTGTACATGCAACAAATAGATCTTCGAAGCCTCCGCAACAGCCAGCCTTACAGCCAGACTAATGGCTGGAGCAGATGAGCCAGAATAAACGACGGACAAAGAATGTTTTGCTTCTTCATTTCTGTGGCTTTATTTTGGATGGTCATCGTGAACCGTGAACTAGAAAAACGACTTGCCCAACCAAACACAAGTTGGGTGGAAGTGGTTCGCCTCACTTACATTATGCAAGTGCGATGCCAAATCCAATCGACATTCACTCGTTCGCGACTCAAAACAACTCGGGACGAACAAACAGCCTTCAAAAACATCGGCCGCTTCCCTGCATTTATTCGCACAACTTTGAGCGAGCCGACTAGCTGCCTGCCAAAATTCATTGTTCGAACTAACCCTCAACAAAATTATCTTCATCCTCACAGAGACTCGCAGGCGCAAACCTCCCTCTCGCTGAACCTCAGAATTTTTTATCCTGAAACAATGTCTAAATCAAACCGATGGATACCGCTGCCCCGTCGATGTCTAACATCGATTGCTTGACCGCTTGCTCTTCGTCCCTTTGCTCCAACTCGATCATTAATGCCCAAGCAAAATCCGTGGCGCGTTGGATCGACACAAAGTTCAATTTTTCAAAACGGTCGCTCATCAAATGATAATCTGGCACGAATATTCCTGATTCGCTGCTGGTGAGCGTGATACCAGGAATGCCACGAACCAAAAACGCAAGCCCATCTGTTTGAGTTGGAATCCGATGTGGCAATGTGAATTCCAGTCTCATCTCGTGTGCGACGGTTTGACAAAGTTCAAGAAGCGGTTGAGGATATTCAAGGATTGCCCCATTGAGTGCGCATTCGTGTTTTAAATAGTGCAATTGTCGACAACCAAGCGTATCCAGGTTTAAGAACACAGTCGGCACCTGAGCCAATTCCTGAGAGTGCCGTTGCGCCCAAGAAGACGCCCCGATAGAACCTGACTCCTCGCACCCAGTGAAAAGAACTACTAGCTCAGTCTCGTCATGCTGTGTTCTCCCCCATCGGGAAGCCAGTGCTACCACGCACGCAACTCCGGTTGCATTATCATTTGCTCCGGGAACAAAAGCTCCAATCGACCACTGTCCAACCAGCAGCATTGCGAACGCGTAGAAGAACCCAAATGGAATGACCAAAACACTCATTTCCATTTCAAAAAGACCCGCGATCACCAAAACGGCGAGTGCGAGTTGCACCACAAGCACCAGCGTCAACAGAAACAGTGGAGCTTTGAGCGGGCCAGGAGCCAACCCTAATGTCGACGTAAAGTTCTTAACTCGACTGGCATTCCAAATCCAACCGGTTCGTTGAGTATCCATGTGGGCACAAAGAACGATTCGCCGCCGTGCCGTCTTGGTAGCCGAAATACGTCCAACAACATTCTGCGATCGCCCCATCGACAATAGGCTCGATACGCCAATTGGAAACGCAAGTGTCTCCGCTAAGAATGAAACCAGGGCGACCAAACTAATCAACAATGAAACCACAGGTATCCAAAACAAGATCCCAAGCCCAAACATCCCCAAGACAAGGTGAATCAGAATTCGCGATCCATAGGAACTCTGCCCGCAAAAAGCCTCGAGCTCGCAATCGATACTTCGACTCTCAAGTTGCTCCAGCAGCAAATCGGCAGCAAATCTTTCGTTTTTAGTCGCTGAACCACGATGTCCCAATTGCTCCAATTGACCCACCGTGTCTTTGAGCTGAATTAATTCTATTTCATCACGCATTCCAAACTCTTCCCTAGATTTATAATTCCTGAACGAACGATTGAATCGTACGGACCCATCATTGCCTTTCAACAAGTTGCAATCGATGCGCCAAACCCAAAACTAATTGTGAAAGCGTATTTGCCCTTAAAGCGAAACGATTCGAGCGAAAACGCACGCAACAATGTGCCACGCCAGTCAGTGACGCACTATTGAACCATCGGCGTGAGAACTTGGTCTACCTTGGGAATACTAAAGCAGCAAACTGGATGCATCACAGGCGAGCAACGCTATACTCATAGTTATGAAATTTCACGTCCCGAATGGCCACTGATGACACTGCTTTACTACGATCCCATATTTTTGCAACACAACACCGGAAACCATCCGGAGAATTCTGCTCGGCTAGATCCTACTATTCGGCATATTAATTCGCTGGCGATGGCAAGCATGTATCATCGACCGAGTTGGCCCCCAGCGTCGCTTGAACAAGTTCAATTGGTTCATACTCATGCATATTTTGATGACCTGAAATCATTTGCCAATGCCGGCGGCGGCAACCTCGAACAAGATACCGTTGTCAGCCAAGAATCGTTTGATGTCGCTCTGATGGCAGCGGGGGCAGTTTGTGATGCTGTTGAACGAGTTGTCCGCGGTGAATCCAAAACTGCTTTCTGCTTGGTCCGACCACCCGGCCATCACGCTTTGCCGAACCAAGCCATGGGGTTTTGCCTGTTTAACAACGTTGCCATTGGGGCTCGCGTCGCGATCCGAGAACTTGGAATTGAGCGAGTAATGATCGTTGATTGGGACGTTCATCATGGCAATGGGACGCAAGCAATGTTTTGGGAGGACCCACTGGTAGCCTATTTCTCAATCCACCGTTCACCGTTTTATCCCTATACCGGCGAGGCCAATGAAACGGGAGCCGGCCCTGGAGCAGGCATGACCTGCAATGTGCCGATTGAATTCGGCACTCCACGTCAGAAACAGCTTGATTCGTTTGAGCAAAAACTGACTTCTTTTGCCGATGAATTTGCTCCCCAACTAATCTTGATCAGCGCGGGATTCGACAGTCACAAAGACGACCCCATCGGTTCGCTCGGTCTTGAAACCAATGACTTTCGTAGCATGACCGCCATCGTCAAAACACTGGCCGAGAAGCACTGCAATGGCCGAATCATTAGCGTTCTCGAAGGCGGCTACAACCCAATTGCACTGGCCGAATGCGTGACGTGTCACCTGGAAGAGTTGCAGGAAACCCCGTAGCTAAAGTGCGCTCGAATTGGGTGCCTTCACTCCACACGCTTGTGAAATTTCAAACAATCGATTCACCAACGATTCCGACGCAGGCGTCAGCCAAATTCGCGCGACTTGACGATGGAAACCACAGATTCTTAGGCAGCTCCCATGGCTCGGTTTTTGCACAAGTCATCTTCCACAGAACGCCTTTAAAAAGCTCTGGTGAATTCACGGACGACCAATTTGACGAGCCTAATACGAGCGATGGATACAAGACTGAGATGGATCGCTGTTGGCTTCATCCGTTAGCAAGACTTTATCATAAAAAAGAGTTACCCTGAAATCGACAGGATCTACGAATGGCCTCAATGCATTGGTAACGGTCTTCGACGACTTTGACACTGCCAGAAATGTAATCGAAAATCTGGTTGAATTCGGATTTGCAAGAGAGAAAATTGAGCTAGTTGCCCAGCACATCGCCCACCAAGCACCGGAGGTCGAGACTCCCAAAATCGTCGAAACCACCGAAAGCGAATTACTAGACGGCGCTGCCAAATGGGGAAGTCTGGGTGCTGGGACCGGCCAGATTGCCGGACTACTGACAACGTTCCCAGGACTCGCACTTGGGATGACGATCATGGGAGGAGTAACTGGCGAAATTATGGGTGGGATGGCTGGAGTTGACCATGCAGTGAACGTCGATACGGTCGATCTACCCTCGCTCGATGAGTACGAACAGTTAATCGAAAACGGAGACAGACTTGGCGTCGTCCTTGGCGATCATGCGGAACTCATGAAAGCCGAGGAGATCGTCAAAGGCATGCTGCACGTTCGTCGTCACATTCATCCCGATCACGGACATGAATACCATGATTATCCAGCTCACAAGGGTTCCTGCTAAATCGACCTAGCCCATCGCACAATCTCCTCGGCACTCATCACCCCCGATTGCCTTGCAACTTCCTTGCCATCGCGAAAAGCGATCAAACAGGGAATGCCGCTGATATTGAACCCGGCGGCGCTCCGGCTCGCCACCTCCGTATTCAATTTGGCAACCATCACGTTGGGAGTAAGCTGGTTGGCTGCCGCTACAAACGCTGGAGCCATCGTCTGACACGGCCCGCACCATGAGGCCCAAAAATCAATCACGATTGGAATTCCGGTGCGCGACACAAATTTTGCAAAGTTTGCGTCTGTCAATTCAATCGGGTGGCCTGGCGTCAAAGCTAGTTTGCACTTGCCACAAATGGGGGCATCAACAAGTCGCGATTTTGGAACTCGATTGACTGACAAACAGCTTGGACAAACCAGGCTGACGGTAGCTTCCGTTTTCGACATGGGTTTCACTTGTTAATTGCGTTGAATTATTTGCATGACTGAACATTGTCTTGACTGAACGTTGTCTTGACTGAACGTTGTAAAAGTTGGGAGAGCGATATGACAGATTTTCCAATTCGGATGATTTGGGCTACGCTCCTACTGCATTTTCATTCTTCAGGTTTATTAAAGAGAGTGTCTTTACCGCACGTTCCCCTACGGAAAAATCTCGTTACCACACAAGCGTTAAACGAACGCAATATCTGTGCCGTTTTTGGCTCGGCAAGCAGTTTCCTGAACTCGACGCAATAAAGTTGCCCAATAATAACAGCAGAAGTTATCAGGACAACAAACATCCAGGTCACAAGGTGTGTTACCGAGACGGAACCGGTCAACCAATCGGAGTAGGATGCGCTCAAGAGAATCAATAGTAGCCTATTGAATGGACTGCCACTGAACACATTCCCGATCACCAAATCCATACCGCTCACTCTAACCAAAACGATGCAGGCTACTAGTTCGGTAAACGAAATGACGTTCGCGACGATCATCGTCCCGACAACCATCGCAGCCAAAACCGATTCATCCGCGATCGTTTCAGCTGCCACTGGCATCCAAGGGGCACCACAATGATGGTGGCCGTGCAGACGACAAAACCAACCTGCGAACAAAACTAATGTGAGTCATTACCCAATTGTCGCCGCGTTTCTCGGGAAAACCAAAACTCAATTCGTATTTTGCAATACAAACTCTGTCAAAACAGCACCATGATCGGAAGGAAACTCGGGAAAGCTCCTTTCCAATTCGGAAGGATGATGAGAGATGACTTTTGAGGTTTTGGCACGCAACCGAGAGCCAATGGAATAGATAAAATCAATTCTTGTGTAGGGATTCTGGGATTCCGGAGTGGGATTTTTGGCGACCGGCACGAACCCCTGGCCTTCCACAAACTGGTGATCCAACCCAACGGTAGTCCACGTGTACCCAAGTGTGGAATCAAGGATATCCGGGTTTGCGGCGCGAAACGAATCCGTGAACCCGCGCCGATGCATCGCCTTGGAAACCTTGATCGGCAAAATCCGCGATTGGTTAAGCTTACTGTGTCGGGTTACCGCGGTGTAATCAAGATGAGAAACGCAATTGAAATCTCCAGCAACCACGACGGGCACGATTGCACAATCGGCAAGATGCTTGGTAACATCATCGTGGGTAAGAAATTTTTCCAGCATCTCTAATCGAATATCGTCGCCAGTGCAAAAATCCCGATCAGAAAGCTGCTCGTTCTTGATTTTGACGATAGGTCGTCCACCACTCGTCAGCCAAATATCGTAGACGCGAATTCTTTGACCGTCTGGCAAAGTCGCAGTCGCGCCAATAAATGAAAACGATGAAAGCCCCTTGAGCAGCTCGATATCCGAAAGTGGAAAACGACTAACGATACACAAATTGGCATCTGAGTTTGGCGTGTAATGGTAGAAGCCTAACGACTTGGCGATCTCGGCCGCCGAACCGTAAGTCTCGATCATGGCAACGATGTCAGCACCGCTTTTGCGAATAATCTCGATCGCTCTTAACCGAGCCGTCTTGTCATTAACCGTGTAGCGAGGATCCTGGTTGAGTCGTCCCCAAATATTCCAAGTCATCACTCTCAAACTCGTTGACGACAGCTTTTCCGTGAAACCATGGGAAACGGGCCAAGTCTTGATCGTTCGGTCGGCGGCAACGCCTTCAATTTTTCTTGTACGAATTGCCGGAGTCACAATCGTTTCAGGCGGCGCGTTGTCTCGATCAAAATAGCCAATGGTTGCCGGAGAATCGCCTTGTCTCCAATGAGACGTCTTGCCTTCAATCAAAACAACGGACTTGGCAGGGTCAACCGTGATCGTGGTAAACAAGGGATCTTGGTAGTACGACATCCGCTTCTGGCCACCGACCCAAAAGTAAGACGCCGAATTGATGTGCAAATACGTGACCCCGTCCACTTCAAGCAACGAATCGACGTGCGAGTGGCCGTTAATGCAAAGTGTGATCTTATGCTTGTGGGTGGCAAGTAATTTTTGCACTTCCGTCGCGTTGTCGATCGACGATCGGCCAGCAAGAGGTTGATGACTCAGAATCAAGACGGGCCGATCAGCTGAATTTAATTCATCGGCCAGCCAGGCTTGTTGTTGTTCTCCAATGTATGAGTAATAGCCACTTACATGGTCCGGTGAACCTTTTTCATTGCCATCCAGAACAAGCAACCTGAGCCCTTGGACGTCTCGGCGATAGTAGGCGGCATCTATCCCCCAAGCCTTGAAACAGTCTTTCCGCGTTAACCCAAAATCAAATTCGTGATTGCCAATGAGATGGACTGGGTTGTCGTGGGCCGCGTTGAACTTGTCACTGTAATGTTGATGCTTCTTATTGGGATAGGCAAAGTCACCCATCTGAATCAATGCGTCAAGGTTCTCATCTGCCATCGACTCCAAAAACGAATCCAGACGGGAATCTGCATCACTGGCCAATCCGCCATGCAAATCCGCGATCACGCCCAGCCGAATTGGTTTGCATAAATTACTACTCCTGCAACCCGCCAACAGATTGGTTGACAAAGGAATGGATGCACAGGTGGCGCCCATTGTTTTCAAAGCTGCTCTACGCGTTTGCTTATTCATCACGTCGCCAACAATCTCCCATGGGCCAAAACGCCGAACTCGAGCCGTGCAACAATCATTGAACCGCTGACAAGCCGAACGCAACAAATTTCAGTATCAAGGTATCACGTCGTGCTGCCAAGCCTCCCTCCGCATCCTGTTTACGTCAACTGCGTTGCCGTAATACGTGCTGTGCATCTAGATCCCTCCCAATCCTGTGGACCACATTCATGACCTAGTCCGCACGAAAACTTTACATTCACACTCTCTTGAAAGCATGGCTTCGACCAACGAAAACTGGTATAAACATTTGCTCGATTAAGTACGTTCGCTCGATTGAACACGTTCTAGTCGGTCCTAATTCCGTGAAAGCTTAATCACCATGCAGAAAACCCAAACGGCTTGCTTGGTAATTTTGGCAACCCTCGCTGTCGGTTCTAGTTTGTTTTATTTGAAACCAGTTCTCCTTCCATTTGTAATCGCTTTGTTTGTCGTGGTCGGCTGCCGCCCCGTTCTCGGATTCTTCGATACGAAGTTAAAACTTAATCGTTATGTTTCTTTCGCGGTTGCGTTTGCAATTGGAACCGCAACGTTAATTGGATTTGGGCTAGTGATATGGCTTTCGATCAACGACCTGACGCGAAACTCAGGAGCCTATGAGGCCAGGTTAAACACGATTGCCCAATGGGTCGGCGATCGCATGCTGGCACAAGACAACAAGAAGCCAATTCCAGCAGTCAACGAACTGGTTTCGCCTGGAACCGAAGCACAACTAGGTGCGGTCAATGATCTTGAAGTGGCTGCCGAAGATGCAAAAAAGGCGATCGCTGAGTTTTTTGAATCAGGATCGGCGTTCTTACAAAGCCAACTGCTTCGGTTCGCTGGCTCGCTGTCGAGTCTGCTGTCTTATGGCGTGCTGATAACGATCTTCGTGTTCTTTTTATTGCTTGGTCCCGAACAGCGACAGCAACACACGCCAGAGATTATTCGCGAAATCGAAGCACAAGTCAGGCGGTACCTGATCATGAAAACCGTTATCTCTGCGTTGACGGGATTGGCAGTTGGATTGGTATTGTGGCTGTTTGGCGTTCCGCTGGCGGTTCTATTTGGATTTTTGGCTTTCCTTTTGAACTTCATTCCCAATTTTGGCCCGCTGATTGGAACCTTGATGCCGGTTCCATTCCTGATTCTCAATTCGGAGATGTCGCCCTCATCAGCAATCATCTGTTTCTTGCTGGTTGCCGCGATTCAATTCATCAGCGGCAACGTGATTGAGACAAGGATCATGGGGCGATCGTTTGACGTCAGTCCGGTCGTCTTACTCTTGGCTTTAATGCTCTTTGGATTGGTCTGGGGCGTCATTGGCATGTTTCTAGCGACACCGATTGTCTCGATTGCAAAGATAGTTTTCCAGCAACATGAGTCGACCAAGCCACTAGGGGAACTAATGGCAGGGCGTTGGGTTAGATCGGATGCTCCAACCGAAGCGTAAATTGACCCAAGGATGGGAACAGCTTCCAGCCCGTCATTAGGCCCAGCGAATCCAGCATGGGCCATTCAAAACAAGACACTTCAACAGACTAGACGAAGCACCCCAGGGCAAACGACAAAAAAAGGGAACGGATCGACCGTCCCCGTTTCTTTGTTTCGAAGCAGAGCCCGCCTCGCCAGCTTGACCAGTTTAACGCAACAGACCGCGTTCTGCTTCCGGAGTGAACTCTATCGTTGATGATTTAGGCAGGACGAATGAGACGGATCGAACCCAAACGAAGCAGACGACCGCTTCAAAAGAAACGACAACTACCCCAAACAACCTCAGTCCTCTCAATGAGGTTGACCGAATCAAGTTGCTCATGCCCGGTGATTTCGAGCATTGGTTAATGGTTTGGCAAGAATCAATTTGTTAAGCGACACTGCCAATTATCGGTTTTTGCGATTACCACGACTCTGACCTATGCCCTGACCTTTGCCCTGACCTTTGCCCTGACCTTTGCCCTGACCTTTGCCCTGACCTTTGCCAATGCCACGACCTTGCTGTCCGCCTTGTCTCGTCTGACCTTGGCCATTTTGCATGCCACCTACCCCGCCCTGCTGACCATATCCGCGACCTGTTTCCTGTTGCGAGTTCGCGATCCTGTTAAAATCCGCTTGCGGTAAACTGGTTGCAACATAAGTCCCACCGCCCCCTTTTAAGCGAGACGCGAATGCACGTAAGTGATTTCGCGATCCTCGCAACAGGTTTTCGAGCACTCGCGTGATGTCTTGGTTATTGGTGGATTGAATGGCAACTCGTAAATCTGCAATATCCATTTCTTCGATTTTGAGCCCAACTTGTAAGGCATCTCCCAGCGAGGTTGACCCCCTGGCCACTAGGGTGGTGTAGAGCTGCTGAAACTTTGGTGTTGTAAACACACCTACCTTGTTATTCCGGACTGGATCCGGAATCCCATACCTCGAAAGTAAGTTACCCACTGCACTCATGTGCTTGGATTCGGCTTGAGCAATGTTGGCGAACACCTGATCATTCCATTTGGCATGCATCACAGTGTAAACATCACGGGCAAGCTTCTCTTCTTCCCGCATCAGGATTAATCCCTGTTTTACGTTGGCCGAGATCGAGTTTCCGCTGTTCCCTTGACCGCCATTTCGATTGCCCTGCCCGGCTTGACCGCGTTGGTGGCCTTGGGATTGTCGGTTGGCTGACTGATTGCCGTTCCCCTGCTGATTACGCCGTTGACCAAGGTTCCCCTTTTGAGCACAGACGTCCGTTGACAAAAAAACGGCCAAGAGGAGCAGAGCAAGCGGAGCGATGTTTAGTTGGTTCATCTTAATTTTCCTTTGTTGAACAGACTGAATTGTTTCACACACGCATATTCATCAATTGCTATATCCCGATGTTCCAATGTATTTTATCACAAACCAATCATTGGTCAAGTTCTCTTGTCAACTGTGCGGCGAGCGGAAACGCGCGCTATCGCAAACGGATTAGCAAACACCAAGGCGCGCCTTGTGTTTAATAGAGACCACTAAAATCAAAATAAATTTATGATGTAAAAAACGCCCGTGTGACCTAACTCAATTTCGCCTTATATTATGGAAAAAAAAGATTTTGCGTTGTTGTTTTATGGTGCAACTTTCTATCAGTTTCAAAACAGACTGTGGTCTACTTGGCAATGCCATACCGCGACTGATTCAGGAACGCAAAACGTCACCGATGTGTGTGAGCAAAAACAACAAGAGATCAGCGAAGATGTCGAGTCGATCAATTCCCACTGCTCGTCTTCGAACGCGAAATCACATTTTGAGTCTGCTCGAAAAAATCAGCAGGACGTAGGAAATCATTTGGCGAATCGATCCCGTGCCCAAGCTCCCAATCGATGCATCGCCTTGCGATTTGAATAGACTGATCGTCATCCAAAATTGTCGTCAGGAACATCCATCTCGATTCTGAGGCGAGAGGATGTCGACATGAATTAGGGTCTCGTTTCAAATTGACGTATGAGTGCTGCCGCAATTGGACGTAGTCATCAACGTGTTTCATCTGTGGGTACGGTTGATAATTCGAGTACGCCACTGGCAATGCGTTAAAACCAGGTCCTGACTCAAGATGGCTTTGCAGACGTTTACGAAAATTCATCGAAACAGAATGACACTCTCGCAAACGACCCACCCCGCAATATTTTCGGTCGATATTGGGAATTTATGTAACGCACAAACACGGTGATACGAGCAATAAAAGCATTGAATGTTTTTATGCTCTCAATGGAATAGATCGATGAATTGCTAATCTTTGTTCGGTTAAAACTCGACACCTCAAAGAGGGAAACGGCAAAAAACATCTGAGTTTGCAGCAAGCTTCAAGCAATCCGCAAAATCACTCGGGCTTCGGCAGCCCGGTCTTGACAACTAGCCTTCAATTTAGCAGGTCAAATTCTGTGAACTTTTTCGATGAATGGCATGAAAACAAGTGATTTTTAATGGATTTGAATTCAATTGCGATGTTGAAAAAAGGACGATCAAATAATCTAAGTGCGTTGCGCATCTTTTTACAGTACATTTGCAACCCTCAATTGGTGCAGCAAATGCTCGGAAACTTGAGGGGCAAGCGGATGCTTGGCGGGTTTTGCAAAAACGATTTTTCACCGCCACCGATGGGCTTTTCATGCCCTTGCCACGAATTTAAAATGACGTTGACTTGAAAGATTCAAACAATGCTCAACCGCAGAAACATACTTCAAGGAATGGCAGCTGGAGCCGCACTGGGCCTCTCCAATATGCCGAATCGATTAGCGGCATCGACTTTCAGAAATACGACGCCCAAACGCATCGTTTTCTTCATGCAAAACCAAGGCTTTGATCCAAAGACTTGCATTCCGAAGGGAATGACCAGCAGCGGATCATTGGCAAAGGCGAAACTTCCAGAGCCGATCAGTGCCCTCGAACCTTACAAAGATAAATTGCACATTATTAGCGGATTGCATGGCCGCCATACGAGCCCCTCGCATAGCGCGTTTTTTGGCGCGCTGGGTGGCTATCGTGGTAGCGACGGTGTACCGCCGAGCGCTGCAACCATTGACTACGAACTCAGCAACGTTTTGCCACAGACGCTTCTTCCGCATCTGTGCATCGGTATGGACTCCATTGAGAACATGAAGACCAAACCCACCATTGCGACACTATCGGCCAGCGGAGCTGGACAACCCATTTTCATGCATTCGAATCCGAATCACCTTTATCAAACGCTGTATGGCGGCATTTCGAAAGGCAATATTCGACTTCAGCATGAAGCGAGGTCGGACTTGTTGAGTCAGATTGAAAACCTGGCCGCTGCGAAAGGCCAGTCGCTTCCGAACGACGACCGTCAGCGCTATGGACAATACGTCCAAGGTTTCCGGGATGTCAACGGGCTCCGCGATCGCCTCGAAACAGTTTCTCATCACCTTCGCAAGTTCGCGCCAAAAGTGGATGAGCGATACACCCAACCAGAGTTCGAAACCGATTGGCATGATCGCTTACTCGATCTCGGCATTTCGGCGCTCACGTCCGGCATCACCAATACGCTGACTATCGGTTCAGGGCGCGGCGAAATTTTCGGTGCTTGGAAGGGACTTGGCATCGAACAGCAGGGGCACAACCTTGGCCACATGAATCAGCCTGACAATCCGATCTGGATCAAGATTCGGCAATACAACAGCCGAATGCTGGTGAAAATCATTGAGTCACTTGAAAGTGTTCCCGAAGGCAGCGGAACCATGATGGATCATACGCTGATCGTCTACACCAGCAACAACGCGGACAAGCAGCATACCAATGGCGCTAACTGGCCGGTCATGTTGCTGGGTAACTTAGATGGCGCATTCAAGACTGGCTGTTTTACGCAACTGGACGGCAAACGACCAATCAATGCACTCTATACGAGTATCTTACGTGCGGCCGGGAAAGATGTTGATCGCTTCAATATGAGCGAACAGTTGGCTAAAAAGTTTGACACCGGCTCGGGTCCTCTTAAGGAAGTGCTCGCATGAACAAGTTCGATTTTGCTTGGGGCCAAACAAATAGGCGGCCACGAGTTTCCGGGCGACTGTCATTCTCCGTGCGAAGTTTATTTTGTTCCCAAGGCCAAGTAATCGCTAAGCCGCGGATAAACATCTTCATTCCGCTGGCTTCGGTTTTCCTCTCATTTATTTTGCTGCCCGCGGTAATTTCCCAAGCCTGCGGCCAAACAAACGCTCAGGTTTACACGCCGGGCCAGACGATCAAGCAGGATTTCAAAGGCCAAGCCAAACTGTTCTTGGCTACTCATTGCGTTGACTGCCATGATTCGGGTGACCCCGAGGGTGGGCTGTCGCTCTCTGATCTCGGCCCAGTCGACGAAGTCAACGC
>JBLINZ010000060.1:0-19392 GCA_047639375.1 Mariniblastus sp. | reverse complement strand
CTCGTCGCAGCAACAGCGCAAATGGGCTGCTCAAAACTATCACAATCCAGCTATAAAGACGATTTGCTTGGGCTCAAAAGCAATCAGACCGAATGGTCCACGGACTCAGCCGAGCGGAACCTTGCCGACACTCAAGTTTTGCCCGACAAAACCCGCCAGGATTCCGCTCGAATTTTGATCGCGCCTGAATCTCAAGAAACCATCAAGCTGGTCGCCAAGCAACCGGCGCCCTCGATCGCTGCTTTAGAAAATCCAGCCGGCGGGGAAGCTTGTGCACACGAGTACGCTTGCGATTGCCACCGCCCCAAAACCAAACCGGAACTCCCGTTCGCTGAACCCGTTGATTTCCCTAGCTCCCACAGCGCCCTCAGCCCCTTGGCTCAGTCGACGCCGTCGGCCAACCAGACGCCCGCTCACAAGCTTCTCGCCACGTCAGCCTCACCAGTCCCCCAACGGCCGCAAGCAATCCAGCTGACTTCGCCCGCCGCTGCCCCTGTCATGCAGGGCGCTGCCAATCGATCGTTGTCGCCAATCTTGTTCAATCCCGAAACACGAAAAGCCCTTCCGCATCACGAAATCACCACGAAGGTAAATTCACTGCGACGGAACCAACGTTGGTCTCATGAACAAACTGCGATTCTGGAACAGAAACCGAATTCATTCGAACCCCTCCAATCCACGGGGCAGGTGAATCCAGGACCAGCCGAGTCGGCCCCTCGTGACGAGCCTCGGACGATCAACGCGAAAGCCAAACTGACCCCGGTCATGCGGCGTTCCGAACCAAGCACCTCCCAAGATTTCGCGGCCCAAGCAACACACGCCTGTGCCAACTGTCACCAACCCAATTGCGATGGCCGATGCGCCAAACCAAAGCAACGAGCAGTCGCTAGAAACCTGCAGCCCGTCGTCTCGCCCGATCCGATTGTGATTGTCGCCACGACTACCTCCGAGACCATTCCGCCTTTTGCTGAGTCCCCGGCCGACGACGCCATGGAACAGACTCCCACGCTCACGATGACCACGCCACCTCCAACGATCAGGTCAATGGCTCCCGAGCAAGGCGAGAATTCGGCAACCGAACGTCTTGAGGACGAAGCCGAAGACGACAAAGTCTGGTCCGCCATGTTCGCGCACGTCGCTAAGCCAGCCCCTGACTGTGCGGACTGCCAAACTGGAGGATGCGAAGATCCCGAGTGCGACCCAAAAAATACGATTGCCTTAGCCACCGTCGATTCCAATTCGAAATCGTCGAGTGATTTCGTCCCCCAGCATATCAATCAGGCCGAGCCAATCGCTTCAGCCGCCGACAACAACAACTCCATGTCCGTGACTCACCTCGCCGACATTGCGGGGCCGGCTAACGAAACGACAACCGTTGCAGCAAACGGTCTGACTGCCCCTCAGCCCAAACAACCTCCTGCTCACAGCAATTCCCAATGGCAGCCTCCCAATCGACTTCTCAAAGCCAACGCCAAACCGAAATCTCCTGGTGCCGCGAAAGCCTCCAATCCCGCCAAGCTTCCAGCCGGGTACCGTGGTCCGGCCGTGCGAATTGAAGTCATCGACAACACCGTTCCATGGGAACAACAAATTGCGGACGCAATCAAAAACGTTCAATCTAGACTGTCGACTGAATCCGAGCCGGAGACTCGAAACGGCCTAGAAGTCAATCTTCGCTTGCTCGAAGTCCTGCAGCGGCAAATGTGGAATGTCGAAGACCGCCAAGACACGCTTTCCAACGAAGAGAGGCTCTACTGGCAACACCAACTCGACGCCATCGGGTCGATGCTTGACAGCGATGAGAATCACAACTCAGACTTACTCCGTCACCACACCGCAATCAACACCTTGGACCACCTCCGAAAAGCAGTTGAACGACTGGAGTCGATTGCGGATTTGAAGATTTCGAATGGTGAGTTTTGCACCCAGATTTCTGGGTTCGGCCAATTCAAAACGTTCCCAGACACAAACTTTGGCCCCACTCAACGGATGCTCGTCTATTGCGAAGTCGAAAATTACAAGTCGAACCAGCGTGACGTGAATGCCCAACCTCAAGTCCACACGAAACTCCGTGGGAGCTATGCAATTTACGACCCACAGGGCAGGGCAGTCCAGCAGTCGGATTATCCAATCGTCGACGACGTTGCGAGAAAACGTCGTCGTGATTTTTACATGCACTTCCCAATCGAGCTCAACAATCTTCCAGCCGGGCAATACACGCTGCAACTGTTGGTCGAAGATCTCAACGGAAACTCCAGCGCTTCACTCGAACCTTTTCTAAAATTCCAGGTTCGCTAGGCAGCATCTCAATAGCTTAAAGCCGGTCAGCGTCTCCCTGATAAATCAACCGCCTCGACTCGCCGTGTCCCCGTGGAACCTTAGGAACGCATCGAGTCACACCTCTTTTTAGCGAGAGCCTTTTAGCGAGAGCCAAAAGGCGACTCTCAGCAGCTATCAGGACCGGTTGTAGCGGTTATGCATGCTATCGCGATCAAAGCGAATCGATTCCGGTCATAACGACGATAGCAGTGAGTAAGTCTACCGTCTGCCTGTTTGCGCGATGGTAAAGCACGGCGAATTCCCCAGCCCGCCTTCGATTCGGCCTTGAGTATAGGGTAGCGCAAAATGGAGCCGACAATTGCAGCCGCCGTTCTGATTGTATTTGTCGTGGCCTGTGCTTGGTATCGATTCAAACCCAACTTTAATCTCCATCCAGTTCCCCTGTTGGCGCTCTCAGTCGTCCTGACGGGAAGCGTTCTCGGCAGTGAGTTTTTCAGTCTGCCCAGCGGGCCCATCCCGATCACGCTCGACCGAATTCTGATCGGGGCAACCGTCGCTCTGTTTGCTTGGTATTATCTCAGGGGCAAAGAAGACCTCCGCCGACTCAACACCGCCGACATTACAATATTGCTCCTGATGGCGGTGATTTTCACGAGCACAATCACTCATGATTGGACGTTCCTTGAGAAGATGCCAGCTTCAAGGCTGCTATTTTTCAACCTGCTGCCTTTGGCCGTCTACTGGGTAGTTCGATCCTGCAAACTGGGTCCCGCAGAGCTCAAATTCATCGCCACGAGCATGGGAGTTTTCGGTGTTTATTTAGCGCTCACAGCGATCGCCGAAGTCAAAGACGTGACCGCGTTGATCTATCCAAAATATATTTTGACCTCGGAAATCAAAGAGTTTTTGGGTCGGGGCAGGGGACCGTTTCTGAATCCAGTTTCCAACGGAATCTGCATGACGACCTGCTTTTGCTGCCTGCTGATGTGGTGGCCCCGGGTCGGGCGGCGGGGCAAATTCATCGCGCTCGGTCTAGGCTTGGTGCTCGCAGTAGGCGTCTACGCCACGTTGACACGAAGCGTCTGGCTCGGCTTCGTAGCGGCTTGTGGAATATTCATCTGGATACCCGCTTCAAGGCCAGCCAAAGGCGGCATGATCATCGTGGCGACGCTGGTCGCAGTGGTCAGCTTTCCTGTGCTCTCCGAGAATATTTTCTCGTTCAAGCGCGACAAGGAAGTTTCTCAGTCCGCCATGGAACAAAGTGCTCAGATGCGTCCGATGTTTGCCCTCATCGCTTGGAATATGTTTCAAGACCGCCCAATCGTCGGTTGCGGGTTTGGGCAATACGCCCGAGAAAAGTATCCCTATTTGCAAGACCCACATTCTGGAAAACCACTCTCCGTTACCAAATCATTGATGCAACACAATGTGTTCTTGGCCTATGTGACCGAGACCGGAATCATCGGCTTGTCATGTTTGATCTTGATGTTAATGCAAATGACGAGGGTTAGCTGGAAAGTGTTTTGCAATCGATCGGCAGACCTGTGGGCCCGTCAATTCGGATTGGTATCGCTGGTCATTCTCGCTTGCTACTGCCTCAACGGCATGTTCCACGACGTTTCGATCATTCCAATGCAACACATGCTGATGTTTTTCATTTTCGGCATTGTGAACAACATCGATAGCAAACCACGGGCCTTTCGCCTTGTTTGGACTACATCGCCATCAAGATCAAACGCTCGTCGAACGCGAGTGAGGGCGAATCAACCCAACCAACTCGAACAAAAATCGGCGTAGTTTAACTCGCTTCCGGATCTTTTGAGACACGCAAAACGATCCACTTTTCAAAATCCAGGCAGCTCCACGCTGCTAATTTGGCATGGGTTTCGTTCTGTCGTCTTGGCGATCTTAAAAAATGACCAACGGGCCCAAGCTACTGCTACCAGAGGTGCCACTGCTCGAACTTGAGAATGTAAATTCCCAACAACAGATTAGTGACGGCATGGGCAACCACGCAGTCCCAGACGTTGCCTGTCTTACGCATCAACAATGTTACCAATCCAAACCACAGGAACGCCGCGATCGCTTCGGAGGGATGAGCCAACACGCCGTAAAAGCTGGCGGTGAACAACGCCATGACGGAGAGGCCTTTCAAGCTGATGTTTTCCCAATTGGGATTCTCCACCCACCGCACCAACCAACCGCGGACGAACAGCTCTTCAATGATCGGAACGAAAACAGCGAGCAAGGCAAATCGGAGCACCAGAAACAACCACAACACCGTTTTATCGGGAATCGTAAATGGATTGAACGAAGGTCGCGTGGCACCGAATCCCAACGCTTCCAGTAACCGCGGCTCCAATCCGAGATCACAAACGGCGATCCACAGGACGACTCCGACCACGCCAACGACCACCGACCAAACAGAAACCCGCAAAGGAAAGTGTTCCAGGTAGACTTTTCGGAAAAAGATCAGGAAACCACTCGCGAGCACGACTTGTAAGCCGATCAAGAAAAGGTATTTCCAAGTATTGAATCCAATTTCGAGACGGGAACTTGTTTCCGGATCCACGTCTTCCGGCATCAACGACTCCGCGAAATCTGGGTAGCAAGACAAGACCAGCAGAAAAACAACCAACGGCAGAACAAACGGCACAAAATTCCCGGATCGAGGCACGGCCGACGTAGGCGTTGAAGCTGGGGCGGGTTGGGGGGAAGCCGTATTCATGAATTCTTTATCGCAGGAGCGGTCAGGTCTGATCGTAATCGCAACGTTTGTGCGTGTCGAACTGGATTCTGCCCCGGTGGCTTAATTGGCCCCAGCCACCAACCGCAACCTTGGCCTTCATTGCGGGCTTGGGGTAAACTATTGAAAGAACACGCATCGTCTCCGGCCTAGCCATTGATGACGATGATATGAGTATCGGTTATGGGCAAACCGAATTTTGAAATTGGAGTACTGAAATGCGTTTGAGACGACGAAACCAAACGGCTGTATCGATCGTGATGATTCTGGGCTGTTTTATGGCGAGCGATTTTGCCAGTGCCGCCCCACAGAACGAAGCCCAGTATGAAGAAATGCGGAAGCAAATGGTCGCCGTCGCGGTCAAAGGCGCCGGCATCACTGACGAGCGCGTTCTCGAATCGATGTTGGCCACGCCGCGGCATGAATTCGTGCCGAAGAGAATTCGCCGGACGCAATCCTATCTGGACGCCGGAGTTCCGATTGGTGAAAGCCAAACGATCTCGTCGCCATTCATTGTCGCGTACATGACCCAAGAACTTAAGCCACTGACAACTGACAAAGTGCTTGAGATCGGAACGGGAAGCGGCTACCAAGCGGCGATCTTGAGTCCGTTGGTCAAAGAAGTCTACTCCATCGAGATCGTCGAAAAACTTGGCAAGACCGCGGCCAAAGTTCTCAAGAAGTTAGAATACGACAATGTCTTCACCAAAATCGGCGACGGATACAAAGGCTGGGACGAGCACGCTCCCTTCGACAAAATTATCGTCACCTGCTCTCCCGAAAACATCCCGCAACCACTCATTGATCAACTAAAAGAAGGCGGCACGATCGTCGTCCCCATGGGCGAACGTCATCAACAGACGCTTTACTTGATGGAAAAAATCGACGGCAAGATGGTTCGACAAGCATTACGGCCAACACTCTTCGTTCCAATGACAGGGACCGCGGAAGACAACCGCCTCGTCTTCCCAGATCCGACCAAGCCCTCATTGCAAAATGGCGATTTTGAAGACGGACTCGATGAATCCGGATTTGCTAAGGGCTGGTATTACCAACGACAACTCACGCTGGAAGAAAATCGGGCGGCCCCCAGTGGAAAGAATTTTGTCCAATTCAAAAATGACGTCCCTGGGCAATTGGCTCAAGTCATGCAGGGATTTGCAATCGATGGGCGCCAAGTCCCGTTGGTCCAATTCTCGGTCTCGGTCGCCTATGAAAACGTAATCGTCGGACCACGCCGAAATGACTTACCCGTCGCTGCACTTTCGTTCTACGACGATGAACGTAAGGAACTTAGCATGCAACTGATCGGGCCCTTCAAAGGCTCAAAGGATTGGTCATCGCTCACAAGGAAAATCCGCGTTCCAAATGCAGCCCGCGAAGGCATCGTCCGAATTGGAATGTTTGGCTCCACGGGCACAATTCGATTCGACAATCTTTCCTTGGAATCCGTCGAACGATAACTCGCGACGAGAACCGTCACTCCTCAGGACCTGCCGATCCCGGCCCCGTTCCGAAATGTGCTTCCGGTCACAAATCCGGGGCCGACACTGCTTTGTACTTCCTTTCTTTACAACGGCTAGGCTCCCAGGTCTGGCCCTCACGAAAATATTGGAAGCCCACGCTCCGAGGGAGCTCGAAAGCATTGACTTTCCGCTTCATCAATCGCTGCCGGAATTCACGAGGCGAGGGTGATTTGTGCGTCAGGAGACTGAAAAAACCAGAAACTCCCAAAGAAGCAAAAGGCCCCGAAAGCCCCTAACCGGCTTGAATTGCCAAATCCGCCTGTTATCCTAAATGGATCAACGCTGGCCAATTCCTGCGCCAGTCGAATGGATCCTGTTTTTCGGCAGGCCATTTCAATCAACGGATGAGTAATCTGGAGCGAGTAATAGAATGGTACGATCAATTCCATGGAATCGATGCCACTTGGCCATCCTGACGCTGTGTGCGTTCGGAGTGACCAGCTTGGTCAGCGATTCCGCTCACGCGAATAACGGCGGAAGCTGGGGAAGTTCGCACGGCGGATACCACAGCAGCGGCGGAAGTAGTAGCAGTGGCGGAAGTAGCGGCGGCGTGTTAGCTGGACGCCGCCCCGTTCGCAACCTGCTGGGACGACTTGGTAACCGATTGTCTGGCTCAATGGGCTCATCTGGCTCATCTGGCTCATCTGGATCGACAGGCTCAACTGGGACTCTACTGACTCGCCGAGCCTATGGCTCGAGCGGTGGCTACGGCTCAAGCGGTGGCTTTGCTTCTTCTGGCGGATACGCTTCCACCGGTTCCACAGGATCGCACTACGGCGGATCGACTGGCTCGACCTACAGCAACTGGGGCAACTCCTACGTCAGTTCGCCCGTTTATCAAATGAACTACGCCGCGCCGACCAACGACGGCTGCGTCACTCCTGGTTGCACCGTGGAACAAAGCTACCCTCTCGGCAACTATGGGTTTATCAACGGCTTTCCAATTCAAAATACCGGCGCCGTTCCGATGACCGGAGCACCAACGGGCGCTTTCAATTCAAGCCCGATTACCGACGGCCCGATCGACGACATGCTTGACGGCGGTGCTGGCGGACTGAATGCGACCACCCCAGAGTACTACCCAGACGCAACGCCAAGCGAGACACCTGCCGCCGGTGGCGAAGGTGCCGTGCCATCACCTGGCCCAGCCGGTGATAATGACGCAACTTCGATCAATCGAATTCAAGCCGACGCTTTGGCCTCGATCCTAAGTCTTGAGCTTCCCGCCGAAGCCAAAGTCTTCATTAACGACCAGTCGACCTCAACCACCGGCGCGATTCGCAATTACCGCTCTAGCAATCGTGGCGCAACGGTTGACCAAGAACTAAACTATCGTGTCAAAGCGGTTGTTGTTCGCGGCGGCAAAGAGCTTGTTCGAACCAAACTGGTCACCATGCGACCCGGCCAAAAAGAAACCGTCAAATTTGAATTTGACCAACCGGTTCAGGTTGCCAGCGTCTTGACAAAACTTGACTTGCGAGTTCCAGCCAACGCCAAAGTAACGTTGTGCGGATCGCCCACGAAGCACACCGGAGTGGCACGGACGTTCGAGACTCAGTCGCTTGCGACGGGGCAAATCTGGCAGGGCTACAAAGTCGAAGTTGAATTCGAGCGTGGTGGCCAGACCGTCACAGAAGAACGTCTGATCGACATGGTGGGCGGTCAATCGCATTCACTTGCGATCGGTTTCGACACAACCTCCGATCGCGTCGCTGTTAAATAGCAATGCTCGCTCGACGACCATTAGAAAACTAAGCCCCGCCAATTTGGCGGGGCTTTTTTTATGCACCGGAAAACAAAAAGGGCCTAGCAAATTAAATAAAGACGCAGTCCAGAAGCAGGCACAGGCCCTGTGCCGTTCGCCCTCACAATCCACGCCAAACCAACCACAGGAAAAAGCCACGACTGAATACACAGATTATCCCACCGGTTTCCCAACCAGATTTGTTCACCGATTCCCCGGATCCCGATCGTTTCGGACTCCCCAATTTTCAGTCTCCATTTAGGATAGAAGGACCTACATTTACGTCAAAAAAAAAGTAGGGTTGAATCCGAGTTGAAGTGTGACCGCCAACGCAAAAACGCCAATGTCCAAACGTAAGCCCAAATCCAAAACCATCGCGACCAACGCACCGCCTGTCGAACCGGTGGCCACGTCCGCGGATCCCTCCCCTCAAGTCGAGTCGACGATTGAATTCGAATGGTCGTCAACCACCCGTCGAATCGTGTCGGTAGCGTTGTTAGGCTTCTTAGCGATTGTGGTCCTCGGACCGCTTTCGAATCCACTGGGGTCGGCTTACTTTAGCATCCCCTTGGCCAAAGCCGTCGCACCGGTCCATCAAGCGTTGTTCTTAGGCCACGGCTACCGCTTCTTTGGGCCCGATCCTGGCCCCAGTCATCGGATACTGTTCCAGGGAACCCGAGAAGACGGCTCAACCTTCCAAGGGCATTTTCCCAATCGAGACGAGAACTGGCCACGATTGATGTACCACCGCTGGTTCATGCTTAGCGAAACGCTGTTCAATGAGTGGGCCTTGATGCCCACCAAAGAGCAGTTCACCCAAGTCGAGGCGGAGTACGACCGTCAAATCGAGATTCTCAAAACCGAAGGCAAACCGCTGCTCTTGCAACAGCTGGAGAACGAACGTCAGCTCGACCAACAATTCTATGCAGACATTCGAGAACGAGTCGAACTTTTGGCCAGCACCGTCGCACGTGATCTGCTTGAACACAACGACGGGACCTCAATCGAACTCTTCACGCAAGAACGTCAGATCCCGTTTCCGGCAGAAGTCGAAGACGGGCAGAAACTCAATGACATCCGGCTGCTTAGCGTGCCTCAAAAAATTGGGGAACTCGACTCCCATGGATTCCGATTCGCCCCCAAGCCCGAACAACTGCCGGCTCAGATGCAAGAGGAAGTCCAATGAGCACCTCCTCGCCATCCGCGCGACGACGCCCTGCGAAACCTCCTTTGACTGACAACGGACCATCCCCACCAGGCCCGATCGCTCACTTCACCAGACAATGGGCGCATGCCTGGAATCAGTTTTGGTTCCAACCCCAGTCGCCCACGGTGCTGGGCTTGGTGCGAATCATGGTCGGCGCCATTTTGCTTTACACCCATTTAGTGTGGACTTTTAGACTGCAAAGTTTTTTGGGCGCAGATGGCATGCTGCCCGCTGCTTACCGCGATGCGTTGTATGGCAACTCATTCTGCTGGAGTCATCTTGGCTGGTTCGAATCCCCCTCGATCTTAATGACCGTGCATGTCATCGGACTGATCATCGTCACAATGTTCATGCTGGGACTGTGGACTCGCTGGACGGCAATCGCCTCAGCCTTATTAGCGATTTCCTACGCCAATCGAGCGACCGGAGCGTTGTTTGGACTCGACCAAATCAATGTCTTCTTATGCATGTACTTGGCGATTGGAAATTGCGGTGACGCCTGGTCACTGGATCAGCATCTGAAACATCGTGGCGGGGCAGGGCAGGGCAGTCGCTCAAGAATCAAGACGACGTTAACAAGGATTGCGACACGCCTGATCCAAGTCCACATGTGCATCGTCTACCTGTTCGCCGGAATCGGAAAACTTCAAGGCGATACATGGTTTAGCGGAGAAGCCATTTGGCTGGCATTGGCAAGCTACGAATACCAAACGCTCGACATGACCTGGCTCTCAGGACACCTCTGGATCGTCGCCATTCTTTCGCTCCTCACGCTAGCGGGGGAACTCGCTTACCCGGCCTTGGTGTGGCCCCAACTCAGCAGGCCGATTGTCCTCTTGATCGCGATTCCAGTTCATTTGGGAATCGGATTGTGCATGGGCATGATGCCATTTGCCCTCATTATGCTCGTCGGAAATTTTGCTTTTATTGAGCCGACATGGCTGGATCGCAAATCCAATCAGACGAATTCGCTGGACACGTAGCCGCCAGCGATCGGCTCTCTCAACTCACAAGACACTGGCATTATTGACCGTAGATTTACCGGTTTGCGCGTGCTCTTGACCGTAGCCATGTCCCAATGGTGCACGAAGCTTGATTATCGCCGTAAAGCGTTCCGCCTAGTCTGCCAGCCCCAACTGCCTGTGAACACCGAACTTGCAATACCCATAGATTTGAGAAAACTCATTTCGCATTCGGCCCAGTCCTTCTATACTTATCCGCTGTTTGATTTTTTTCAAAAGTGAGATGGAGTCTAGAAGTGACAAAAAGAATTGCGATTGCAGGAGCGACCGGTGCGGTAGGTCGCTTGGTTCGGCAGATGCTAGAGGAGCGTGAGTTCCCCTATGAATCGATCACGTTTTTGGCTTCTAAACGTTCTGCCGGCAAAACAATCAAATTCAAAGGCGAAGACCACACGATCAAGCTGCTCGAGCCTAACGTGTTCGATGACATCGACCTCGTGATCGGAAGCACACCCGACGACGTCGCGGCTGAGTTTGTGCCCTGGGCCGTTGAGCGTGGAACCGTCGTCGTGGACGAAAGCGGATACCATCGAATGCTAGACCACGTTCCCTTGGTCGTTCCTGAGGTTAACGCTGAAGCGATTAAGAACCACCAAGGTGTGATCGCCAGCCCCAACTGCAGTACGACGCAAATGGTCGTGGCGATGAAGCCCTTGTACGAGATTTCAAAAATCAAACGCGTGATCGTTTCGACCTACCAGGCCACCAGCGGTGCAGGGGTGGCGGGTCAAACGGATTTGATCGAAGGGACCAAGAGTGCCATCGACGATACGCCTTACGAGTATCAAGCGTTCTCTCATCCGATCGCCTTTAACGTGATACCGCAAATTGGCTCTGCCAAGTACCAAGGCTACACCTCGGAAGAGATGAAGATGGTCTATGAAACGCAAAAGATTTTTGACGACCCATCCATTCAGGTTTGCCCGACTTGCGTTCGTGTTCCTGTCTCCAACTGTCACAGTGAATCGATCTTGATCGAAACAGAATCTCCGATTTCTGCGGCCCAAGCCCGTGAAGCTTTCGAAGCCGCCCCGGGGATTACAGTCGTCGACGATCTGGAGTCAGGTGTGTATCCGATGCCCAACAACAGCGACAATAAAGACGACGTGTTCATCGGCCGGATCCGAAAAGACTTGAGCTGTGAAAATGGAATCGCGTTTTGGTGTGTCAGCGACAATCTTCGCAAAGGCGCCGCGACCAACGCGGTTCAAATTGCTGAACTCCTGGTTTCTGGGCGGTACGCATCATGCGACACCTCAAACTAACCATCGCCTACGATGGGACCGAGTATGTCGGCTGGCAAGTCCAGCACAACGGCATCTCGGTCCAACAGCGGCTCGAAGAAGCCTGGAATTCAGTCACAGGCGAAACCGCGCGAATCACTGCCAGCGGCCGAACCGACAGCGGCGTCCATGCGCTGGGCCAAGTTTGCAGCGTCGTGACCGAGAGCAAGTTGCCCGTCGACCGATTGGTGCGAGCACTGAACGCGGAAACTCCGTTTGACATTTCTGTCCTCCGAGTCGAACACGCGGTGGAGGGGTTCCATGCCATTCGCGACGCGATCCAGAAAACATACCACTACCACGTTCAGTTTGGACGTATTCTTGACCCGCTGCGATTGAGAACGTGCTGGTACGTGCCAGGCGAAATTGACCTCGACGCCATGAGTTCGGGAGCTGAGTTCCTGACCGGTGAATTGGATTTTGCGAGCTTCGAAAGCACCGGAGCCGAACGAACATCGACCGTAAGAAACGTGATGTCGCTCTTGATCGAACCCGAAAATATCCATGGATTCCCAGGCCTAAAAATCTCAATCACCGCCAATGGATTCCTTTACAACATGGTTCGAAACATCGTTGGAACGTTAGTTAGAGTTGGAAAAGGACGAGAAACGATCGCATGGGTCCGCTGGGTTCGCGAACAAAACGACCGCAAGTGCGCTGGACAAACCGCTCCCGCACACGGATTATTCTTGGACCATGTCGTCTATCGCAACGATGTCTGTTAAAACATTCCCGGAAAACGTCTTCGTTGAGACCCAGAAAACCAATCGTTTCAGACTTCTATCACTTTTCCAGAGATTGACGCACCGAGCACAACTGGCTCTGGCCGATTCTCGCATTTCGAGTGCTCAGCCAAACTGAGACACCCATAGAACATTACACTATGACGGCCCCGACTAGCCCTGAATCTTCTCCTGGCAGCCACCGCACTCTGGTTTCGAGTGCGGCGCTGTTCTTGATCACTCTAGTCCTCGCCGTCGTTTTCCATTACTGGCGGACAATTGATTCCGTTTGGTGGATCGAATTGGGGTTCGTTCTCTCTGCCGCCACGTTCATTGCCGTTTTGATCTCAGAAGCCTGCGACCCGTTTTCTGATGCGGCCCAATGGATCGGTTGCAAGTTGCGCTTACCGCCTTCGGTTCGCGGCGCCACTCTCGACGCGGTTGCCAGCAGCATGCCCGAACTGTTCACGGGGCTATTCTTTGTGGTCCTAGCGCTTTCAGGATCCCAAGACCAAACGCAACAGTTACTCGACAGCGCGGAGGGTTACGGCTCGACCATCGCGACCTGCGCCGGAAGTTCGATCTACAACTTGATTTTGATACCCGCCGTATGTGCGATTGCGATGTCGTTTTCACGCCCCGAGCGACCGCAGATCGACGTCTCCCGCGAAGTTGTCAATCGAGACGGAATGTGGGTCGTGTTTGTTCAAATCGGATTGTTGATCTTTCTGTTTCAACCGCGACTCGATTGGTGGATGGGGGTCGTCGCACTCCTCACGTACGTGGCTTACGTGTCGCATCTCTATTTCGCGACAAGAAAATTCCGAGCGAGACTCGACGGCGGAGAAATCACCCCAGATGATCCTAGCGAAAAAGCGACCATATTCTTTGGCCAATGCCAAGTCAATTTGAATGGATTTACGTCGGCTGTCATTTTGATTTGCGCGACGCTGGTTGCCGCGATGGCATGCTACTTATTAGTCGAGCTAACCAACGAATCAGCCAGAAAACTGGGTGTCAGCCCATTTTTCGTGGCGGTCATCCTGACCGCAGCCGTTTCCTCAATCCCCGACACATTCATGTCACTTGGCTCGGCTCGTCGGGGAGACGATTCTGGGGCCATGTCCAACGTGTTTGGCTCGAATATTTTTGACATCTGTATCGGAATGTCGATTCCTCTGATCGTGTGCTGCTACCTCAATGACTGGCAACCCGTCGAATTGATCGGGGCGAATGGTGAAACACTCAACGGCGTCGTCGGGCTTCGCGTCTTTCTGTTCGTGTTGACCGTGGTCGCGATGGGCTGCATGTGGAAATTCGGGCGGATCACACGGACTACTGGATTGGTTTTCTGCGCCCTCTACGGTTCATTCGTGACCTACGCGATTTTGGGGGCCCTGAGAATTCTAACCATTTAGATCCATGTCAATCCCGCTGGGCCTGGATGTTTTCCGCTGCTTTGAGGGCACAAGCGGACTTTGGTTTCGTCCCTCTGTCGTCTAAAATAACAAGACACATTTTTGACGCCTGCTTGAGGCGTCGCCGCACCGGTTGTTTGATTGGATATCGATGTCGTTAGGCAGAGACTTTATTGGGCCATTTCAGTTGCTTCGGATGATCCGCGCGGGCACGACCACCCAGGTCTGGGAAGCCATTCGCACGGGCGAAAAAGAACGAATCGCGCTCAAGGTCTTGATGGAAACCCACCGTAAAGACAAATACGAAATTGGACAACTGAAACACGAGGCAGCGGTTGGATCCGAAATGGATCACCCCAACGTCATCAAGATTTTCGCTTACCACAATGACCAGGGCTATCCCTTGGTTTCGATGCAACTGTTTCCTTATAAAAACCTCAAGCTGCAGATGCGTGAGAATAAGGAATTCATGATGCCGAATTTGTCTCAAATCATTCGCAAATGTGCCATGGGGCTCCAGCACATGCACCAAAAAGACTGGATCCACTGCGATGTGAAACCCGATAACTTTTTGGCAAACGAACATGGCGAGGTCAAACTGATTGACTTTTCGATCGGTGTCAAGAAAAAGAAAAAAGGCGGCCTGAGCGGGTTGTTCGCTGGGCGGCCCAAATCCATTCGTGGCACGCGAAGCTACATGGCTCCTGAACAGATCCGCCGGGAGCACCCTGACGAGCGAGCCGATGTATACGGATTCGGCTGCATGATTTTCGAATTACTTGCTGGCAAGGCTCCGTTCTCTGCGAATACGCCGGACGAATTGCTAAGCAAGCATTTGAGTGCCCCGATTCCATCGCTGGAAGCCTACAGTGGTGCGTCCAAAGAATTTTCTCAACTGATCAAACAAATGCTGGTCAAAAAACCGAATGAGCGTCTATCATCGATGGGTGACTTTCTTCGGCAATTTGAACACGTACAAATGTTCCGCTCAGGAAAACGACCGGAAGGATTCAGACGATAGCCTTTTGATCCAATGAATCGCGATCGTTAGAATGGTAATCAAGCCAGATTCGTGATGATCGCCGATCCTATTTGATCGCCGACCGATTCAGCGTTCCCATCGCATAATAACAAACCACAACATGATTCGCGTCGACGGACATCACTCCGAACTCGGCCAACATCAATCAAGATATTCAAAGATACAAGACCATGGATTTTCTTCCTTTCGAACAACCGATCTCAGATCTTCATGACCAAATCACGACGTTGGAGGCGGAATCCTCCGAAACCGTCGAGTCAATTGAGAGGATTCGCGAACTCAAGCGTGAACTCACAGAAGTCACGCGTGGCGTCTACGACAATCTTTCGCCTTGGGAAACCGTTCAGATCGCCCGGCACAAGGACCGCCCCCACACAACCGACTATTTGTCGTTGGTGTTCGATGAGTTTGTAGAGCTGCATGGCGACAAACTATTTGGCGACGACCGTGCCATCCGAGTTGGATTTGCGACGCTCGACAGCACCAAAGTCCTGGTCCTAGGACACCAAAAAGGCAGGACGTTTAAAGACCGCAATGAAAACTTTTTTGGCTGTGCCCATCCGGAAGGTTACCGCAAGGCCATGGCCAAAATGCGGATGGCAGAAAAATACAACCTTCCCGTGATTTGCTTTATCGACACTCCAGGTGCCTACCCAGGGATCGGAGCCGAGGAGCGCGGTCAAGCCCAGGTGATCGCTGAAAATATGTACGAAATGTCTCGGCTCAAAACACCCATCATTTGCGTGGTGATTGGCGAAGGCGGCAGCGGCGGCGCGTTGGGAATCGGCGTCGGCGACCGAGTCGCAGTTCTGGAACACGCTTATTATTCGGTCATCAGCCCCGAAGGATGCGCGGGGATCCTTTGGAAGGGTGCCCAGCACGCTGAAAAAGCCGCCACCGCCCTCAAGTTTACTTCCAAGAACTTGCACCAAATGGGGATTGTCGACGATGTGATCGGCGAACCCCTCGGAGGAGCTCATCGTGACCACCACCGGATGGCGTCACTGATGAAGGCTTACCTCAAAAAGAATCTCAAAGAACTCTGCGGCACCCCGACAGATACCTTGCTAGACAATCGATACGCACGATTCCGCAAAATTGGCGAGTTCAACGAGTAGGATGCGCACGCTGCCCGCCATCTACACCCCAGGTGAATTGATGGCTCGACGCGTAAGTTTTGAACTTGCACTATTTGGCGGCGGCGGAGCGACATTCTGCAAAAGCTGCCGACATTATTCTGCAGAAGACCGATCGAAAATTGTTTCGTCCTGAAGGTCCGAGCCTGGGCGGATGCCAAGCTACGTCCTGCCAAATAACGGCTAAGCTCGCGGCGAACATACGCACACTCTGGGCCAACATTCACCGCAGCACGTTGATTCACTTTCTCAATAGTTCACGCTCGTGAATCACAGCACTGGCCGTTACCGCTTGAAGGTAACAATCGATCGCAGCCGTGCAGGACTGACGATTCCGAACTCGCCCAACCCAATCACTCCTCCAGGTTCCCATCCGCGACTTCGCCCTCGTTCGCGGTTTGTTTTTTGGACTTTGAAAACACCACAATGAAGACAATGAACAAGGGAACCAAAACACCGATCCAAATCGCAGGAGTTAAACGCTTTTGTTTGCGTTTGAAATTGCCTAACTTCGCCACGGCCGTCTTGACCATCGCCGCGTCAGCCCAAGGAAACTTGTCTCGGATGACGCCATCCGTATCGATCACGAATGCAGGACTGGGGAAATCACCAAACAAAACTTGGCTTTGATTTTCCATCGTGTCCACCAACACCGTCATCGGTAATTCGTACTCGTCTTTCATCCTCCGCGCAAGCTCGCAACGTTGCTCAAATGATTCCGGCTGCTCGATGTCTTTAAAGGCTAACTCGCCAGCGTGCGACTCTTTTTGACAGACGATAATGATCTCAGCGGTGGGCTCAGTCGTTTTAACTGCTCCAGACTCATTGACTTCGTTGGCCCCCGTGACGACCGAACTCGCCAAGTATTGCTGATGAAGCTGCCGCAATCCGGCGGCAGTTAGAAGGATCGGAGGTGACGTATACCCAGCTTTGATGACCACGATGTTTTTACCGCGATACGAAGCCAAAGAAACGGTTTCACCGTCCAGCGTTTTAAGCTCCATCTCAGGGGCGGATTCGCCAACGGCAGGTTTGGACTGAGCGAACTCCATCACGCCGTACTCACCCGGCTGGCGGCCCTTCATTTGCGACTGAAACGCTGGCACTTGCCCAGCCAGTAAAGTCATAACAATTCAAAACGCGAAAACAAACGCAATCGAAATTTGAAACTTGATTCTCATCGCCGAAAAACCCCCCTGTATATTTACAAAAACTTGCCCTCGAGTGGATCTTTCGCGCTAGCCAGCGGCAACATTAGCATAGTCGGTTCGCCAGCGATCTGCGACCACTCGGTTAACCACTCGGTTAACCATCCGACTCCGAACTTGCCGCAACCAAAAATCAAATGGGAATGTCAGAGAGCAGGGGAGTTGGCTGATAAGTTTTGGCGCTATCGGGCTCGAAGTTTTCGGCGGTATAACAAGCCTTCGATGTGGCAGTCGCCAGATAGGGAAAGAAATCCGTCAAATTTCTGGCGACTTTAAATCGTCCGCTGGAAGTTTCCCGTGTGCCCCATCGGTCCCGCGCGACTCGGAGCCCGACGTCATCCGTCATCACCCCAGGCTTTGACGCATCCCCAAGTTGTTCCCCAAGTTGTTCCCCAAGCTGTTCCTCAGTGTTCCTCAGTGTTCCTCAGTGTTCCTCAGTGTTCCTCAGTGTTCCTCAGTGTTCCTCAGTGTTCCTCAGGTACATCCCGTCGAACTCAGCGGCGACGGTTGGCGACTGCATTTCTATATCCGTCTTCGTTCGATTACATCCGTCGCTTGCAATCACGATCACGAGCGAGAACAAAAACAATGCGGCGACGACTCACCCCGTAGTTTGTTTTAGCTGGGCCATCACGCGACCTCAAATAAAGAAGGCTGAACTCAGATAAGAATGCTGACATTGCGGGCTAAGCAACGAGTTGGAACTTGAAAGCCTAGGGGCAGCCAAGTCTTGAAACATGGAAAAACGCACCTCACTCCAACGTCCGATAATGTTTCTTATGTTCGGTTAGCTACCTCGTGTTTCCCGAGGAATAACGAAATTATGATTTTCAAAGGCGACGACAACAATCCCCTTCGACAAGGCCAGCTGGAATCTCTTGCTTAGCCAACGCGACAGAATTTGTGTGAGCCGGGATGCGTAAGCGGTCAGGCTTTGGAGCCACTCGGTGCCTTACGGCCCACGGCCAACTTTGCGACTTTCGTCATGGCTATAATGAAAGCTGGAGTCGATCAACGATTCCACGCGAACAGGCTCTGAGCGAACTATTTCCCAATCAGATCAACACACTCAACTCACTGGAAACGATATGAATTCAACAACAACGATCAAGGGTTTAGTTTTGGCATTGTTTTGCTTTACTGGCTTAAACGGATTCGCATCAGCTCAGGAAATGCCTAAACCGTCTCCGGAGCATCAGATTCTTCAGAAAGAAGTCGGCGAATGGACTGCTGAAATCAAAATCTGGGGACCTGGCGCTGACGAACCGTGGACTAGCAAGGGATCCGATTCGACACAAATGCTGGGTGAAATGTGGTCCGTCACAGAATTTAAAGGTGACTTTTTCGGAATGGAAGCCAAAGGGCGTGGCACGTTTGGATTTGATCCTGCGAAAAAGAAATTCGCAGGCACCTGGGTCGATTCGATGTCGCCTTACTTAACAACCATGGAAGGCACCTACGACAAAAAAACCACCACCATGACTTGGGTGACTCTCGGAACCGATCAAGCAACCGGCAAGCTTCAAAAAGGCAAGAACGTAGTCAAGTACATCGGCACGGATCAACGTGTCATGACGATGTATATGGAACTGGCTGGCATGGACGAAATGTTCAAGACGCTTGAGATTACCTACCAGCGCAAGAAGTAAACTTGCACCAAACGCGTTGCTCGCAACTCAAAAAACAATCGCCCCGCAGAGACAGTCATAACGAGCGAGTGGATAATTCGAAACTTTCCTTCTTGAACCAGGCCTTAAACGGAATCGAGTTTCCGCGGGCCGAGGCGTTGGACGAACTAGTCTGAAGTCACCGCTGTTGCGATGCATTCAGTTCATTGAGTCGTCGCTGGGCTTCATCACGTAGCATTTCCCATGTCAACTCAATCCCCCTCGATCTGGCTTCTTCAACGATTTGCCTTTTAAGGGCCGTCAGATCAATCCCGCCCGTTTGATTTTGAGCCGTTTGAGTGTTCCCGCCGGACAAACCAACGTTGGTACCGAATTGCCGATCCTGACTACTAGGCTGCGGAGTACTCGTTTCCCAAGTGCCTGAATAACC
>JBLINZ010000059.1:0-19423 GCA_047639375.1 Mariniblastus sp. | reverse complement strand
CGTCGTTACGCCGGTTGAAAGGCAGGATCGATCTCGACCGAGTTTTCGGCCCCACGAAGATAGCCGAACTCGTGTTTCCTCGGCAAAAATGCTAATTTGAGCTTTTTCACCCCACGCGCCACGCCGTTTAAAAAGCAATGTTCATCCTTAATCCGACGAGCAGGGCACTGTCAACATTTTCACGAGCGGGAGAAATGTATTGGATGTCAGGCGTGATCGTCAGCGATTTGGAAACAGCGAAGTTGTAGAACATTTCTCCTCCATGACCGTCACCCACGTTACCTAGTGCCGCGTTCAGCAACGGGCCAATTTCGTTACTGGTTCCGTTGTAATAGTAGCCAACGCCGAAAGAATCATTCGAGCGACCGCAGAGAGGGCTGGTTCCTCCTAGGCCGGCCGACAAAAAATACGAGAGGGGATTGGTCGAATTATCCGCCAATCCAGCTCGCGCAAAATACCCCCAACCCTTCTTGGGGTTCTGCGAATCATGAACCAGGTATTGGTCGCAATTCCAGTACAAAGACCAAGAACTGTCTTGTGTGGCGATGGGGACGTTGGGCAAGATTACGCGAGGATCTTGACCAAGCGAGGCAAATTCGCGATTGCTCCATGTGCCGCCGAAGAGTTGGTGACCGGGCTTGCCAAACAGATTCGTTTTCAGGCGTAGTTCGGAACTCAATGTGACGCCTTCCGCATACCAATCCCCGATCCCGGTAGTGCGCGTCGTGTCAGTAGGGTTGAGTGCCAAAAACGTGAAAAGCGGTTCGCCTTCATTTAAAATTGCAAAACCTGTTCCCAGAGTCGAATAGGGAACTGTACGCAGAGCAATCGGTGAAGCAATGAATGCCGTATTTGAAAATTGTCGGATGCCTCTGCCCGAGGCGAATTCGTTCATGTCACCGTCTAATGAATCAAGCTTGCCGGCAAACAAAACGAACGTCTCGGACAACGCCTGAGTGACAACAAAATTGGTGATGTAAACATTTTCGTTGTCGGTCGGAAGGTCGGCTGCCAAATTTGGCGGAAGTAATGAACCCGTGATTCCAGAAACCGATTCTCCAAAACGGTGTTCGGCGCGAATTTTCAAGAACAGGCCCTGTTTGTCTGCTAATTTGTCGAAATCAAAATTGAGCAAATAGTCGCCGTGGCCACCGTAGCGAAACTCCTGCTCCAACCCGCCGGTTGTATTGCCGAAGTAGAACTGTGTCACGTTGCCCTGCAAAGTAATCCCGTTGTCCGCGATCGACTCGCGCAAAGTCATCGCTTCTGCCATCGACTGGGACTGCCCCTGCCCCGACAAATCGTATGTTTCAAAGTTGTCATTTTCCTGCGTGGGAATCGTGGAAACGGTGGGCGATGAAGGGCCTTGTTGCCCCAAATCATTCATTGAGACATCGATTTGTGCACCCGCAAAATTGCAAATCCAACCAAATGAAATTCCGACCAACAGCATGCTGGCTGAGATCGTGCGGATCCCCGAGAGAATTGGTCGTTGAAATCCGTATTTGGACAAGGCCATGAATGTCTCCTCAATGAATATTGGTCTGCAAGTCGTTGCTTGTTGAGTTCAAGAGTTTGGCCGACATTGCATTGAATTTTTTAAAATCAGGTTGGCTGAAGTAAAAAAGCCAATCCTGAACTTAGAGTGCGGTTTGCATTTCAAAATCCTCTTAGCTGCCGAAGGCCTTTTCAGCTGAAAATCGAGCAGGAAATTTTTTCTTGCCACGAATTTATCAGCGTTTGCGAAGCCCAGCTTGCAACTCCTATCACGGTGCAATGATTGGCATTACATTCCTTATCGGATTCTTCGGAACAATACTCTCGTAAAAGTGGCCTGCTGAATCGTCCCGGACTGCCACTGTACGGTAATTTGTGCAGTCTTTTCTGGTTGTTACGATTGATGTTAACGATTCTGCTTTCCGCAATTGCGTTGCACCGTCAATCGACTCATCCCGTATCTGGCAATATGTCAACGACCTGGCTGGACGGTTCATAGCGTACTCAAATTGGAACGGACGATCCAAATCGCTTTACGTAGGCAGCTTCGAGGAAGCCTCTTCAACAGCACCATTTCAGAAACGATGGTCGACAAAAAAATTCAACTCTTCAAAATTGTCGACAAATCCAACGATGCTACTTGGGTTGGTCCGTGTCACGTACATAAGTCGCTGCGAAGTTGTATTGCATGTTAGCTGCAACCTGATCGTCAGGGATTTTGAACGCGTCGCAGTCCCAAACCTTGCCAGACCATTTCAAGTTGGTAACTGGCGGGATAAGAAGTACCATTTGATGGCTGAGCTGGTGGCGAGAATTGCCTACGGCAATACGTAGTTTTGCCAGGCCTGCATACGGATCATGATTTTGCGCATGACATGCGCAAACTTGACGTTGTCGGTGTAGATCGCGGCAGTACCGGCAGAACCGCCGGGCAATCGACTGACGTCAATTTCTGAATTCTCATCCAGCTTGAGCACGACTCCATAGGGCAAGGCTGACTGCATTGCACCGGGGGCGTTGGGAACCATTCCGCTGGCGGCAAGTTGCCCCTGCGAGTTCACTGTCGCGATCCGATCGACTTTGGCGCTGAATACTTTTCCCGGATACATTTTAAAAGTCACCTCTGCCGATTGCCCGACCTTGACGTTCCGCATGGCATTCTGACTGATTCCAACTGCGATCTCGGTGGCCTCATCGTTGACGAACGATATCCACGACCTGAGTGGAAGATTGCCCACGCGTTGACCAGGTCTAAGTGTTACACCGATCGCGTAACCATCGGCAGGTGCGCGAACCGTTGTTTGTTCCAGGTTGAAGCGGGCCTGCTGTAATGCCAACTCGGCGGAGGCGATCAAAGTCGGTTGGCCACCTATTTTTGCATTGGAAGCGAGCCGAGCCTGAATCGCGTTGAATTTGACGCGAGGTAATTCGGTCTCGATTAGCTGCTTCAATCGCAACTCCAGCACTTTCGCATTGGTTTGCGCAACGTCGAGGTTGGCTTTGCTCTTCACGACTGTTTCATTTGCAACCGTGACATCAATCGTCGTCGTACTCAATTGGGCCTGGAGTCCGGTAACCTGAATTTTCGTTCGATCAACTTCTGACTCAGAAACCGCAGAGTTTGCCAGCAGACCTTCCATTCGGCGAAGCTCTCGTTCCGCGGTTTCAACCTGAAACCTTAGATCCACGACCATGGATTCGGCTCGCTCTGTTTTTGCCTCGGCCTCCCTGACGGTCGCTTCCGCCGTGGCAATCGCGGCGACAGTGTTATGCTCTTCTACCTTCATGACTTCAATGCCTTGTTCGGTATTCTTTACAACCGAATCTGCAGAATCCGTGGCGGCTTCAAGTTGTTTAACTTTTTGTTGGGCGTCCTCAAGTCCAGTGATTGCAACGTCGACCTGAATCTGAAACGGCTCCGGATCAATTTTGAACAATACGTCGCCCCGTTTTAGAGGCTGCATTCCTTTGACGGGAACCTCGACGACTTCGCCGGATACGTTGGGAACAATTTCAACAATCATCTGGTAGACGTTTGCGTTTCCGGCTGGCGCACCCCATTGAAGCGGCACGAACAGGAAAAGAAACAGACCTGCCATCCAAAGAATCGGAGAGAGCTTCCAAAACGTGTTGAGCTTGATAATGTTGAGTTTGACCAGCAGGAGCAACAAACCAACATAGAAGATGGTGAGAAAGACAATCATTCTATTTCCTCCTCGCGGACGTTCGATGCAGCGTCGGTTTTATAGTAAGCCCAGATAAACGCGATGGGCAGCAGGATCCCGCCTGTCAAAACGCCGAACCATCCGCATACGCTAATGGCATCGGACTGAGGATGATTTCGCTTTCGAGCGATAAGCCCCGGCGCCATCCCCAAACCAACGATGACTGCCAGAATTGTGATCAACAACACGATCAGTATGATGAGCGCAAAATAATCGAGCATGGAACTTTGACGTGGTTAAGAGTGAAAGTACAAAGTGTTCAGGACTTCTTCGAAGAGTCGAAATTGAAACGAACCGAGGTCTCCCCGCACCCATTTTCGCACAATTTTTCCTGTAAATCAATGAAGTCTTGGAAGCGACGATTACACGCCTTGTTTATCTTCGAATACATTCTAGTCAAACGAAATGCCCTGGGTCGCAAGTGAGACCTAAAAGAGCTTCCGTTTTTTGGTTGACGGACACGACGGCATTGCTTTTGAACTTGATCAAAGTCGTACGAGGTGGTCAGCAACGACAGTCCGCAAAAAATTACTGCCCCAATTCTAGAGCAAATTCTAATGAGTGCTTCTTCAAAATGCAAAGTATTTCTTCAATGCTTTCGGCGTCTTCATTCAGACTAGTATGCTTGGCGTGGATGAATTTTTCGTTTGCGATTCCTGACAGCACCGCGCTGGATACACGAACAACGGAATCTGAGTCACCCGCACCGAGCATGTGGAATCCGCTTCCCGCGATGGTATGGATTTGCACCCGGGGGTCGCGGAGCAATTGAACGTGGTTTGCTTCCATGGAAGAAGGCTCGTCGACCAGCTTTGAGCTGAAACGTGCAATCAAACGATTGGCCCATGGTGAACCTCGATGCGGTGTGCCAATGAACGCAACGCGGGAAACCAATGGAGATGGCTGAAAAAAAACAAATCTGCCAGGTTCCCTCGTAGCTCTGGAGTGGCACCGATACTTTCCAACGGGCGACACGAGACCGCATCCCAAAGCTGCGTTCCGCTTTCCGTGATCAATAGCTTGGAAACCAGGCCGCCCATGCTGTGTCCAACCAAGACCATCTGAGACATAGCTGGATTAGATTTTGTTGGATCCAATTGCATATGAGCTTCCTGCAACTGCCGACGGAAGATCGCGGCGCTCTTCAGAAACGGCTCGCCCGTCGCATACTCGAAACCCCAAAGCTGATAGCGTTCGAGAATCTCCGGATGTTCCGTTAAATCATTGGCCATGTTGATCCAGGTGAACGGATCCGAAAGCAATCCATGCACGAACATAATTGGGATCTTGCCGGGCTGGTAGGGTTTAATCATGAACAGACCGGAGCTTGCAGTCGTCGATCCGAGATTCGTAAACTCTTGAAGAATTCCCGATTCACGCTACTGAGCGAATAACCAAACTGTGCCGTGATATCCCGCTGCAACACAACCGGCGTTCCATTGACGCCGATCGACGAGATCCGCAACGGATCGGACATCTCCAGCACGAACGGAGGTCCCGATGATGCGCCTGCGCTGGCCGCGGGACGAAGCAACACAGTGGCGCAAAACGGCTGTTGTTCTTGTCGAAATGGCTCGTTCGATCTGTTGCAGTTGATCGCAACGGTCGCGACCCCCAAACCGCAACAGCGATAAGTCGTGTTGATGTCTTTTGTTGAATATTGTCCGACTGGAACCAAAATGTCAAAGTCATTCGAGTGCCACGGAAAGCCTTGATAATTAGTCGGAATCGTCAGGCACCCGTTCGCAGATTGGATATTGAGCCTTCGCCTTGGATCGAATCGAGAAAATTGTTGTCCTGTCGCAATGAGCCTGGTGGGCGCAGAGTGATAAACTTCGGCAGCACGACCACCTGCAGCGCACGGTTGGCTTGCTTGACTTTCCACATCCGTCCAAGTGAGCATTGCGGCTTGAAAGAAGTAATCGACGCACGCGGCGTTGCCGTTGCTCTCCAATTCGATGCATGTGCATAGACTGACTCTGCCATTGCCAACGTTGAGCCTTGAGCGGAGTTGCACCGCTGCGGTATTGTCACTGCCGCTGGATTCCATTGCGAGCTTGAGTGACTGACAGCCAGTTGAGGGCACCAGCAACAAGAGTAGGAGAATGAGCATGCGCGCGTTTGGTTTCTTCATTCGTCGATTCCTCCATATCATCGAAAACGCAACATCATCGCCTCCATTTGATATCGGCGACGTTAACCCTTTCCTTCAATTCCCCCTTTCCTTCAATTCCGCTCCGCCTGCCTGAAATCATGCCCGGAGATACGTCTCGGCACTATCACTCACGCGTACGATCCGCAGAATTTATTGTTCAGGAGCGATATGGAAACAGGTAACTGAGTTGAATTTGCAACATGTTGACCCGCAAGCATGTAGACACTGAAGATTCGCTTTGCATCCAGAGATGAAATCTTCAGGAAAACCGCCCACTCGTCGAGAAACGCAAACGGATCGGTGAGTGGGAACTTGATTTGGTCAGATTCCACCGCGCAAGCGGCTATCTAATCACCGCGGTGGATCGCATGACGGGGTATACGTTGGTTCGAAAGGTTGTCCATAAGTGCAGTAGATTGGTACCGAGCGAGATTATCAAGATGTTTAAGGCAATATGAACGGGCGAAAGGCAGAACATTCACCTTCAACAGTGGAACGGAGTTCTTTTACCACAGTCTGTTGACTGCGGCCTTGGGTGTTGAAGTTTACATCGCAGATCCCTACAACTGTGGGCAGCATGGAACCAACGAGAACACCAATGGTTTACTAATGCAATACTTCCCCAAGACGAGAATTACAACTAAATTTAGATTAATTACCAAGCAGTGGCGAAGGCTCAGCACGCCCTGAACCATCGACCAAGGCTACGACTCGGATTCCAAGCTCCTGCTGCTAGATTCAAATGATTCTGCAAGAAATTGCGTTTCGGATTTGAGTTCGCAAGGCTGCTTAACAATACGCTCAGCAGCGACTTCGCCGGGTTGCAATTGGTCAACCGAATTCAAATAATGGTCGGCTTGGGATCGTGACAATTCATCGTGTAAATCGACAAAAAAAAGAGTAAGCGTTGTGAAATCGAAAACCATACTTCTTGCCGCGGCACTCTGCGGCTTCATGTTCACCTCGGTTTTCGGCCAGACGGCTGACACGATCTATCATGGTGGCTCCATTCTCACCATGGCGGGCAAGGATCCCATCTACGTCGAAGCCCTTGCTGTTAAGGACGGCAAAATCGTTTTCGCCGGAGCCAAGGACGCGGCTCTGAAGATGAAGGACGACTCGACCAAGGTCGTCGATCTCTCCGGCAAGACTCTCCTCCCCGGCTTCCTCGATGGACACAGCCACTACATTAACTCTCTGCTCGTCGCCAACCAGTGCAAGCTCTACGCCCCTCCATCCGGAGTGGGCAAGGACGTGCCGAGCATCATCGCAGAGTTGAAGAGATACGCGGTCGAGCGTAAGATCCCCAAGGGCGAAATGATCATGGGCTACGGCTATGACGACACCGTCATGCCCGACGGCCGCCTGCTCAACCGTGACGACCTGGACGAAGCCTTTCCCGACAATCCCGTTCGCATCGAGCACGTCTCCATGCACGGCGCGGTGCTGAACAGCCTCGCACTCAAGTATTACGAAATCAGCGCCGAAACCGAGACCCCTCCCGGCGGCGTGATCGTCCGCAAGCCAGGAACCACCGAACCCTGGGGACTCATCATGGAAACCGCCTTTCTGCCGGTCATGGAAAAGTCCGAACCGATGACCGCCCAGCAGGAGCTCGACTGGACCCGCGCCGGACAGATGCTCTACGCCGCAACCGGCGTCACCACCGCCCATGAAGGCGCCACCCATTTCCCGCAGTTCCAGACGATCAAGCGCGCCAGCGAAGCTGGCGCCAACATCATCGACGTCGTGGCCCACCCCTTCATCCTCGATGTGGACAAAATCCTCACTGAGTATCCATTGGAAAAGTGGACAAAATATGAAAACCGTTTCAAGCTAGGCGCCGTCAAGATCACCCTCGACGGCTCGCCGCAGGGACGCACCGCCTTTTTTACCACTCCCTACCTGACCGGAGGCCCCGGTGGCGAAGAGAACTGGTGCGGTGAACCAACTTTCCCGCAGGACCTGGCGAATCAGATGGTCAAGAAGGTCTATGACATGAACGTCCCGCTCATCGTCCACTGCAATGGCGACGCCTCCATCGACGCCTTCCTGACAGCCTACGAACTCGCCCGAGCCGGCGACTACAGCAAGCCTTGGAACGTGACCACCATCCATACCCAGTTCATGCGCGAGGATCACATTCCCAAGTTCGTAGAATACAAGGTCCGCCCCTCCTTCTACACCCTGCACACCTTCTACTTCGCCGACGCCCATATCGCCAACCGCGGCAAGGAGCAGGCCATGTATATCTCGCCGATGCGCGACGCCATTGACGCCGGGCTGCGGCCGACCAACCACACCGACTTCGTCGTCGCCCCGCTCGACCAGATAATGATGCTCTACTCCGCCGTGAACCGCATTTCCCGCGGTGGTGCGGAGATTGGTCTCGACCAACGAGTCACTCCCTACGAAGGCCTCAAGTGCATGACTCAGTGGGCGTCCGAGCAGTACGACGAGCAAGCCAGCAAGGGCACCCTCGAAGTCGGCAAACTCGCCGACCTCGTAATCCTCGACAAAGACCCGCTCAAAGTCGATCCGTTGACCATCAAGGACATCAAGGTCGTCGAGACGATCAAAGAAGGAAGGACAATTTACCCGGCGCCTGCGGATGCAGAAAAAGAAGTCCTCGCATCACCCAAGTACGCCGGCATGACCTACATGTGGCGCGCCCATGTTTGCGACATGGCTGAGGTAAACCAAGCCGCCAATAAGGAATGGACTCTCGTTTCACTCCATGGCAAAAAGGTCACGAACGAGAATTCGCCAACGATGAAGTTTGAACACGGCAAACTCTCAATTTTTGGCGGTGTCAATCGTTTGTCCGGATCTTACGCGTTGATCGACAACGGAAGTGTCACCTTGGGGCAACTTGTGAGTACCAAGATGGCGGGGCCACCAGAACTGATGGACTTGGAGCGCAGTTTCTCAAAGACGATGGCTACTGTGAATGGTTTTCACGTCAAGGGCAATCAACTGCAGCTCCTAAGCGGCGGAAGTGTCGTTGCCAACTTTCGCTCGAATGATTAGCGCAGGTTAATTGACACCCGAGCAATCTTGTCAAATCACGACCAAGGGCGTGGGGGCAAAAAACTGTGCGCCGCTTGAATCCGGTGAAAATCAGGATTGTGATCGATGATCGTCAAGGTTATGCCTGATCCCCGAGATGCCGATGAATCTGATTTTGAAGCGTTGATTCTGGCCATCTCTGTCGAAAGGCAGTGTCGATCTTGACCGAGTTTTCAGTCTCCGTTGGATCTATTCGTCATGTTTCTTGACAGCTGGATCAATCGACAGCCCCGTTTGAGTTTTTTGACTTCGCGGGACTGGCGATTCTGTCGGATCGGAGTTTCGGCACGACCGACTACGTGTCCCATTTTGTGATTTTCATGTATTTCCCGCTACTGTTGGCCAATCTCGGGCGCGACACCAAGGAAACTTGCCAGCTCAAGTAGCAGTCGTTCGGGCGCGCTCAGTCCAGCCCGCTGCTGGATTACGGATCGAGCCAGGGAAGGTTTATCCGTGATGATACAGCGGACGCCTCGGCCAATCATGGTGGACATCCCGATGGGATCGTTAACGGTCCAAACGCATACATCTTTCCCCATCCGGTTTGCAGATCGGATAAAACTGCGGCTGGCGAAGGAAGCGTTGACTGCGAGGAAGTCTGCGTCAAGTTCCGCGAGGCTCCCCGCGTACGCAGACATTAAGAGTCCGGTTTTCCAGTCAGGTCGAAGGGACTTCATTTTCTGAATTGCTGCGACTTTCAGTGAAATGATGACAACATGCTCCGACATGCCATGGGCTTCAACCAGTTCGACGACTTTCTGTTCAAGTTCAACGTCATGCCCGTAATACTTGAGCTCGATAAACAACCCGACCTTGCCCTTGCAGGTATCTAAGACCTCGCCGAGCGTGGGCACACGCTCGTCTTTGAATTCCGGGGCAAACCAGCTGCCAATGTCGATGTTCTTCAAGTCGTTCATCGTGGCGTCCCAGATTTTCAACTTCATCCCGGCAAGTTTCTGGAAATCGCTGTCGTGAAAGACCACAACAGTTCCGTCTGCAGTTTCCTGGACATCGATTTCCACCCAATCCGCTCCATCTACGATGGCTTTCCGTACGGATGCTATCGTGTTTTCGGGAGCTGCCTTGGAAGCGCCTCGGTGTGCAATGACGTCGACATGGTCTTCCAATTCAACGCTGTTGATTGCCAAATAACCAGTGACCAGCGCAATGACCAGGCCTGCCAAACAACCGAGCAACAACCGTACCCGCGTGAGTTGGAATCCCGGCATGTCCCCGGTTGATTCTGCCAATTTCAATGGCGTCGCATCAAAATCGCCACCGCGACCAAATTGTCGGTACAAGTGGAAGCCTAATGTAGCCAGCGTCGTCGAACTGAGTAAGCTCACCACCAGATTGACGAGTGACCAGACGACCAGACCGATGCCGAGCGTGAATGAAAGAAGTTGCAAAGAACCGGTGGCCAAGGGAATGAAATAACGTCCTGCCCAAACCACGACCGACGTGGCAATCGCCGACAGAACAACCATTGCTAGAAACCAACCAAAAATCCAAAACAGCAGTTTGCGACGCTGGCCAGTGGCCCGCTCGCGACTTAGTCCCAGCGCTTTGGCCGGACGGACATTCTCAAACAGCACCATCGGCAGCGCAAATGCCCAACCTGCAAACAATCTCAACAAGACGGCGCCCATTGAAATTACGATGATCGCCGCGATACCGACGGCGACAAAAAACACGGGTGGTTTTTTCGTGAGATAGAAATTGATGTCAAATTCGCCAAGCAGCGCAAAGTAAACAGCCGCCGTGAGACCCAAAAATGGTACCACCGACAACGATGAAAATAACACAACGCGTGCCGTCAACTTAATGACTGGCCATGTCTTTTTCATTGCATACCGAAGAGCTTGTACGGGTCGCATCCCGTTGGGAGCTGAGTCGGCGACGATCGCCATCATCCCGGCTATTTGCAATGCCGTAATACCTAGCCACAGGGAGCCAACCGAAATCAGGCACAACCAGCCGAGGGGAGACAAGAAGAAAAACAGGATGTCCTGATCGGCCAAAAGCGTCTTGCCTGATGCCGAAACAAAAATGCGGAACAGAACGGATACCAGTGGGGTCAACAGAATGAACGCAAGCAGTTGGTAAGCAATGCCGGTCAGAAATAGACGTTTCCAACAACGTCCAAAATCGCTACTTGACGCGAGAATCAGTTCTCTCATATTTACCTGAACCTGTCTTGATCTGGTTTCCGCATAACACGTCCAAATGCGATATCGGACGCCTTCAATTCAGCATTATACGCGATGTCGGACCATCAGATCATAATGCCCAGACACTTGGCGTGTGAATCGCACGTTAAGTCCGTCGAAATCGATGAAAAATGCGAACGCTGATTGCCGCGCCGACCGAACCACTTGGGCTGGAATCAGGATCATCAAATTGAGGAACGTTGCGAACTCCATTCGGATTACGCGCTGACGAACGTGATTTTGTTTTGCTCGAGGTGATCGACTTTACTTCCGTGGAAGTCTGGACTCAAAGCGGGCCGGTGACGTTCTACCTGCTGTTCGTCATGGAGCTGAAAATTCGTCGCGTTCATTTTGCGGGGTGCACCACAAGTCCTGATGAAGCCTGGGTGAAACAGATTGCTCGCGAGCTGACCAACCATGAAGATGGATTTCTCAATGGCAATCAATACATGGCTCACTAGCATGCCGAGCGACCACGCCAGGGGATGGACAACCAGTTGATTGTACCGATCGAGCATCGACAGGACGTCAGCAAAAAAATTGAAACGACCGAACGACGCGGTGGACTGCTCCGTTCGTATCACTGAGCAGCTTGGAATAACTCCGCTCTTCGCTGATCAAGCTGCCAAGTCAACACAATTAGATAGGGCGATGCTGCGCCCGCCCCCGGATGCGAATTGGAATTTTCCTGTTTTTGTCGCAATGAGCATTAACCCCGACCGAAATCTTGGTGCTACGAAGACCGGCGAGCTCGTAATTCGCCGGCCAAGGTGCTCGTTTGAGTTTTTTGGGCCCACGGGATCGAGGGCAATCGTCAATTGTTGTTTTAGTTTAATCGATGACGATTGCGAATGCAGCCCTTCCGCGTGTGCTAATCCGCTGCTGAATTATCCTGTCTCAATCGGTGCGATACTCGTCGCAAACGGATTGCCACCTACACCATGACGCACCCGAGAACGAATGCAATGCCCGCCAGCAACCAGGAAACGGTGACGATGCCGGTGTTTGGCCACACAACCAGGATTAGTCCAGCGATCGCCAATATCCCACTCATGATTCTGACTAGGTTTCGAGATTCCAGATCCGCTTCTTTGTTGCGACTGGAAAGAAACATGCCGCCCCCCTGAATGATCGCCCAGACCCCAACCAGGATCAGGAACAGTTTCACGCTCAGCCCCGTCCAAAAAATCAGAACGGCGCCGACAACCAAACCGACGATCGCGACGATCGAAGCACCACCTTTTTCGCCCGAGCGAAACGCGCCCAGAACACCCATTAGTCCATCCAACAGCAGGTAGGCTCCTAAAAGATTCACCAACAGCCCAACCGTTTTCTGCGGCCAGAACAGCGCAAATACTGCGAGACCTAGCGCGAGAACACCACGGATCATGAGCCACCACCAAAGGTCGTTCAGCTTGTCGCTGACGCGATGTCTGCCGGCGCTGACGACCTTTTTTAACTTCTCTCGTTTTTCGGATTCGGACAATTGCAATTCTTGGAGACTGAATGGGATCGAACTGTTTTTTTTCTGATTGTTGGTTGTCTTGATTCGTGACTACAACACCAAGGCTTGAGCCCAAACGTGGCAACATGGACCAAGTAATATTACAATAGCCAATAAGGCTATCTTCAACAAAATTACCTCAGCTTTTTGCGATCAATTGCAGCGCTAAGTCACCCACCCAATTCGATGCTTCAACAGCTTTCGACGGCTTAGGACTACTCTTTTCAGAGCTGGCGGTTACCTGTCGGAACCTTCGGTTTCTTCTTCCGGTTCAGGCAAACGAACCATTAACCAAGTCTGGGTTTTGTCGGGACCAAAGTGAACCAAAGCCGTCGAGTCGTCTTTGGTCAGGTTGTCGATACCGGTTTCCATCACGACATCTTCATTTTTTTCGTCACTGAATTTCCAGACAGCGCGTTGGGTTTCGCGATCGACCATGCCTTCCAGTGGACGACTCGATTCGGTAATCTGATTGTAGAACGTACCGGCAATGATTCCTTCCTTGCTAACCGCCAGTTGAATCATCATTCCCGAGTCCGCCCCGCCCTCTTCGGCGATCGCAAACACTCCCAGTGGCATCCACTCGATCGCCGCTTCGTCGGCAACTGGCGGAGCGCTTTTGGCTATCGTTTCAGCCTGTTGATAGTAAACTTCTGTCGTTACTGTCGGTTGGTCATTGACGTAGATGTAGTTGTCTCTGTAAACGACATTGGTTCCGTAGTCGTAGACGATGGGTTGAGACCACGCCGTCCAGGTAAACCAAGTTCCAATTGTGGCCCAAGTTGTTGGGCGCCAACACCAATTGCTCGGGTACCGATTCCAATTGGAATGATAATGCCAACGGGGATTGTTAAAGCCCGGGTCGACCCAGTGGTTGTTGCCGAATGGTCGATTATTGACATTCGTCCAATTGTTTCGAATCGAGTTGATATTGTTCTGGCGGTTGAGGTTAATACTGTTGCCGGCGTTGATATTGATATCACCCGTATTGATTCGATTGCCACCAAGCTTGTTTCCGATGTTTGTTTTGTCGCCAATATCAAGGCGATTGTTGTTTCCACCAAAACTCGGGCGATTTACAGGCCTCGTGTTGTTGCCTGGCAAATCAAGAAAATCCCGAACGTTGCCTGGAGACGGACGCGTCGAAGGCAAATTCGGACGGTTGTTGTTGCCACCGAAATTCGGCCGATTCGTTGGAATGTTCGGCCGTTTCCCACCGACGTTACCGGGTAGTGTCGTTGGTCGTTGGGAAGTCGACGGTTTGTTGATGTTTGGGGACGGTCGCTGAACTGATGGCCGCTGAACTGACGGCCGCTGAACTGACGGCCGCTGAACTGACGGTCGCTGAACCGACGGTCGCTGAACTGATGGCCGCTGAACTGATGGCCGCTGAACTGACGGTCGCTTAGAAGGCATGGCACGACTCATCGATGGTGCTTTAACTTGTGGCCGACTGGATTTGGACCGACCGGCAGAACTACGTCCTGCCGAAGCACGAGCGCCACCGCCGCCACGTCCGCCTTGTGCAAGCGCCTCGGACGAAAAAAATAATAATATCAGGAGCAAAAGGCTGGTTGAAATTCGATATTCTGACACTGGGACCTCCGTTAAATTCAATGCGTTCAAACGCAGTATTTATTAGTTTCTAGGTGACTCAATGACACGGGCCATTTCGACGGGTTCGACGTTGGGTATTAACTCACCATCCACTTGACGACCGATCGAGCTATAACGCAGCTTGTTTTTGTCGACCCTTTCGTAAATGTTCGTTGCCGAACCCCGTTTTCCGTCCGGCAAAACGCTAAGCGATTGACAGGTCCAGCGGCCCTCTCCACCGCTCCAGCGACCAGCACTAAAACCGCCGTCGGAATCAAAAGTCCAGGAACGAATTGTTTCAGCATCTGGGTCCCAACCAATAACCTGTGAAATCTCCAAAATGCCACCTTCATTTGGGGTGACGCGATAGGTCTGAAGCAGGAAATTTTGATTGGTTGTCCAGCGGCAACTTGCTTCTACAGTTGAGTTTTCTGAGTCGCCTGAGTCGCGAGACCAGTTGCCAACCATCCATTCAAGTTCCTGCAATCGTTCATAATTGGATGGCGCTATAGACTCCAATTCATATTCCGAGACACCATCGATTTTCCAGCCTTCAGACGTGTTTACAAGGATTGCCCGATAACCGGTTTCTGTAGGCTCCTGATTGGGAATCGTAACGCGAGCGATACCCGTTTCAATGGCAACACTGGGGGACTGAATTTCGACTTGCGGATCAAGCAATTCCAGTCGCGCATCCTTAACCACAGCGAACCAATTGGCGAATCCGTCGGCGATTGCCGTACGTCCCTTCCAGCGTTCGCTTGAGGAGGTGATAAAATCCCCTTGTTCGCTCCAGAAATTCGCCAACGCTTTCGCGTCGGCACGGTTGAACGCCTCAACATATCCGGTAATTCGTTTTTCAAACGACGCCGTGTCCTGATCCTCTTTCTGCTGTGCCGGAAAGGCAAACTGGCCCGACGATAGAGCCAGTGCAAACAACACCAGCAAAGAAACAAATGGATTCCTCATGTGCAGATCCTCTTCTGTTGAATTTTTATTGTTTCAAATACTTGATGGTCATAATGTTTCATTTTCATTTTGTTTTTCCATTCTCTGATTTCTTCAAATACTGATCGAGCGGCACCAGCAGGTTCTTCGCGCTACTCAGTTCTTCGGAGAGTACTTGGGCTGCGGCGATCATCTCAGTCGTTAGTCCGCGAGTGGAAGTAATATTCCGTTTGGCTTGGTTTTCGGGTGAAGAATCCCGGGTCGCCGACATCAGGAGCAGCGCCACGCCTGCGACCTTGTTCTCCGTCACTCCGTCTCCTCGCACATACAGCATGCCCAGATTGCCGATGGCCAGTGCATCCCCCTGCGTCGACGCCTGGCGATACCACTCATTGGCTTTTGCGAAATCAACCTTCGTGCCACGACCATTTTCATAAAGCACCCCTAAATTGAATTGGGCGGCGGCATTCCCTTGCGCGGCGGATTGGCCATACCAAGCAACCGCTTCCTGCTCGTCCTTGCCAACCCCGAGGCCTTGCTCATACATCAAGGCCAGATTGAATTGGGAATCGGCGTGGCCTTTCTTGGAAGCCGCGAGAAACTCTTTGTAGGTGAGTGGCAGGTCGTTGGCTTGATAAGCTGCGATCCCAGCCTCGAAATGGGCAACCGCGTTGGGAGTGTCCTTGCGATTTTCCAGTTCGACGTTGGCATCGGCGATTTCGGAAGAATTCCCAACGTCTTTTTCCGCGTCCACCGTGCTTGCACTGACTGGGGCATTGCCCTCGGGCTGCTTGGAACATCCGGTTGGCGTTAAGCCGACGACCAAAACGAATCCGATCAAAAATTTATGCATTACTTCTCCGCAGTTGTACGAATTATTTGGTCACAGGGAACGTTGTCAAGCTGATTGCCATCAATCCGGCAACCGCCACGATGACAAATAGTTTTGTCTTCAGGAATTGCAGCCAACCGTTGTAAGGCTCGCCCACACTACTCCATCCGCTTCGAATTCACGTCGAGCTATTTGGACGTCTTCGTGGAAGGCACGTAAGGATCGGGTGCGCCAAGCGAAATGGGTGGTTCCTGCTTGAGCGATTCCATGTGGCGTCCGACCAGCTTGCTAATAGCTGGCATTATCCAAAAATTGTCTTCGCCGTCTTTGCCGCCTTTTTCGATGAGATCGTAATTTTCCTGGGATCAGTCAGCAGGTTGTACAACCTGGGCATGCCGGGTCGAACAATATCCGAACGCATTGTTTCCTGCGTCAGGAAATGGAGCTTCCAGTTTCGCCATTTGAACGCCTGAAGATTGTCGCCGTTGTAAACCGGGAACCCTTCGCGGGCTGACTTTTTCGATTTGCCCGTCAGAAAATCCAACTGGTCGACTCCATCAATCATTCGATCTGCAGGAACCTTAGCGCCTGTGATTCGGGCGATCGTCGGATAAATGTCGGTGATGTGCATGATTTCGTTGTTAACGGAACCCGGCTTGATCTTGTTGGGCCAGCGAATCAAAAACGGTGCCCTTAAAGAACCTTCAAGAGCCGTGAAATACGTGCCTCGCCATGGACCGGCTGTGCCCTGATGAGGGAAAATCTCCTCCGGACCGTTTTCGCTCATCCAAATGACAACCGTGTTTTCACGCACACCAAGATCGTCGATCGCGTCCAGGATTTGCCCGGCGCGGTGATTAAGTTCAGTCAACACGTCGGCCCAACGCCCATTGCCGGTCTTGCCTTTGAATTCCGGATGGGGTTCAGCGGGGAGGTGAACCAACGTAAACGGAACGTAGGCAAAGAACGGCTTTTTGGCTGTCACGTTGCGTTTCATGAAGTCAATCGTACGTTCGGTGAGTTCCTTGTCGATTCGCCGCCGAGCCTCGCGGTCATAGACCTTAACTTTCTCAGGAACGTTGCCTTTCACACTTTGCATAATGTAAGGAGTTTCGACGACTGACGGATCGAATTGAAAACCGGACGGATAAAGCGACTCGTCCGTTGTATTGGGAATCCCGTACCACTCGTCGAAACCCTCATCGGTCGGAAAGCGACCTTTGGTATCACCGAGGTGCCATTTGCCATACATGCCGGTGGCGTAGCCATGATCCGACAGCATTTCGGCGATGGTAATTTCCCATTGGGTCATTCCGTAGAGTTGCCCCCAGACGACCTTCGTCGTCCCGGAGCGGACCGGATGACGGCCCGTCATCAGCGCCGATCGACTGGGAGTGCATTGTGTTTCGACGTTGAAGTTAAGCAGCCGCATGCCTTCGCGAGCCAGGTTGTCCAAACGCGGTGTTTCCGCACCACGCAAGATCCCGCCCCCGTAGCACCCGATTTCACCCCACCCCAGGTTGTCCATCACCATGATGACGACATTGGGCTTCTCCTGGGCATAGGCGGAATCAACGACAATCATTGTCAAGGCAACGCATACCAGGCTTCTAACAAGTAGTTTCATTTCGCTTGGTCTTCCACTCTGGGTGCTAGGGCGCAAGTTCTTTGATGCGATCGAAGGTAGATGGAACAAAAAAAGGGGGCGGTCTGTATCGACCGCCCCCTCCGAAAGACGATCAGTTTACTTACCGCCGATGGTCATGTTCTTAATCTGGTTTTCCAGAGACTCAAGACTCCAGTCGCCCGGCGTCTGGCTGGGCGGAAATTCCTTCATACTCATGAGAAACTTGCTGGCGACCACCTGCATCGGCCCGAGCACATAGGCACGGTCGATCATCCAGTCGTGATAAGTGTTGGAGTTCGCGGGGGCCTTTTCGAACGGGTCGCGACGGAGGTTGAAGAGCAACGGCATACGCAGTTTGATCAAAGGTTCGCGCCACACTTGCAGTTGATGTGCTCGGTTCTCCAAATAGGTCGCCTTCCAGTCGTCATAGCGGACGGACATCACGTTGCCATCGTCGCCGACATAGATGAACTCGCGGCGAGGCGACTTGTCGGTCTTGCCGCTGAGGTAATCGAGCATGTTGTAACCGTCGATGTGGTTTTTGTATTGACGGCCATTGATTTCGGCCCCCTTGAGGAGCTGCTCCTTGATCTCAGGATTGCCGGCAGCGGCAGCGAAGGTCGGAAACCAATCTTCGTGTGACACGATGCCATTGAGCGTTACATCTGCCTGGAAATGGCCGGGCCATTTAATGAAACAAGGCACACGGAAAGCGCCTTCCCAATTCGAGTTTTTCTCGCCATGGAAGGGCGTGGTGCCGGCGTCAGGCCAGGTGTTGTAGTGTGGGCCATTGTCTGTGGAATACATGACGATGGTGTCTTTTTCGAGGCCGAGGTCATCGATCAGCTTGAGGAGTTCGCCGACCTGGGCGTCGTGTTCGATCATACCGTCGGTGTATTCGTCATTGCCCGGATGGCGGTTTTCCTTGCGGACGTGGGTGCGGAAGTGCATTCGCGTCGCGTTCCACCAGCAAAAGAAGGGCTTATCAGCCGCGACCTGGCGCTTGATGAAGTCCTTTGCCGCGTCATTGGTTTCCTTGTCGACTGTTTCCATGCGCTTCTTTGTCAGAGGTCCAAGATTTTCTATGACCTGACCGCCCTTGCCATCGGCCTTGGACTTGATCATGCCACGTGGTCCGAAGACTTCGCGAAATGTCTTGCCGTTGGCAAGGATCATGTCGCCGGGATAGTCCTCGTTCTCCGGCTCTTCCTCGGCATTGAGGTGGTAAAGGCTGCCGAAGAACTCATCGAATCCGTGCACGGTTGGCAAGTGTTCGTCGCGATCTCCCTGGTGGTTTTTTCCGAACTGCCCCGTTGCGTAGCCCTGGCTTTTGAGGACCGTGGCCATGGTGCAGTCGGTCTTTTGCCAACCTTCGGGGGCGTTAGGCATTCCCACCTTGGTCATGCCACTGCGAACCGGCACCGAACCGCTAATGAATGCGGCGCGACCGGCAGTGCAGCTTTGCTGCGCATAGTAGTCGGTGAAGCCCACGCCTTCTTTGGCAATTCGATCAATGTTCGGAGTCTTGTAGCCCATCATGCCGCGGTTATTGTGGCTGATGTTCCACGTGCCGATATCGTCGCCCCAGATGATCAGAATATTCGGCTGCTTCTGCTGCGCCACCGCTTGGTCGGCAAAGTTGCCACTCAAGCCGACCGCCAGCAATAATGCGATTAATCGTAACACTCTCATCATGTAATCCTCTTTTGGAAATAAAAAACAATTGAATTCAGCCAGATCCCCTTGCAGAAGGTGCAAGT
>JBLINZ010000058.1:0-19583 GCA_047639375.1 Mariniblastus sp. | reverse complement strand
TTTCTCAAGTCAAAGAAGGAACTCGGTCACTGGAATGCTACGGTGCCGCTGAAATTTCAGAGCGGCATCGGCATCGATACGAGTTCAACAACACGTTCCGTCAGCAGCTGGAAGCTCATGGCATGAAAATCGCGGCAACCAGCGAAAATGATTCGTTGGTTGAGATTATCGAAATCGTGGACCATCCCTGGTTCGTGGCGGTCCAGTTTCACCCTGAGTTCAAGTCGAAACCAACGGCTTCTCATCCGTTGTTCGCCGGGTTCATTCAGGCTGCTGTGGAGCGATCGTCCAATGGTTCACTCCAGGAAGTCGAAGCCTAAGGCGGCGTGATAGATCGAGGGAAGAAACAGTCGATGCGTTTTCCGGATCGGTCGCGACGGTTGCGATTGACGAAATTTAAGTCACTCAAGGAATAAAAAGATGAGCGAAGATAATACCCCTGACACTGAGCCAAAGATCATTGTTGACGACGATTGGAAGTCTCAAGTCGAGCAAGAAAAAGAGCAGTTACAGGAGCAGGTCGAGCCGCCGGAAGTCGAGGCCGAGGGTGAAGCCGAATCTTATGAGCTGCCGCCAGCGAACTTCATGGTTCTGATGTCGACGCTGGCCACGCAAGCGATGGGCGCGATGGGCTTGATCCCCGATCCAGCGACTGGCCAGCCTTCGGTCAATTTGCCCATGGCCAAACACTTCATTGACATGCTGGCGATGTTGCAGGAAAAAACCAAGGGCAATTTGGACGAAGAAGAATCCGGTCATCTCCGTGACGGACTCCATCAGTTGCGAATGATCTATGTTTCGTCTGACAAGCCTCAGGCGGGAGCTGAGGAGGCAGAACAGAAATCTTCCATTGAGCTGCCGTAATCATCGCAATGCTTGGCACTGAAAAAAGCGTCCAGCCGGTTGAGGCGGGCTGGATAACCGGTTTTTCCCGAATGGATGCACTGTGGAACCGCTCGAAAGCCACTCCGGGCTGCTGGGATTGTTGAATTTTGGATGAAATTAGTTGCCTTCTCGAGGTTGGCTGAACGATAATTGACCCTTCTTGGATTAATTAAACTGAATTGCCAATGTCCCGTAAAAAGCCAAGCCGAAGCTCGACGGCAAAAATCTACGCAACCGCTTCAACTCTGGGTGAGGCTGGGATTAGTTTCCCGGCCATGTTCTTTGGAATGATCGTATCGTTGACGGTAGTCATGCTGGTGTACGGATATTTTCAGGCTCCGATAGCGACGAAAGTCGCGTTGGAGCAGTTGGATGCTAAAGAGGCTGATGTAGGAAGCATCGCGGCTGACCTAGACGACGACGGATTTACGAACGTCGTTGAGAGTCAAAACGTCGAGCAACTCACAACTCTTCTGCAAGGAGTCGAACTCCAAGAGCTCACGAAACGCGAGGATGCGCAAGTTTTTCCTGCTTCGAAACTGTTGCTCAACCGCCGGCGAATTGAAATCGCCAAACGACTCATGTCGATGTCCTTGGATGACAAGCAGCGACTAATGGCGATCAAATCGAAAATTGACGCACTTTTTATGGTTTATGCGCTGGATCGAACTTACAATTTGAAGCAGCCCAACATCGCGACCACGCTTCATGCAGTCGCCACAAGTTTTTGTTCGCATAGCGATCCCGAGATTGCCCGATTAGCAAAATTGGCTTTGTTTAAGCATGACGCGTTTGAGTCGAGCAGTGACCAAGCCGGCCCCAACCTCGCTCCAATCGCTGAAAAAATCTTGGATTTGATGAAGGAGTATCCTGACAACGAAGACGTGTTGAGGGACATTCGGCGCGTCGTGAAGTTTTACGAACAAGTCAGTTCTCAGGTCGGCGTCAATCACAGTTTGGAATTGATTCAGAGGATTCGGGAGGGGGCAAACGATCTTGATTCACCCCAGTTCTTGGAATTGGTTCGGACTTTTTCGGACCAAGCACGGATTGCGGAAGTCAGTTTTGGGATAGATTTCGAAAACCGCTCGTTCAACGGTCCGGTAGGCGAAGTCAAGCTGGAAGAATCGTGTTTGGAATTGATGTCGGACCCAGAGTCGGGCACGTTGATTTTTGATCGGGTCGAACAAGTTGTGCTTTGGTTTGAGCAGCGTCTGCAGTTGGAGCGGACGGCGAAAGTATATCAAGCGATGTTGGCAGCGTCAGAAGTCAACCAGTATGTCGAGGTCGCAGCGTTTGCCCGAAAGCGAGCCGAATTCGGGCTCCAGCGAATGAAGATCGCCAATCAGCCCATTGACTTGACTGGGGTGGAGTCGTTGGTGAGTCGGCATAATGGGATCATCGTTTTGTTTTGGTCGCCTGAAAGTAAGTCCTCGATTTCTGCCCTACTTCAGGTCAGCGAAGAAACTCAGGATTGGCGGCGTCGAAATGGAATCGTTTTGGCTGTTGGGACGGGGGCGATGACTGATGAACAGAGAAGGCTGCGAGATTCGGTGTCAGGGGTCGTTTCTCTGGAGGCCGAAGCTGGAAGCAAGATTCGTCGACAGTGTCCGAGTGAATCGCTCCCCCACGTGATCTTGATTGACAAGCGTGGAACCGTGGTCAACACGAATGTTCCAGTTGGCGATCTAAAAACTGAAGCCGAGTTTCTCATGTCTGGGGAGTAGGATGGGGCTGGCTGGTTTTCCGAGTTCAGGCGAGTGGGTTCTCGGCCGACACTTGCGGAATCGCTTCGGGCGTGATGTCTAATTGTTGCTTATTTCTCGATTGCGATGATCGCGTTTCGCTCCGCCGAAAGAGCCTCGAATGACGCAAGTATCCTCGCCGGGATAACTCAATTCTTTGATCATTACCGAGTTTTGTCACAAGACTGAACAAGAGAAACAAGTCGTTGACACTGGGGGCATGCGGCGCTGTTATCGCCAAGTGATTCAGGGTGAATCACTCAATGTGACGTTTTGCTTTCTAACTGGATGCCTTGGCAGTTCCCGGGATTCCTGCCTCGCGTTTTTCCTTGCCGGCTCGGACGTTTTCTCGCGGGTGAAGCGGCGTGTTAATCGAATCGATGTAGTCCGAGCCAGCAAACTCGATCATGGCTTTGATGAAATTTGAAAGCAGTTGGCTTTGGTAGCGGTAAGGGTTCCAGCAGATTGCAATCTTTCGGGTGGGTTTTTCACCGCTCAAGGAACGAAAAACCAGCTTGCCTCCTAAGTCATCGGTGCTGGCAATTTTCGGAACAAATGAGAGTCCGTGTCCAAGTGCGACCAAGTGTTGAACGGTGGATAGTTGTTGGATGCGCGAGGTCGCGATGGGTTGGAATTTCTTGCGATTGCAATACCGTTCAATCGAATCGACCAAGCAGTGGGCAGCGTCCAGAAGAATGAATCGTTCTTCGGCGATGTCTTTCGAGGTGATGCGAGTTTGTCCGCAGAGCGGATGGTCCGCGGGCAGTGCGAGCAATAATTCTTCTTCGAACAGCGGCTCGATTGTGAGATACTTGGCGGACGCGGGTAACGCGAGCAACCCGACATCAATATCGCCTTTAGCGCAGGATTTCAACAGCGACTCGGTAGAGTCTTCACCGATTTCAAAACTGGCTTGTGGGAATTGACTGGCGACGGACGTCAGGAGGTTGGGCAGCAAGTAAGGCGCGACCGTAGGAATGGCGGAAACGTTGATCCGACCGGTTTGTCCGTCGTCGGTGATCTGGCGTTTGGCATCGTCGACGAGGTGAAGAATTCGCTCGGCTCGTGCTTGTAAGACTTGTCCCGCAGGCGTTAGGCGAATGGAGCGGCCCTGTCGTTCGAACAGGGGCTGGCCAAGCTCTTTCTCAAGCTTCGCAATCTGTTGGCTGAGCGCCGGTTGCGAGACGCTGCAGTCTTTGGCCGCGCGTGTGAAACTGCGGTGTTCAACGATTTTGCTGAAGTAACGGAGTTGACCAAGGTCCATAGTTGACCGCCGTTCTTGTCATGTTTGAAAGACGTCATTATGGAGCCATTTGTGAGTGGATGCAAACTCCCTGGGAGGCGGAATGGTTGATTCTTAGATTGTCGATGCCGTGCCGGTATTTCTCGCGGGGCAGTTAATTCACGTTGGATACTTAACAAAAATCCACGTTTACTGGAGCACGGCTCCAGCGTCAAACGAGCCCAATTGCGCGGGGAATAGACCATACAAGGTTTGGGTGAAATATTGATCGACCGCGTCGCTAAGTCTGGCGATTGGTTTGGGAGGAACCAAAACTATGTCCGAGTGACGCAACCAAATATCGTCTGACGGATAGGGGCGTTTGCCGAGCAAGGCGCCATTGAGGTCAAGCTTAGTGGCAGATAATCGCCAATTTTGGTCGCGGCGAAAGACGATGACTTGCCGGAGGTTACCGGTGGCGTTGGTGCCTTGAGCGAGCGCCAATGCTTGGATGACCGTGGTGGGACCGTCGAGTGGAATTTGCCCAACTTGATTCACTGCTCCAATCACGTAAGCAAAACTGGGGGCACGCTGGGTCAGGATCGGTGTGACTTCGATACCGCCTTGCTTGAGTCGATAACGCGCGTTGACTTCTCGGCGGATTTCTTGAAGCGTCAAGCCAATGGCGGGTACGCTGCCGATGCCTGGCAGTTGAATCGTGCCGTCGGCAGTGACTTGGACGGCTCGGGATTGGCCGCCCTGCCCTTGCCTTGCATCAACGGAGTCGATGATGTCCTGAAGTGGCGTTTCACCCTGAATGACTTGTACAACGATGGAAGGATTCTTGACGAGGTCAAGATACTTTTCGTTGAGTTGGGACTGAAGTTGAGCCACTGTTTTTCCAGCGGCCAGGGCTTCGCCAATCAATGACAATGAGATCATGCCGTCTGGGCGAATGATCAAATTTGTTTGATTTAGACTGGCATCGACTGCGGAAGAGATTTGAATCGTGTCGCCGACATACATGCGATAGGGGGACAGTGATTTTTCTCTTGTGCGAAGATAGACGAACTCAAGTTGGTCATTGATTCGCAATCGATTTTGAGGGATGTGAGGCGTTCGGTGAGGCCCAATGTATTCGCCGTAAGCGAGTTGTTCCCAAGGAATGTTTTGCCCGTTTCGCCAGCGACTTTCGCGGCCAAACGGCCCTTGGTTGAATTGGTTGACGCCTTCGATGTGTCGGGCGGGTAGTGGCTCAACGGGTGCCGATGCGTATCCAAATCCGTCCCCAAAAGTCGACGGTTGGCTCGCTCCGCAAGTGCACTGGCCTTGGCAGCCGCACTGTTGGGTCGGGCCGTAGGCTTGGCAAAGCCGAATGTTTTCATCCCGAACGATGCTGAGTTCAGCCTCCGCAGCTTCGGATTCCGCATTCATCGAGAGGCTGTTACGGGGAGCGGAACTTTCGGTGAAGGTCATCGTGATCGCAGCTGCGACGACCAATCCACAAATAACGAATGGGCTGGATAGCAATAATCTCATGGCTCAGTGCTCTTCAAGGATTCGAATTTGGGGCACGTTGTGATGCCGCAAAAGTGTTTCTCGGGATCGGACGAATGGGTTTAGAAAAGATCTTTGAGTTTCTCAGTGAACGATTTCTCGTTTTGAGATTTATTTTGTTTTGTCTTGTAAGAAGAGGCTCTTGGCTCGCTCAGCTTGGATGCGATCCGTGTGTCTTCTGATCGTTCCAGCGGGGTCAGGCTGTTGAATTGTTGGGTTCGCATCCATTGGATTCCCGACTCGGAATTTGCCACTCGCGATTGCGAGGACGACCTGAATTCAACTTCGGCCATTTTCGCTAGGTCGAGTTCGCCCAACCGTTGGTGGGCCTGAGCTAGGTTTCGCCAAGTCTGTGGGGCGGGGTTGGCTCGGAGGCTTTGCTTGAACAATGCTGTGGCTTGATCAAACCGTCCGGAGCGAGCCAAAAGTACACCCAACTCGTTGGCCGAGCGATGATGGTTAGAGTCGCTCAAGAGTGCGGCCCGATGGAACGTGGCCGCTTTGGCGATGTCGGAGTTTTGAGGGACCGCGTGTTGGGTTGCGGTGGCGGTATGGAGTTTTCCCAAGCAGTAAAACGCCTCTGCAGTGACCACGTTGCGTCCGCCGGATTCGTCAAGTTTTTGTTGGGCAAACGAGTAGTATTTGTCCATGGCCTGAGCTGGATTCATGAATTGAGCCTCGGCGACGGTGATCAAGTTCGAGCGATGAGACTCGATGATCGAGCCGATTTCGACCAGGATTTGAGACGCCACGTTTGGGCTCGCAAAATCGGCGGCTTCTTCCATTGCCAGTATGGCCTGGGACATCGAGCGACTAAAGTGATTACCGCCGGTCATCTCGTCGTTCGATCGGGCGATCACTTTGAGGGCAGCCATGAATTCTTCGGAGGCGGCGTGAGTTGCTCCGCGGCGAGCAAGTGACTTGCCGTATTCAATGTGATGAACGGCTTGTTGGGCGACGTTCTCCGCCGGCGGGAGACTAGCTGGAGCGATGCCTTCGTCCCGATTGGGCGACACCAAAGCGAGTTTCGAGGCGTCCGCTGAGGCCGTCGGTATGAAATCCTTGGTGCCTTGAGTGGAATCGCCTCGCCCCAAGATGCTTTCCGCAGGTGTCTCTGGGCCTGCGATGCCAATCGAGTCGTAAAACGGTGTTTCCGATTTCGATACCACGCCGTTGGAGGGAGCGCTTATTTCCATCGAGTCGGTTGCCTGATTGTGGGAAGCCGCAGCCAGGTTTAACGAATCGAATTCAGGGGCGGTCGCACGAGCGGTCGCACGAGCGGTCATCGGTCGGTCGAGTTGTCGAGAGGAATCGATGTACTGATTGGCTTGCCATTGCGAATTGGGGGAGTCGGAGTTTCGGGTCGTGCTTGGTTGGGATTGAACGAGCGCCATCTGGGCAGGGGGGGCTTGTGGTGCCGTCGATTCTGGCTCAACCACAGCGTTGGCTTGGATTGTTTCGATTGCGATCGTTTCGGAATCGTTAATTTGAAAAAGCTGGTCGTGGAAATCAAATTCGTCGAGTTGATCCTCGACTCGTTCGTTCGAGACGGTTAAAGAGGGCAACTCAAGCGGTGTTGAGGCGGCTGAATCGAGCGTCAGGGCACGTTCAAGTTTTCCGTCAATTGTTGCTTGATCCGCTTTGCCGTCCTCCGTTAGGTCCGTGAAATCTTGAAGAGCTCGGACGGGTAGGCCTGGAGTCTGAAGAGTCTGGGCTTGAGCGATATGGGTTGCTGACTGGATTGGACTCATTCTCGCCGGAAGAAGTCCTTGGATTTCTGCCAACGGGCTCAGGCTTGAGGAAAACGGCTCGAATTCCATTGCCTGATCTGTTGCGGCTGGACGGTGAAAAAAGAATGCAGTGCAAACGCTTAGACCAAGTCCGATGGCGGCGTAGTGATTTATATTGAGCGACATTTTGGTCCTCAGGCAACAATGAGTTCGAGAAAACGGCAGTCCGCTTCCTCACGAATGAGCACTGGACGGGTGTGCTATTCCCGATCTATCGACAGTGCGGGTTACGCCTCCTTATCAAGTTGTACGGATATGAGCAGTTATTTTAGATGCAGTGGCAGCTTGATCGGTACACTCGCTACAGTTTCACAGGGCCGGCTGCAGCGACTGACTTGGAGGTTTGTTTTACGAAGTGATTTTGAAAATTGGGTTAAAGTTCCGCGTCCAGCGGTTTTCTTACGGTCGAGAGCGGGCAAATTGTCGGACATCCGACGTGCTGGGGGCGCAGGCGGCTGAATGGACAGAAGCTCGCGGAGGCCATGTGTGCGAGGAGGCACGCCTAAACCAGCGGTTTTCGGGATTGAGTTGGAAAGGACAACTGATTCAGCCCTATGATAATTTAGGAAGATCTGTAACAATAACGGCCCCAAGCTTCCTAAATCTGCGCCCCGGTTTATTTTCTGGCCCCGCCGAAGGTATTCCAGTCATTTTAGGGGTTGCCAAGCGGTGGCCGTAATCGAAGTGTTTCGTCCAGACAGACGACTATTGGGACAACTACGCCATTCATTTGCTTCAGGATTGCGTTTCGACGTCGATGCGACGCCGGACACCGACTGGGCTACAAAAAGCGTCAAATTTGGTGACGCCTCAAATCAAAGGAGAACAAGCTAAGTGTATAAAATTTTGAACAGTGGTGGACTAGGTGTTGCTGGAAAACAGAACGAACTAATCGAACTGGCCCTGACTCACGGTTTCAAAGGTGTTGAGGTCGACATCGTTGATTTGGTTGGACGACACGATACGCTTGGAAAGCAATTCGCTTGCCAGTTTTTGCAGAGTGCCAAAATCGACATGGGAACGTTTGAGTTGCCAGTCGACCTAGGTGGTTCTGACGAAACCTACGCTGCTTCGATTGCTAATCTAGATACGGTCCTCGACTTGGCCACAACGCTAAACGCCAAGGGCTGTTACATCTCAATCGCGTCCAGCAATGGATTGTTCTCGTTCCAAGAGTGTTTTGAAAAGCACCAGCAGCGTTTGCAAGAATTGAGCGAGAAATTTTCCAGCACTACGATCAAGCTAGGTCTCTCGTTGCGTGCGACAGACGGTGAGGCAGGCGATGGTGAATTTAAATTTATCACGACTGCAGAAGAATTGTTGACGCTCGTCAAGGCAGTTGATCTTCCCAACGTTGGCATTAGTCTTGATACGTGGCAATGGGTTTTGGGTGGCGGAACGGTTGAGCAGTTGACCAGTGCTGGAATCGCCAACGTCGTGACTGGGATTCGTTTGTCAGACGTTTCAGAATCGGCTGACAGAGCCGCGATCACCGAAAACGATCGTACTGCACTTCCTGGTGACACACTCAATTCATTTTCGGTCCAGCTGTGCAAGGCTGTGATTGCGGAAGGGGCCGAAGTTCCTGTTTCAGTTGCAACCAATTTGGCAACTTTCTCAACGGGCCCTCGCGATTCGATCGTCAGCCAGATCAGCAAGCAGCTTGATCTCTTGATCGCTGGTGAGGATCCTGCTGAGTTGAAAGCTGCCGAAGTCAAAGCTGCTGAAGACGCTGCCGCTGAGTCGGATGCAGATTCGGAAGATAAAGACGCAGTGGTCGCTACACCAGCGGATCCGGCTCCAGCTGCTCCGGCTGCTCCAGCCACGACTTAAGTTCAGGCCAGCGGTGGCTCGCGACCGCATTGGTTTGATTGAGCTGGCTTAATTCAAATGGCGTGAAGCGATGGGTTGAATCGAACGAGTCATTGATGCTAGAAATTCAAAGGCCCCAACTTGTATGAGTTGGGGCCTTTTTTGTGGATCGAAAGCGAGAGTGGAACCCCGACGCAAAGGGCTTGTTGATTGAATGTCGGTTTTGGCGTTAGCTGCGGTAAACCCAACGCGTTAACGAGGAAGAGCCCTCGTTGGTGGTGGACCTGGATTGGTGATTCGCCCGTGTTTGCAAACGCTCTACGCTTGTCACCGACGTCTGCCGGCAAATCGTTAAACGATCTAGTGTCTCGAATTCACTCATCGTTCGAAGCTATTGCCATTTTATCTCGCCCAGTAAATTTATCTGCCTGCCGCGATTGAAAACCTCTCAGTATTTGAGATGCTGGTAGACTCCATCCGTTGATGACTAAGGTTTCCAAGCGACATTCCAAGAGACATTCGATGACCCAACCACTTAATAAATACAGCCGTCGCATTACCCAGCCCAAAATCCAGGGGGCCTCGCAAGCGATGTTGTACGGCACAGGCCTGACGTCGGAGGACATGCACAAGCCACAGATTGGGATCGGGAGCGTGTGGTACGAGGGCAACACTTGCAATATGCATTTGGACAAGCTGGCGGTTGAGGTCAAGCGGGGCGTGGTCGACGCTGGGATGGTTGGGATGCGTTTCAATACGATCGGCGTCAGCGACGGGATTTCCATGGGCACTGACGGAATGAGTTTTTCGTTGCAGTCACGCGACTTGATTGCGGACTCGATTGAAACCATCATGAGCGCCCAGTGGTACGACGCCTGCGTCGCACTCCCGGGTTGCGACAAAAACATGCCCGGTTGTTTGATTGCGATGGGGCGTCTGAATCGTCCGTCGCTGATGGTGTACGGTGGTACGATTCGAGCTGGTTGGATCGGCGATCGCAAGCTGGATATCGTTTCTGCGTTTCAGTGTTTCGGCGAATACGTGGCTGGCTCGATCGACGATGAAACACGTCAAGAGATTGTCAAGAAATCTTGCCCGGGCGCTGGCGCCTGTGGCGGAATGTACACGGCCAACACGATGGCGAGTGCGATTGAAGCGCTCGGGATGGCGCTCCCGTTCAGCGCCTCGATCCCCGCTGAAGACCCCGGCAAAATCGATGAATGCCATCGTTCCGGGGCCGCGATTTTGAATCTGCTTGAGAAAGACATCAAGCCACGCGACATCATGACTCGCGAGGCATTTGAGAATGCGATGACCGTGATCATGGCTTTGGGCGGCTCGACGAACGCGGTCCTGCACTTGATTGCCATGGCCCGTTCTGTCGATGTGCCGTTGACGCTGGATGATTTCCAAGTCGTCAGCGATCGGATTCCGTTTTTGGCCGACTTGAAACCAAGCGGTCGGTTTGTGCAAGAAGATCTGCATGCCGTCGGTGGAACTCCAGCCGTCATGAAATTCCTCCTGGCAGAAGGGATGATGCACGGTAATTGCTTAACGGTCACCGGCAAGACGCTGGCTGAGAACCTCGCCGACGTTCATGGGCTCACCCCAGGCCAGGAAGTCATTCGTCCGCTGAGTGATCCCATCAAGGCATCGGGGCATATTCAGATCCTTCGTGGTAATTTGTCGCCAGAGGGTTGCGTGGCAAAAATCACAGGTAAAGAAGGCTCGGTATTCGTGGGAACGGCCAATGTGTTCGAGTCGGAAGAAGACATGGTCGCGGCGCTTGAGGAAAAGAAGATCCACAAGGGCGACGTGGTAGTGATTCGCTACGAGGGCCCCAAAGGCGGTCCGGGAATGCCGGAAATGCTGACACCGACCTCGGCGATCATGGGCGCGGGGCTGGGGAAAGACGTTGCCCTCCTGACCGACGGGCGGTTCTCGGGTGGCTCGCATGGTTTTATCGTCGGGCATATTACGCCGGAAGCACAGGACGGCGGTCCTTTGGCGTTGGTTCAAAACGGCGACAAGATCACAATTGATTCAGATAACAATCGCTTGGATGTCGACCTGACTGACGAAGAACTAGCCACTCGACGAGCCAGCTGGACAGCGCCCGCTTTCAAGGCCACTCGAGGAACGCTTTACAAGTACATCAAGAATGTAAAATCAGCATCCGAAGGATGCGTGACCGACGAGTAGTTCTTGTCGAGCGGCGAATCATTCTGAACTCATTCCGAAACGGAGACGACCGATGCTACGACCACTGCTGCGAATAGGATACTCACGCGTTGCGGCCCTGGCCGGTGTGGTTTTGGGGTTGGGACTTGCGCTCAACGCTGGGCGCACTCTTAGGGCTCAAGACTTGCCCAACATCGTGGTGATTTATGCCGACGATTTGGGGTTTGGCGACTTGTCTTGCTACAACCCCCAGGCGGCTTACTCGACTCCGCGTCTGGATCGTATGGCGACCGAAGGAGTCCGATTTACCGACGCCCATAGCCCCTCAACGATTTGCTCTCCTTCCCGATACGGACTCTATTCTGGCCAACAGATTTATCGTTCGACCGGTCGGGGTGGAGGTGCGTTTGAGGGTCCTGGAGGTCCGAGCTATTTGAAACCCGGAACTTTAACACTCCCTCAAATGCTTCAGGAGAAAGGGTATCGCACTGGCATGTTTGGGAAATGGCACGTGGGTCTGACGTGGCTCGACAAAGACGGAAAACGATTGGGAGGTGGATTTGAGAATTCACTGCTAATCGATTACGAAAAAAGCACGCCCTTGGTTGATGGCCCCAACGCACGAGGATTCGACGAGTCGTTCGTCACGCCGAACTGTCCAACGACAGATCCTCTGTACGTCTATATCGAAAACGGAATGGTGGTGGAGCCAGCGAGCCAGCGACACAAGCGTGATAGGCTTCCCAACCCGGGCGGCAAATGGCGGTGGGATAACGATGAAGGATGGATGTCACCTAATTACAAGTTTGTCGATGCGGATTTATTGTTCTATGAAAAAACGAAAGCGTTTATCACTGAGCATCGGAAAGACAAACCTGACCAGCCATTCTTCGCCGTACTTTCGACTCAGATCGCTCATGCACCGGTTTTGCCTGCCGCCGAATTCAACGGCGCCACCCAGGCTGGTCCACGCGGTGATTTCGTGCATGAGCTTGACGTGCTCGTAGGGCGAATGCTGGATCTGATTGATGATTTAGGAATCGATGAGGAAACACTCGTTCTGTTCAATGCGGACAACGGCCCAGAAACGTTGCATGTCGCTTGGATGCGAGAAGATCATGAGCACGACGCTGCGGGTGGTTGGCGCGGTGTCAAACGTGACGGCTGGGAAGGCGGGCACCGGGTGCCGTTCATCGCGAGGTGGCCCGGTCGAATTCCTCCCGGCCAAGTGACTGATCAAATGACGAACACGACCGATATCTTTGCAACTCTGGCTTCCGTGGTTGGGTACAAATTACCCGACGATGCAGCCACCGACAGTTTCGATATGCTGCCCGCGATGGTTGGAACACAGGATGCAAAGCAATCGATTCGGCCGCATTTGTTGACGCAAAGTTTCCGGGGCGAGTTTCAAATTCGCCAAGGAGATTGGAAGTATCTGGATCACCAAGGTTCGGGTGGAAATGATTACAGCAAGGGACTTCTCGCCAAGTACGCGCTGCCTGAGGCTCAGCCGGATGCGCCCGGGCAGCTTTATGATCTTGCGACCGACCCCGGCGAAACGAAGAATCTATTCCATGACAATTCGGAAAAGCGTGAACAGCTTCAAGGTTTGCTGAAGAAGTTAAAAGCCAGTGGTCGCAGCGCCCCCAAGAATCGGATCCCATTGGGGATCGAGAAGATTCCAAGACGGTAGCTTGGAAGCATGTAACTTCCAAGCATGTAACTTGGGTGTTTTTGCTTTTACCCGAGTTCATTCCACTCATGAATGAAAAAAGTGCCAAGCTATGGTTTGCGTTGGTAGCTTGGCACTTACGTTGATTTCCTTTGTCTTGGCACGTCGCGATCATGGCGGCGATCTTACCTTCGGTTGATTCGGTAGTTCTGAAGATCGTTGAATTCTTGCTCTTGTTTTTCCATGTTTCCTGGGAGGGCAACGGTGAACGTTCGATCGTATTCTAGCGTGAATCCGTAGTTGATCTCGTGAGCCGTTTTGCCAACTGCTCGGGCGGCGACAGTGGTGTCCCAGCGGAGGATGCCCTTGGGTTTCTCGATTCGAACGTAGACTTCGTCTTGGCTCAACTCCGACTCCATCGGGAGCGTGATGACACGCAAGTTGTCTTTGTTATTGGTGGTGGGAATTCGATCAACCAGTCGGATTTCGGTTTCCGTTTCTTTGTAGCTTTCAATCACCAGTCGATAGGTCAATTTGGTTTCTCGGTTCCCGCCGTTGATTCCGTTGGTTTTGTCAACGAGTTCGCGGCGTGTTCGCAATTGAGAATCGGCACCGAATCCAACGATGAACTGTTGTCCGCGAGCAACGGTTGGGATTTCGCCGCGTCCTACGAATCGGTCATCTAAGTAAACGGTGATCGGACCGGCCAGAAGGTCTGTCTGGCTATCGTTGTTGAGTTCCGCTTCGCGATAAACGTAGCTGGTCAAGATCGGCGTGGCGACGTGATAGAATTCGCTGGGCAACTCCGTCTGCAAGATGCGAACGATCTGCTGATTGTCTCGGCTTGGCAACGTGACCACCGACTTGAGCTCGTAGTCAAAGCTCGGTTGTTGGTTGGCGTCGATCATTTGGTCATTCATCGACGTCAGAGCAGGTTGGTCGCTGACCAATTCGGCACAGGCAAACGTGTTGATGGTGCCGTTGAGTCCCCAGCTGGTTTTGAAGTTGTCGGCGAGGCTGATGGCATTTTGATTGGCAAAGATCGCATCGCGTTGTCGGGAAAGCATCGCTTTGACGTCGGCTGATTTGCCTTGTGCTCCAGCGATTTGGGGATCTGAAAACCCAAGCTGTCCCATTGTTTGGTTGGCTGGTTGTGGAGTTGCCGCCCTGAGCGTGACTTGGAAGGGTGCGAGTCCGGGCCCGGCGGCACTCAGTGCCGGCGAAGCAGTGGAGAGCGTGAGGTTGACGTTTTTCCAATCCTCGCCACTCATTTGCCGAATCAGTCCGTTGTATTCGACCTTGGCCGTTTTCGCGTCGCCTGCGGCGCGAACGGTGTAGCTGGGTGACCAGCCACAGGAGTTGACGAGGTAGCTCAGTTGAATGGCTTGCTTGCCGGCTCCTTGCTTTTGAACGTACAAGACGGCCTCTCGGAGAGTGCGTGTCGTGCCGTTGGTGATTTCATTCAGCTTACGAGTTAAGAGGTCTTGTTCTTGTTGCAGCTCGCGTGACTCGTTTTCAAGTTTGACTTGGTCTTCGACAATCGTATTTCGTTGGTCAAATGAAAACAGCGTGAGTTTTTCGAGAGATTCGGTATTAAGAACGCCACGGTTGAGGTCGTCCGTCGCGGTTTTGGCTGAGAACGTTTCGAGCTTATCCAGATAGGTCGTGCGTTTTTGCAGTAACTCAGTTTTCTTGATGACGAGTTGGATTTTTTGCTGAACGTCCTGCAGTTGTGTTTGCAACTCGCGAACTTCTTCGCGTGGAGATTCGCCGGCGGCGCGGGTTCGGAATTGAACCGCCCTGACTTCAATGTTCTCACCGCCTTCGGCAAACAGGCTGTCTGGAGAGATGTTTTCTGGGAGATCCGTGACGACGACTTCTCGGGCACCGTTTTCGCCATCGACCGAGAGCGTACGGGTGACCATCGCTTGGTTTCGATAAAGCGTCACGTCGGTGACTTGGCTTTTAACTTTGACGTCTTCGACGGCCGTGGCGACCGTCGAAAACGAAAGAGCGATGAATGCGGCCAGCAGCGTCATTGAAAAAGAGCGTTTCATGGATCACCTTATGCAACAAATGGACTTTGACTAGATCCCAAATTTGGGCGAGCGATTCTAGTCTAGGTGTCAGTCCACCCTTTTTCGAGCAAGCTTGCACTAAGAAATTGCCTGATTGGCGTCATTGTTACAAAGCAGTTACATGCTGTGGCCCGTTCATTTCAGCTTGTTAGGAGCGATAGCAACTAACAGCTCTAGATCCCGGGTGTTCTTTTGAACCGTGATTGCTACCTCTCAATTTCAAATCCACGTCGGTTCTCACGGGCCACGAACCCTTGGGCTTGGGCATCCCCGACGACGGATTGCTGCTTGGGATCCCAATCGATTTTTCGATTGAGGCGAACCGCAATTCCCGCGAGGTGGCAAGTCGAAAGGGCGCGGTGATGACTGTGTACATCTGAAATCGGTTCTTTGCGCTCGGTCGCCGATTCAAAGAAGTTGCGAAAATGATCAACCAGGGGACGTCCTTTGTAAGCTTGCTCTAGGGCGCCGCTTGGTAAAGGATTCGTCTTGAGGTCTTCAACGGGTTTGCCGGTCAATTTTCCACGGTTCACAAAAACCCTGCCTTTGGTCCCTTCAAATAGAATTCCATTGCCTCCGTCGTGACGAATTTCAATCTCTTTGCCATCCGCGAACTTGGCTGAGACCAAGAATTCTGTCGCGGTGTTGTATTTAGAAGGGTCGGTGGGGTGGCCGTCTTTAAACGGAACGGGATGTTTGACGTTTTGAGGGGCGATTAAGATTGGCCCCGTCTCGGTTTTTCCCATTCCCCAAGTCGCGATGTCGACGTGATGCGCTCCCCAGTCGGTCAGCTTACCGCCCGAGTATTCGTACCACCAGCGAAATTCGTAGTGCGAACGGGACCAGTTTTTAGTTTCGTTTTTGTTACCGGCGAGCGAGCGATAATTGACTTGCGGCGCCGGGCCCAGCCAGAGGTTCCAGTCTAGATCCCTAGGCGCGTCGACTTGGGGAATTTCGGGGCTCGTGGGCGCACCGCCGATGCTGCAGGTCGCTTTCGTGACGTCTCCAATTCTGCCGGCTTGGATGATCGCGATCGCTTCGATAAATTTTCGGTTACTTCTCTGTTGCGTGCCAATTTGAACGACGCGACCGGTTTTTTTACAGACGTCACTCATCAGGCGACCTTCGTCGATCGTTAACGTCATTGGTTTTTCGCAATAGACGTCTTTTCCGCTGAGCATGGCTTCGATAGCAATTTTCGCGTGCCAGTGATCTGGCGTGGAAATGTGAACCATATCAATATCGTCGCGATCAATGATTTTTCGGTAGTCGCTAGCGCGGTCGGGAGCGATGCCGGTCCATTGCTTGACCAGCCCAGCGGCAAGTTCCTGGCGGCTTAGATCGGCATCGCAAACGGCCACGTAGTCCCCGTATTTGCGAAAGTCGTTGGCTGATCCGTAAGAGCCATCGATGCCAGTCGCTTTTTGCGACCACCGGCTTCCGGTGCCAATGGCGGCGACTCTGGGCCGATCGTTGGCTGCTACGAATCCGCTGGCCCGCGCGGTGCGGCTGGCGAGAACGGCGGCTCCCGTCCACGCGAGGGAGCTTTTCAATAAACGTCGTCTAGTCAAGGACGGTGACGGCATGGTGTGGCTTCCCGAAGAGTTTCAATCGCTGATAAGAAAAATGTGTTGGTATTGTACCATGTGCCGGACGCGGGGATGGATTAAGCCGATTGAGTTTGATGCGTAGTGGATTTTGAACGAAATGATTTAAAGGGGACCAGCGACTGTTAGTCACTTCTCAATCGATCAAACATCTCAAACGCCTTGGGTCTTACTTTTATTTCGAACGGAGTCGTGCCAGCGAGTTCGCCATCGATGTTGAGCGGGTCGGGTTGTTCAGAGGTCAGCAAAATCCGGGCTGCCGTGTAATGCTCGACAACGGGATCTTCGACATGTGTTCCGTCGTAAATCCGATTAAGCAGGCTGAGGATCTTTAGCCGGCTGGCACCATGCCGCAGCACGATCACGTCCAGCAGGCCATCATCAAGTTTGGCTTGGGGGGCGATTTTCATAGCGCCCGTGTAGCGGGTGTTGCAGATCATGATAAAAGTGAACTCATCGGCGATCTCTTTGCCATCGAGAACGAGTTGGGCGGTTCTGGCTTGGGTTCCCCGCAATACTTTGAGAAGGCTGACAACGGTGTACCTCGCCGGTCCCAGCCATCGCCACTTTTCCGCTCGAATACCGACGTCGGTTGCGAGTCCCCAGCCGAGGATATTGAAAGAAAAAATCGTCTTGCCTTCGGTGGTGATTTCCGCCACATCGAATTTGCGAATATGCCCAGCGACAATGGCTTTCGCGGCATCCACTGGATTCGTCAATTCCAAATCCACCATCAGTGAGTTCCCCGACCCGCCAGGAATCAAACCAATCGGAATCGTCTGATGGTCATCACGGGTGAGCAGCCCATTCAGGACTTCGTGCATCGTCCCATCACCACCGATGATGATCATGCCGTCATAGCCGATCAGGTCTTTCTGATTGGTAATCTCTCCGGCATGGCCAGCAAATTTGGTTTCTATGATTTCGAGTTCGAGCCCGGCCGAATCAAAAACTGGCCGGATCTCTGTCAGTAGGCACAAGCCTTTCTTGCGTCCGCCATGCGGATTCACAATCAGACAGAATTTTTTTTTGGTCAATAAATTCATGGGCTTTTAGATCGGAATTTACGGTTGCTGCCAAGGTAACGCGTCTCTTTTGCTCATGCAACACATTTTGAAAATCTGTCGACTCTTTCAACCGACGACGTACTGAACAGGTAGATTGGGTTAAATGAATTTCTGATTCTCTTATGAATTTAGGAGGAATTTGAAAGCCTTAGTAGGAATTTGAAAGCGAAACAGAGTGGATACGAACATGATCTTAAAGACGATTCTCCGGTCAACGGTCGCAGTGGTGCTTGGTTTGGGGGCAGTTGGTAGTTGTTTTGGAAATGAGCCAACCTATGTTGATCATGGCGCCGCGCGACCGAATATTGTGTTTATTTTTGCCGATGACTGGGGCTGGGGAGACCTTGGTTGCCATGGGCATCCCTACGTGAAGACGCCAAACATCGACGGCTTGGCTGCCGCGGGTACCGATTTTCACCGCTTCTCCGTGGCAAGTGGTGTCTGTTCACCCAGTCGGACGGCCGTGATGACGGGGCACTTTCCAGCGAGGTACGGCATCAACGGACACTTCGCTTGGGTACCCAGTAACGCCAAACGCAACATGCCGGATTGGCTGGACACGAATGCTCCTACGATTCCCAAGTTTCTCAAACTGGCTGGCTACCGAACGGCCCATTTTGGCAAGTGGCATCTGGCGAACAATATGATCGTCGATTCGCCCTTGCCCAGTGAATACGGCTACGACCAATACGGGGCGTTCAATTGTGCTGGGGAGCAAATGCCTGTTCACGAAGACGCGAAGAATGCGATCAAGTTTATGGAATCTTGCCATCAGAACCAGGATCCGTTTTTTATCAATCTCTGGCTCCACGAGCCGCACACACCTTTTCACACGGTGCCCAAATATCGTTGGCGTTTTCAGGAGCTGGCAGAACCCGACAATATCTACGCCTCGGTATTGTCTCATGCCGACGACCGGATCGGCGAGGTTCTCGATGCCCTCGATCGCTTGGAGTTGACCAATCATACGCTGGTGATATTTAGCTCGGACAACGGTCCGGCTCGGGGATCAGCCAATGCTGAAATGGGCTTGATGCACGACACAGCCACCGGAGCCGGATTCAACATTGCAGCGGCCAAGGGGATTACTGGAGGTCGCAAAGGATACAAAGCTTCGCTGTTCGAGGGTGGCGTCGGCGTTCCGTTTATTGCACGCTGGCCCGGCAAGATCGCGGCCGGCAAGGTGGATCGGATGTCATTGCTGTCTGCGGTGGATTTGCTTCCGACATTTTGCGAAATTGCGGGCGTTGCATTGCCGGACTCCTACTCTCCCGATGGCGTCAGTCAGTTGGCGGCACTCCAGGGATCCGGATCCGCGAAGAGGGACAAACCCTTGTTTTGGAAAGCAATGTCTCGTTGGCCGGCTCGTAAAACTCAGCCCAATCACTGGGTTTCGTTCGCCGTCGTAAGCGAAAACTGGAAACTAGTCACCAACCAAGACGGTTCTTATGTGGAGCTCTATGATTTAGTCGCCGATGGTTTGGAAACCTCTGATTTGAGTAAGTTGAAACCTGAGGTGACCAAGTCATTGGTTGAAAAAATCGAAGCTTGGAAACGAACGCTCCCTGAAAAACCAAGCGGCAATGTGTTTTCAAGTGAGCGTATCAAGAGCAGCGAGAACGAACGCTGAAGTTGAAGGAAATACTATCGCCTTTGGTAGTCCGCGGTAGCGACACTCGCCAAGAGTTTCGGCATCCCAAAATTCTTCAAGTCTTAACGACTTGCGTAACAAAAAATCGCTCGTTTTGGGTCATTGGCCGAGCTTTCGTGAGCCCTGACTCGTAAGCAGCCGGGCCTCTCCGAAATCCTCGGTGCCTGACGGCCCACTTAATCAACCAGGCTTTACCTAACTAGGATTTTGCATCAGGAGTCATAAGGTGTTGCGCCAAAAGAAGTTAGCGCTCACAATAGTCACATTCGTAATCAAATAAATTCCATGCATCTCATCATCCGGTGTTGTACCT
>JBLINZ010000057.1:0-19591 GCA_047639375.1 Mariniblastus sp. | reverse complement strand
AAATAACTTGACTGATGATGATCCATCAGGCCTGCAACTCGATCGATGACCTGGCGCATGAGATCGTTCTGATTCGCAATCAAGACCTTGGATGCTGGCAGTCGACGTGCGAAATAGTTATTTGTAACAGCGAGAAGGACTGTCATCGACACTCTTTCGACGGAGCGAAAGGCGACCAACCTGCCCGCTGACTACGATTTTGCATCAGGAATCACAAAATATTGCGCAAACCAAGTTAGCGCTCACAACACTTGCCATCGAAAACAAGCGGTTGGCCGCCTGAGGTCAAAAAATACTTGAGAACAAAATGTCATATTTTGGAACTCAAATGATGGTAGATCGCGTCGCCATTGAACGAGACTTCGGCAATCTAACAAATTGCGTAATCGGCCTCACTTGTTTGCCAAGCTGGATGCGAACATCCCCAAGGGTTCATCGATGGGTTCAGGCAAACATGATTATCATCAAAGCAAAAACGCACACAAATTTATTGACTTGCGCTGCTTAATGCCAATCTTATAACGCGTCGGGCGATCATGTACTGCCTAGCTCGAACTCGTAGGCATTTACTGGAAAAAACCGAGCTATTGCCGTGAGAAAATGGCTTTCCGGACTTCCTCGTCGAACGAACTGCTGGTGTCCACGATCGACTGGAATTCTTCTTTGCTCAACACAAAACAGGCCACGTCGGTTTTGGCTCGGACCGTGGCGTTCCGGGGTTGCTGCTGAAGCAACGAGACTTCGCCGAAGAAAGCACCGGGTTGCAGAGTCGCTTTATACTCGCCGTCCATATCGACATCCACAGCTCCTTTGCCAATCACAAAAAACTCGTCGCCGATTTCACCTTGCCGTATAATCTCGTCGCCAGCTTTGAATCGTTTGAGTTCCATCATTTCAGCGACCCGCGAAATAGCGTTGGGCGTGAGGTCATTGAAAACCGGAAAATCGTTCAAGAGCTTACACATCGCAGCATTCCACTTGACCAGCACGCTTGACGAAATCCGGCCGTCAACCATGCTGACAATCCGGTCGGCCACGTCAAGGATCCGATTGTCGTGAGTGACGATCAGAATCGTGGAGCCTAGATCCCGAGCCATCTCCTGAAAAATCGTGACGACTTCCCGGCCCGAATCGGCATCGAGTGCTGCCGTCGGCTCGTCGGCGAGAATCAAATCCGGTTGATGAATGATCCCACGCGCGATGGCGACTCGTTGTTTCTGACCGCCAGACAATGATTTTGGTTTGTAGTGAATGCGATCGCCAAGCCCCAAGCGGTCCAGGGTCGATTCGATTTTGGGGTTGGCATCGGACGTCGCCATCCCCAGCAGCTCAGTTGACATTTTGACGTTCTGATAAGCGGTCAATGATTCAAACAGATTATGTGCTTGAAAAATGAAGCCCGTTTTCTTTCGAAGCCTCGTTGTATCGGCCAGACTGATCCCGTTGAGCTCCGTCCCAACCACGCGCAGGCTCCCTTCTTGAACGCTCCGCAGCGTGCCCACCAGTGTCAGCAGCGTGGTTTTCCCGCTCCCGGAAGGCCCCGTCATGATCACAATTTCACCGCGGCGAATCTTCAGCTCATTGGAGAACAATACCTGCTTCCGCGTTTCTCCTTCGCCATAGTAATGGCTGACGCCGTCAACATGCACGCTCAGATCGTCGGGCTCGGGTGCCCAAGCGGCGATCAATTTGTCAATTTCAATGTCGTTTTCAATCATGATGCTCAATCATTTTTAGGGTTCCTCACCAATTCAGCGACCGATTAAAACAGGCTCGCTGGATCGGCGGCCAAGAGCTTCCGCAACGCCAACAAACCTGACATCACACACATTAACATCGTCAGGAATAGTACGAATAGAATCCGATCGTAACTGAGATTCATCAACAACCCAGTGAAGCTCGAATTGACCTGAAACAGCAACCAAGAAAAGCAGAGCCCAGGGAGAAACCCAAGCAATGAGAGGTAGACGGATTGTTTGATCACCAATCTTAAAAAATACAAATTGCCGTACCCCATGGCTTTGAGTGTCGCAAACTCGCCCAGATGCTCGGCAATATCATTGGCTAAAACTTGATAACAAATAATCACTCCCACCACAAATCCCATGATTGCTCCGATCGCAAAGATAACGCCGATCGGCGTATTGCGGGCCCAAAAATCAATTTCTCGCTGAATGAATTGCTGTTTCGTCATCACCAAAACCTGCTCACCCATATTCTCAGAAATCAAATCGATGAGAGGCCCCGGCGATTGACCAAAAGCAATTTTGATCGCCCCCAAGTCGACTTTCTCCAGCGGTTCCGAGCCCCGGTAGCCAAAGTAATGCGCGAAGTTGTCAGTCGACATGATCAGCGTCCCGTCATTAGCAAAATCTCGCCCCAATCGAAAGTGCCCCACGACATCCAGCTTGCGTCCGGAAAGCTCGGCAGACTGGCTCATAGGCTCAGCGGCGTCATCCCGGTGGCCAATTTTAGCAAAATCAACACCGTAGTTTTTCTTGCTCAAACGATCCATCAACGCCGTTCCAGGGGCGCGGAGAAATCGATGCTGGGGAGAAATCTCGCCCGTCTTGTCTAACAACACATCCGATTCAAAATCGTAAGCCAAAACTCGAATCGGTCGCGCCTTGTTGCCAAGCGTGCGAAATCGAGCCAGCTGATTCTCCATGTACAACGGTTGAGCCGACTCCACGCCCGGTGTCGACTGGGCGACGTCAAGTAAATCACGCTCGAACCTGACTTCACTGGTCAACGCGAATCGATCGCGGTTGAACACGATCAAATCAGCATTCAATTCTTCCACCACAGCAACCGTGCTATCGAACAAAGCATGTCGAAAGCCTCGCTGTTGAAACATCAACATCACCGCAAACCCAATCCCGGCGATCGCAATAATTAGCCGTCGTGGGTCATGAGTCAGATTTGTCCAAGCCAATGGAATTTTTGATGACATGCTGTTTTTTCAGATCCGCTAGAACAATTCCGCGGGCTCCACCTTCCAAAGCTTGGTCATGGCTAACACACCCGAGATTCCACACATCGCCAAGGTAATGATCAACACGAATAACGCCCGCTCCCAATTCATGACCATGCTTAAATTCGCAAGATTGCTGGTCAGCCAATACAATCCGAACGACAAACCCAGGGCCGGCATAAACGAGAACAAGGCCAAGTAGCCAGCTTGCTTCAAGACCATCAACCCCATGTACTGATTGGAGTATCCCATCGCACGGAGCGTCGCGTATTCGTGGATCCGATTGGAAACATCATTACCTAGCACCATGTAGACAATCGCTGCCCCAACAATGAAAGCAATCACAACGCCCAATGTAAAAATGAATCCGATCGGAGTTTCGCCCAACCAGCGATCAAGTTCCTCTTGCACAACCTCGTCACGGGTCAATACCTGCACACTCGTTTTAACGCCCGAGATTCGCAGCCGTGAGCGAATCGCTTGGGCAACTTCGATAGGACTTCGACCTTCGCGGACACTCACCAGCCCCAGCGAAACCTGATCGAAACTTCGCCCTTTTGCGATCCGTTGGAATCCGCCTTCTGACAGGATCGCAGCTCCGTTAGCAGCCAAACCGGCCCCCATGTTGAAGACGTTGGCGATCACAACCTGTTTGTCACCCAACTCAGACGCTTGGCCAATGTCGAGCTCGCCGAACTTCTTCCCGTTGGCCGGCCCAAACTCAGGATGAGATTGCTGGTCGATCAAGACCGACGCGTCCGTATGAAGGCTTTCAAAATCGCGATCCACACGCCGATCCTGGAAGGGAGATCGAGTCGGTTGCACCCCCAGAATCATCATCCCGCGGCTGGTTCCTGTGTTTGGATTTCGCCATCTCGCGACCGAGACATGGAGGAAATTGGTGGACGCAACGTCGCTCAAAGCAGCCGCCTGATCGATCGCTGATCGATCGATTCTCCCCGAGTCCATGAAATGCAAGTAGTCAGCAGAACGGAGCAAAATATCGAAATCCAGTTTGCCATAAACATTCGTCGCGGTGCTTTCAACCGCGCCACGAAAGCCTAACTGCATAAAAATCAAAAGAATGGCGACGCCGATCCCCGCGATCGATAGCGCTGTTTTGCGCGGATCATGGAGAATGTTCAGCAAAGCCAGATTGATCTTCATGCGGTCTTTAAGTCTGTTCCCAAATGTTGACTAGATTGGTCGAGCTGGCCTGCCTTGTTGATTTAATTGCTCTGCGGAGATGGGACAGGCCACGACTAGTCGCGGTGAGTTGAAATCTCAACCGTGACTTGTAAATTCACTAAACGACTAGCAGTTTCATTGTCCTTGGCATTGATCCTGATTCGCACTTCAACCGTCTTGCGGTCGACCAGTGCCAACGGACTAGGATCCGGCATCGTACTTCGCCCAACAAATCGACCAATCGAAACGACTTTACCCGTGATGGACTGAGCGAGAGCCGGACTGTTGATGGTTACCGCTTGTCCGTTCTTGACCTCTCCCACCATTCGATCAACGACTTCCGCAACACACTCCATCTCGCTGAGATCGCCGATCTGCATCAAGGGTTTGCTGCCAACCACGTCGCCTGGCTTGGCGAATAGTTTGAGCACGGTCCCGTCAATGGGCGCCACAATTCTTGCGGCGTCGCGACGATCAACGGCGATCTGTTTCGATAATTTAGCCGACCTTTCTTCGCCTCGTAACTTCGTTAGCGACTCCACCACCCGCTGAGCCGAACCGCGAGTCTTCTCGGCCAGCTCAACTCCTAGCTTGGCCGCTTTGATCGCAGACGCCTGCTGACGCTTGCCTGTGTCGATTTGTGATCGAGCTTCTTCCAAAATCAATTGCTGGTCGGCGATCTCACCTTGAGAAACGTATTTGCCAGCGTCGGGATCGGATTTGAGTGAAACCAAGCGATTGATTTTTTCGGTTGCAGATTTGATTCGCTTTTCTGCGACCGACAAATCAAGTTCGCTGGACGCCTCCGTTAATCGAAGGCCGGCCGATTGAATAGCATTGATCGCGGCAGTCAAATTGTTTTCCGCTGCCAAAATTTTCTGGTCTAACTCAGTCGCGGCCTCTTCGGCTTTGGCATCCACAAGCTCGGTTTGCAACTCAAGTGTTTTCTCCCCATCGAGAGTCACCAACTGCGTTTTATCGGCATGGACCAGATCGTTTTCGGTCACGAAAACCGACTCAATCCGCTGTCCTGGCGCAGCGACAACATTGTAGATTCCGCTGGCCGGCAAGATTCTTCCCTGGGCAATGACCCGTCTAAGCGGCTCAGGATCCTCCGGAACGACCGAGGCCTCAGCTGTGCGCAGGTCCGGATTCTGAGCCCGCATCAACCAGCCCCCCGCAAAAGCAGCGGCGATGGCTAAAAAGATCAAAATGAAACGAACGATAGACATGGCACCCATTTTTTCCAAGCTGTTTTCCAAAGAAACCTACCGACGCGGTTCCTTCTGCCCAAGCATGACACTCGGCGAACCGCCGTAAACCTCGGCGAACGATTTTTCAAAAGTCTGCCCCGCGGCCAATAGTTTCATCAGCCGAGCGTAACTACCGGAGTTTGATTTGAGTTCTTTCACAAACAGATACCCTACTAAACCAGCTTGGTCGGATGGCATTCGATTCTGCACAAAGTCATCAGGCTTGGTCATGCTGGCAGCCGCCGCCGCCGCCCGGGAGTCCAGCGATTTCATACTGTCTTCCTTGGGCAAAATTTTTCTGGCAGTCCACAAACCCAGCCCATCGGCAAACCACCGCGGCGTATCGGGGGCGAGGTTGGCCGCGTGAATGGCGGCAATCTGATGCACCAGCGACGTCTGTATATCTTCGGCTGTTTTGTTACGCGTCATCAACACGGTCGCGTAAGCATCAATGGTCGTGTATCCCCAGTGTCCAGAAACTTCTTTAGGAAAATCACGTCCCTCAATCATTTTCCCGAATTCACTGAAATCATAGCGTTTATCAAACACAAACAACGACAAATTGCCCTTAACCAAGGGCTTTTTCGAATCGGCTCGTAATGCAGAGGCAATCTTGGGAGCCAGTTTCTCACACAATCTTGAGACATCCGTCAGGCGGCTTTCACTTGTCGAACCGGTGACCAAAAAGTTCTTACTGGGAATCGCCTGGCTTTGCACGCCGTCCATCACCAATTTCCAGGTCTTGGTAGCCAATGCGTTGCGATCGGCCAAGAGTTCTTCGTGCGTTTGGGAATCGGCTTTCACTTTAGCTGCGACCACTAGAGTCCCCAACCGCTCGTCTCCGCCGTCAAAGGCGGCTCCTTCTTCAATCCATTTGATCACGATGTCGATTAACTTGTCGTCAAGTTTCCCGGTCGGTGGCATGACTTCCGCGCCTTCGCCCTTGAGTCGCATCACGATTGGACTTTTGGCCGCTTCACCTGGCAGGATCGGATTGCCGCCATCGCCGCCCTGCAGAATATCGCGAAAGTTAGCCATGCTAAAATTGCCGCGTGGATTATTGTTGATATGACATCGAGCACAATTCTCAAGCAAAATTGGGGCGACATCGAGGCCGAAGGAAACAGTTTCTTTGCCCGTAGGAACCCTGGGCTTCATTCGTTCACGATTGCGAGCCGGTGGCGTGGGGGCCGTCACGAAATCGTTTAGGCTTTGCTTAACACTCTCGCCGTCGAACTTCGCGCCCTGCTTCATCCACGCCCGCAAGATCTTGAGCTCTGCCTCGTCGACTTTCAGCCCGCCCTTGGGCATTTCTCCGCTTTCGATCACCTGGATCAAACGGGCGTCGTCCGGTAAGCCGTAGGCCAGCATCGTACTTTGATCGAGGGCTTCGAACGTCGCCGCGCTGAAATCACCTCGGTTGCGGGCAACATGACAATTGCCACATTTCGCCACGAGAATCGGCGCGACAGATTTGGTAAAGCTCACCGCCTCGCCATCGCCCGTCATCGGCGCCGGCAAGGCACCTAACGCCTCAAGTTTTTGACCTTCTTTGGTGAGCAGCTCATGAGCCTTGGACAATCGCTCGAATTCAGGCTTGATCAACTCCATCAGCTCTGGCGACGCACTTGCCGCGAGAACCGTCGCTTGCTTGGTCGCCTCGTTCACATACTTGGCAGCCGCCGCAAACTTCTTAGCTTTGAATTGTTTCCCGGCCCGATCGATATTCGTCTTGATTTGCTTGACCGACTGTTTTTGCCGAGGCGTGGGAGCTTGGCCGATCGCCTGCTCGCTCAGCGCTCCCAGCAATACCAACAACGCAATGGCTGAAAACAGTCCGCGCCGAAAAAAGCGGCGCCCAAGTTTAACTTCTATCATCTTTTCGATCATAGTCTTCTCAATCCTAAGTCTGTCCATGGAGTTGGCTCACCTTGCCCAATTTCGATTGTTGGAATTCAATTTGAAGAGGGCCTTCATGCCATCCCCAAGTGCTCGCGTTCCAAGTGCTCGCGTTCCAAGTGCTCGTGTTCCAAGTCTTCGCCAGCCGCTGATCTTCAACGTCTACCAACCCTGTCGACTGAGGCAGGCAACTAATTGCCTGATTCTCTTGCGTCGGTTTTTGATTGATCAAATAATTCGCCATATAAATAGTGGCAACCAAAATCACCAGCATGACGACAATCGCGACCGGCAACACCCATTTGGGCGGATTTCTGAATCGTTTGCGGGGCGATAAAATCGCGTTGACTTGCGATTCAGACATCTGTTTCTTTGAGCCTTCATTGCTCGGAAATCTTGATTTCGAACTTCCTTTGCGCGAGTTTCCTTTTTGTGAGTCGGAGCCTACGTCGATCTTAATCACATCCGTACTATCGCGCTCACCCGCTGGCTTGACGGTCGACGTTGATTTCTTCTTCTCGAACGGGACAGCAGCTTTCGGATCGACGTTGGAAAGCACGCCTGACTGGATCAGGCTTTCCATCAAAGATTTCACTTCGGCACAGGTCTGAATTCGAGTGTCTGCATTTTTGACCATCATTCGGTCGCAGGCTTCGACTAGTTCAATGGGACACTCGGGGCGGCTTTCACGAATATCAGCCGGCTCTTGCGTTTGGTGCATCGCAATCCGCTGCGCCAATGTTCCCTTGGGAAACGGTGGATGCCCAGTCAACAGAAAGTACAATGTGCAACCGAGACTGTAAATATCTGCCCGGTGATCGACCTTGTGACTATTGACGGCTTGCTCAGGAGAAAGATAATCCGCCGTCCCCATGACTTTCTCGTTATACAACACCGTCAGCGATTCTGAATCGTCTTGGTTAACCAATGCCAAACCAAGATCCAACAGCTTGACCGTCCCGTCTTCGGTCTTCAACAAGTTAGCGGGTTTAATGTCACGATGAACCAGCTCGCGTTCATGGGCGTGACCCAACCCCTCAGCCGCTTGAATTGTCGATTGGGCGGCCTCAACAAAATCCAACGGCCCGTTGGCTTTCACGATTTCATAGAGGTCTTTTCCACGCACATATTCCATCACCATGTAGTGCGTGTCGGCCTCGTTGCAGATATCGTAAATCCTCACAACGTTGGGATGGTTCAAGCTCGCCGCGGCTCGGGCCTCGAGATAAAATCGATCGAGGTAACTCTTGTCAGATACCTTTTTCCGTGGGAGCACTTTGATCGCTCGAAACTGCTCGGAAATTTTATGTTGCGCGAGATAGACACTACTCATCCCACCGGACCCCAAATGCCCTAGCAGTTTGTATTTGCCAAGAAAGAACCCTTTGTATTTGCCCGCCAAGAGTTTGTCGGTGTGCCAACGGGTGATCAACCCTGAGTCGATGAGATGGCCCGCCAACTCTTTCACGTTGACTTTCCGACCGGCTGCCTTGCTCGAAAGGTTTGCCAACTCCGCTTTAAGCCGGTTTTCGGCCACAATGCCACTGCGTTCAAGCAGTTTCAAAAAGCTTTTGGCGCTGGGTTCCGACATGAATACTTGGCCTTGATGTTCCTTCTTGTCCCGGTTTCGGTGACATCGGATTGGTGGGCAATGGTCTAGCTGTTAATCTAAGTTTAGTACCACGACGGGCAAATCCAAGCGACGAATAGGCAAGAGTCGCTTCGCCACCCGGGCTCAGACTGAGTAATACGTAGCTTGGTCCGATTATACCAAGCCCTAACCACATAAAGTCACACGTGGCTCCGGAGAAGCATTTTGAATCAGCTAGGACTTTTTGCCAAATTCTGGCTGCCCGGACGGGTAAAAACAAGGCTTGCTGCCGAGATTGGCGAGCTCGCTGCTTGCAATTTGTATCGCCAGTTTGTGTTTCACTTGCTGGAGAACTTAAGCTCGTCAGCCGATGACCGATTCGTGGTGTTTAGCCCGCCCGAACAAGAACCAGCATTTCGAGACTCCATCCCTCACCACTGGAAACTTCAGTCCCAATCTAACGGCGACTTGGGGGAGCGAATGCAAACTTTTTTCCAAACTCAGTTCCAGCAAGCTGCCACCGAACGTCCGTCCAAATTGAACCGTGAGACTAAAGTCGTCGTGATCGGAGCCGACTGCCCACACCTCAAACCAGCCGACATCGAATTGGCGTTCGACGCACTCGACAAAGCACCCGTTGTCTTAGGCCCAAGTCCCGACGGAGGATATTATCTTGTCGGCATGAAAAATCACTGTGTTGATATTTTCAGTGATATTCAGTGGAGCACGGCGACTGTATTTGAAGCAACCGTCGCCAGACTAAAACACTTCAATATCGAACCGCAAATACTACCGCCATTGACCGACGTCGACGACCTGCAGGGTTTGCTTGCCTTGCAGAAAACACTGACGACCAGACTCGCGACGCTACCAAGTGACCCTCAAGAATCGAGTTTCACGTCCAACCAACTTGAGGACACCTTGCTCCACGACATTCTTACCACGCTCGCGCTTCAGGCGAAACCAGAATAGAGCCATGTCAATTCCACCCGATCAACCAAGCCTCTCGAGCGGTCCTCCCGTCGCGTCGAACTCACAGACCCATGTCGTCATCGGTGGAGGCATCATCGGATTATCGATCGCCTACGAATTGGCCAAACGCGGCCAACTCGTTGTCGTTCTGGAACGCGACCAGTTTGCGATGCAATCTTCATGGGCCGGTGCGGGCATCATCCCAGCGGAAAATCCAGAGACAGCGATCCACCCCTTGGAGCATCTTGAATCGCTCAGTCACGATTTGCATAAGCAGTGGGCCAAAGAGCTTTTAACACAAACCGGAATCGACAACGGGTTTCGCGAATGCGGCGGCTTGCATTTGGCTCGCACTACCGGCGAGCTCGCTGCAATTGCAGGACTCAAGTCCGATTGGACCGAACGCAACATTCCATTCGAGACCCTGGACGCAGAGCAAACGAAAGAGCGATTCCCCTTCCTCTCGCCAACTATCCACCAAGCCGCTTGGGTGCCGGGCGAATCTCAATTCACCAACCCTCGCCACAACGAAGCACTGATCTCCGCCTGCCAGCAGCTGGGAGTCCAATTGCACGAGAACCTCGGCGATGTAAAACTAATTCTCGACGAATCAAGCGGAGAAATCTTGCACGCCAGTGCGGATCAACAGACATTTGCAGCCAACAACTTTTTTGTGACGGCTGGACCATGGTCCGAACAAATCACTCAACCGCTTGAGGTCTCTTTGCCCATGCAGCCGGTGCGTGGCCAAATTGCGATGTACCAAGTTCCACCTGATGTGGTGTCAACCGCTGATTGGCCAATCATCAATGAGGGCTCACGGTACCTCGTCCCGCGTTGCGACGGGCATATCATTGCGGGGGCGACGATTGAGGAAGTCGGATTCGACTGCCAAACCACCGACGCAGAAGTCGCCCATTTACGGCAATGGGCCGAAGGCATTTCAAACCACCTCAATGATTCGACGTACGTCAAAGCTTGGGCCGGACTGCGGCCGGGAACCTACGACGGCTTTCCCTACTTGGGACAAATCGGACGATTCCGCAACGTGTTCGTGGCTACCGGCCACTTTAAAGCCGGCCTTCACCTCTCCACTGGAACCGCCGTCGCCATGGCCGACTTGGCTCTCGGAAAAAACCCAACCGTCGACCTGAAGCCATTCAGTCCCCAGCGAATCGCCTCGCTTCAAACGCCAAGCTAACGTCGACTCAACAAGTAAAGTCACCATCTCCGCCCCACCGGCCAAAGCACCGAATGCGTCAACCGCCGTAGCGCAACTCGTCAAGAGTTTCGGCCGCCTCTAGTTCCGAAAGTCTTGGCGACTTGCTCTACGGATCAACGGCAAGATGCGATCCAAGAGCTTCAGGCGAGCCCATGATTTCGCTTACCAATCAACCAAGAGTAAGCCAACGGGACTAAGCCCGGTCTCTAATTTTGAAATGCGAATGACCTCAGGCGGTACCCCTTGCAGCAACGCGAGACGTTCTCGTAACTCATTACCAATCTCATTTACCAATTCATCACTGGCTCGGATCACAACCCACGCCCCGCCCTGCTGGTTGGCGTGGACAATTTGCTCGTTGCTGAAATGCGTCCAACCCAATGTCGAACCAGATTGGACTATTCGATCAGCAGCGTCAAACTCTTTGAGCCCAAGCAACGGAAACAACAAATACTCTTGAAACGCTGGATCATCGCTGTCTAACGCCTCACTGTCTTCGATGACATTGCCAAACAAGAAAACAGGCTGGCCAGATTTCCCTGGATTGGAATTGATCTCCGAGACCGGAGTCCGCCAATCTTCAATTCGGAACTGCGGAATCTGCCTTGCCTGCAGCCCTAATTGAATCACTGGATTTTGTATTGCAAACAAGCCCAAGACCATCAATGCAAGTCCCGCTTGATTAAGCTTTGAAGGCAAACTGCCAACGCAAAAACCAGCAAACACGGGCAACCCCAAGGCGCCTACCAACGTGTACCGAGTCAACGCCAACGGAGCGATTCCTGTCCCAGCAAGCACCGAGACAATCACGAAAGGCCCCAAAGCCCACAGCGCGACGAAGGCCAGCAACGATTTGGAATCCAAACATCGAGCATAGATGGTTCGGTCGAAAAGACTTCCAGGACGATGGGTTCGGCGAATATCTCGCGACACAACCAGATAAACCAGCGGCAGCCCGATCAGCAACAATATCACTCGCCAAGACTCCCCCCACAATCCCATGACTGATGAAACGCTTTGCCAATTGCCTTTTCGATTCATGATCCAAGCAACCTGAAAGACCGCCGGAATCAACGCCACCGCAACGACCATCGCCGTCACAACAAACCGGACCCAGCTCAATTCGGCGGTTCGCCCCTCGGCCTCACGCGAATTCCGACGCGTCCGCAACAACCACAACCCTGTCAAAAACACGACTTCAACCGCCAACAACCATACCGCTGTCACGTGCGTGTAAACCAACGCCACCGAAACCACCGCCCACCCAACCAACGGAGAGAAACGGGACCTAGCCGAACGTGCCACCGATCGAGCATTCGCGTCAGCGTTCGAGAGCCGAGATTGAAATACCGCGTGGACAAAAAACATGACTTGAATCACGCTCAAGAACTCAACCAAGGCATACGGTCTGGCTTCGGTTCCATAAAAAACGAACTGCACGTCAAACGTCACAAGAATCGCCACCAGGATCCCGGCAATCGACGACCGTGTCCACCTCCAAGTCAACCATGCGCTAGCTACCATCATCCCAACGCCGGCCAGGACCGAAACGGCTCGCAACGAGAACTCGGAATGCCCCAGCAAGGCCACCATCCCGGCCACGAGCATAAAGAATATCGGCTGTTGATTGCCGTCGGCTGCCCGGGATGAAAGCCCCGACCAATCGCCCTGCACCACCCAGCTAGTATGCAATTCGTCAAGCCAGAATTGCTCGGAGCTGGCGACTGAATAGCGTATCGCGAACGCCGAAACCGCAAGCACCAAAATGGCAAACAGGACGGCGAGATGAGGGCGAGATGAGTTCACTGATTATCCGGACGTCATTCCTCGAGATCGAATCCGATCCTTCGGACCGTTCATCCATCACGCCACGTTAGAAGCAATCTGGGGCGTTCGATTTTCCGCGATCATCATCTTGCGGAGTCCAAACATTTCCAAACGGCTTTTCGTTTTCTGAAACTCGGATGAGTTTACTCCATTATGCACCATCAAGGTAGCGTCGACGAGCAACGAAGACCGGCTTGACTCAGCCAACAATTGATTGGCAGGGCCAACATCGAGAATCACTAAATCGAAATGGCTCCGGACACCATCGATCAATTCTCCAAGGTTGTCGTAAATGAACCTTGGCCACGTGACTCGCGAATCCACTTGAGCCACAGGCATCACGCATAAGTTCGATTGCTGCGAACGGACGATCACCTCAGCTGGCGGCATCGATCGGTTGACCGCGTTAATCCAAGACAATTCTGGAGACAATCCAACTTGCTGGGTAAGCCCCGGCGAGACTAAATCGGCATCCACCAACAAGACGCTTTTACCACAAGCAGCTGCCCAACGTGCGAGACTAATCGCAATCGACGTCGTGCCTTCCGAGCGTCCAAGCCCGGCGACAGCAAGCCGTTGATTCGTGGCGGTCAACAATTCAAACGCCGAGCGAGACAGCTGATCCAACGCTTCGCCACCAGACACAATCATTCGATTGGTCACGACCGGCCAGCGAAAATCCTCCACGTCCCAAGCCGCGACCGAAGTTGGAATCTCTTGTTTCGATTGATTGAGAACCTCCGGAGCTGCAGGCTGGGGGTCCTGGTTCAACTCGAGGGCCGCAGGCTCGCTGACAGCCAACAAGTCCGACCGTTCGGCTTGGAATATCTGATCGACCTGAGATCGGCCGACCTCTTCAACTTCAGTCACTACCTGACTCACCGCCCCCGTTTTTTCAACGACAAGTGAGTCGAGACGGACCGGAGTCATTCCCGCGGCTATCGCAATCTCGGAGTCGAAATCCGGCACCAGGGGCTTGGACTCATACGCCAAACAGGTTTCCACTTCCACTTCCGGCTCCATCGTTCCCGGCTTCTCCTCATCAAGCTGAGGTTCATCGGCCTTCATTACGGACGCGATCGCGTCCGAAATTCGTTCTATCAAGCGTTCAGCATCGGTCTTGGTGATGCCTTTTCCACCAGGCCCAACCGGAGAACTTGCCGGCATTTCATTATCCTGCTTTTGACCCACAATCGCTTCGTCCAACGACGTCGACGACAGATTTTCGACAACCGGCTCAGCAGGCGGTGGTGGCAAGGCCGACCACAGCTCATTGAATTTCAAATAGGCCCGAGCGACACCATCATGCGGGCCATCGACACGCTGGAAACTCTTCGCTGAATACTCCTTGGCACGCTCGGATTCCGTCGCGGGCGAAGGAGATGGAGTCGAGATCGGCGGAGCAAGATCGTTAGCAACGGATTCCGTCGAGACCGTTGACGTCCAATCCTTGAGCGTCGGAATCGGCACGTTGACGACTGGCTTTTCCAAATGCTCAACTGGATTCGCTAGCCCCGATTCTAGTGGAGCCTGCTCATGATTCGATGTAGTCTCTGAATTGCGCCGAACCGCTGCACCTGCCACGCCAACTGGCGCCGAGACCGGCGACGGCGACACATTTCTTTCGACCGCTTGATGCGCATCGAGCGCGTCTTGTTCAATCTTAGCCCTCAACCATTGGACGTAGTCCTCAAGCTGATGGTGGCTCATGTGCGTCTTATGCGTATTGGGACTGGCTGCATCCAGACGAACAATTCCTGTCTTTCCAGTCTCGCGAGGCATTGGCCGAATAATCGCCCCTACAGACTTTTTCCCAGTCTCCACAGACTTCTTTTTGGCTAGCTTCAACGGCCCTGCAGGTATGCCGATATTTTGCTGAACGATAATGGTTGAATTCATTTCAATATCCGATGCTCGAAACGGCGGTACACTTCCTATTCATCGGTTCGGATTGTGATAGTCTTGAGCCATCGGTAGTCTAGACCGACTACAACGACTAAAATGATTGCTTGCATGGAGGATGCCACTCCGCCCAAATGCCCCGGGTTAACACGGAGCGGCTGGAAGGCATCAAAGCTCACATTCAAACGATCGATTCACGTTTCTCGCGAACGATTTAGAGTCACGAGATGTCAATGCCAAAACAACCATCTCATGGTCAATAACGTTGATAGAAAACGTTGAGTCAAACCTTTACGAACCACCACTGCGAAACGAAAAGAATCCGAAGTGTCAGTCGCTAATCAAACGAATAAGTCAGCACAGTTTCTAAACCGTCTTGAAAACGAGATTTTGATTCTCGATGGAGCAATGGGATCCATGATTTTCGGACTTGAGCTCACCGAAGCCGAAGTCCGTGGCGAGCGATTCAAGGACTGGCATCACGACCTCAAAAACTGCACTGATGTGTTCGGACTAACGCACCCCGAAAAAATCACGGAGTTGCATCGCAAGTACCTCGAGGCCGGCGCCGACATCATCGAGACCAATACGTTCCAAGCCAGCCTCGTCGGGCTGAGCGATTTTGATTTCCCGGAAGACATCGTCCGCGAGATTAATTTTGCGGGCGTCGCCAATGCTCGCAAAGCCGCCGATGAATTCACGGCGCTTACTCCTGACAAACCACGCTTCGTCGCCGGCTCGATCGGACCGACGTCCAAACAAACCGCGATCAGCACCAACGTCGAGGACGCTTCCTATCGAAACACAACTTTCGAAGAAATGGAAGCCTCGTACTACATTCAAGTCAAAGCCCTCGTTGAGGCAGGCGTCGACATTCTGTTCCCCGAAACGGTGATCGACACGCTCAACTTAAAAGCCTGCCTATTCGCGATCGCACGGTATTTCGAAGATTCCGGCAACTCGATCCCCGTCATGGTTTCTGGCACGTTCGCCGAATCCGGTTCAACGTTTGTCTCCGGTCAAGTCGTCGAGGCGTTTTGGAATTCGGTTTCGCATTTCCCGATGCTGAGCGTCGGGATGAATTGTGCGCTCGGCCCAGACATCATGCGTTCACACATCGAAGAGCTCGCTGGCATCGCGACACCCTACATCAGTTGCCATCCCAATGCCGGCACGCCCAACGAGATGGGCGAGTTTGATTTGTCGGCAGAAGACATGGCAGCCACCATCAAGGAATGGGCCGAAAGCGGCTGGCTGAATATCGTCGGTGGCTGTTGCGGCACGACTCCGGCTCACATCAAAGCCATTTCCCAAGCCCTCAAGGGAATTCAGCCTCACAAAAGAAACAGTATCAAGCCGTTGACGCGACTCTCTGGCTCCCGTCCATTGACGATGCGAGAAGACGCAAATTTCTTGATGGTTGGCGAGCGAACCAACGTTACCGGCTCCCGAAAATTCGCTCGACTGATCCGTGACGAAAAATTCGAAGAAGCCATCGAAGTCGCACGCGATCAGGTCGTCGGTGGCGCCGCCGTGATCGACATTAATATGGACGACGCGCTGCTTGATGGCGAAGCCGCGATGACCAAGTTCCTCCGATTGATCGCCGGCGAAGACGATATCACTTCGGTTCCAATCATGATCGACAGCTCTCGATGGTCCGTGATCGAGGCCGGACTCCGCGCTGTCCAAGGCAAAGCCATCGTGAATTCCATCAGCCTCAAAGAAGGCGAAGAGGAGTTCCTCGAGCGGGCCAAACTCGTCCGACGCTATGGGGCCGCAGCCGTGGTCATGGCGTTTGACGAACAGGGACAAGCGGTCGAAGCGGATGAGAAAGTTCGAATCTGCAAACGAGCTTATGACTTGCTCACGGAAAAAGTCGGGTTCCCACCTGAAGATATCATCTTCGACCCCAACATCCTGACGATCGCCACCGGGATGGAAGAACACAATAATTACGCCGTTAACTTTTTCGAAGCCTGCAAAAAAATCAAAATCGTCTGCCCGGGAGCAAAAATTTCCGGCGGTGTTTCCAATGTCAGTTTCAGTTTCCGAGGCAACGATGTTGTCCGCGAAGCCATCAATGCAGCCTTCCTGTACCATGCCATCCAAGCGGGACTGGACATGGGAATCGTGAACGCGGGGCAACTGGAAATCTACGAAGAGATCCCCAAGGACTTGCTGGAACACGTCGAAGACGTGTTGCTCAACCGACGTGATGACGCGACGGATCGGTTGCTCGAATTCGCCGACTCGTTCAAAGGAACCGGCAAGAAAAAAGGCCGAGTCGAAGATCTGGCTTGGCGTGAAACGCCTGTCGAAGCCAGACTCTCTCACGCACTCGTCAAAGGCATCGACAAGTACGTGGTCGCGGACACCGAGGAAGCGAGACTCAAATACGACCGTTGCCTAAGCATTATCGAAGGCCCGATGATGGATGGGATGTCAGTCGTTGGTGATCTATTCGGAAGCGGGAAAATGTTTCTTCCGCAGGTCGTGAAATCGGCTCGCGTCATGAAAAAAGCCGTTGCCCACCTCCTGCCCTTCATGGAGCAGGAAAAGATTGAGGCTGGCGTCGAGAGCCAAAGCTTTCGTGGCAAAATCCTCTTGGCCACGGTCAAAGGCGACGTTCACGACATCGGGAAAAACATCGTAGGCGTCGTGCTCGGATGCAATAACTATGAAATCATCGATCTCGGCGTAATGATCTCTTGCGATAAAATCCTCGAAGAAGCCGTCAAGCACAACGTCGACTTGATTGGGCTGTCAGGCTTGATCACCCCCAGCCTCGACGAAATGGTCTACGTCGCCAAGGAGATGAAGCGAACGGGAATGAATATTCCGCTGTTGATCGGTGGAGCGACCACCAGCGACAAGCACACCGCTGTCAGGATCGCGCCCCAATACGATCACGGTGTGATCCATGTACTCGATGCCTCGCGAAGCGTGGGCGTCGTGGACCGCTTGATCAACACCGATCTCAAGCCGGATTTCATCGCTGAGAACACCGCCCTTCAAACCAAGCTGGTGGATAGCTTCGAAGAGCGAAAAATGACGTTGGTGCCATACGAGGAAGCCTTCGAAAACCGTTTCCAAACCGACTGGAATACCATCGAAATTGCCACACCCAGTTTTACGGGCACGAAAACGGCCGGGGCTGCCAATTCATCATTGGTGGGCACCCAGCTTGTTGACGGAGAAAATGGATTCGCCGAAATTTCGCTGAGTGAAATTGCGGAATACATCGACTGGACGCCGTTCTTTATGTCTTGGGAATTGCACGGCAAGTATCCCAAGATCTTGACAGACAAAGTGGTCGGCGAAACAGCCACCAAAACGTTCGCCGACGCTCAAGCAATGCTGAAACGAATCATTGACGAGAAACTGCTGACTCCCCGTGGAATCTATGGATTCTGGCCCGCGAACAGCGACGGTGATTCCGTGGTGCTCTTCACCGACGAGTCGAGAACAACGGAGCTCACCCGGTTTCACATGCTGCGTCAACAGTGGCAACGTAAAGGTATCAAGCATTATCGCTCGCTGGCCGACTACGTTGCCCCCATCGACTCCGGCCGCCAAGACTTCATCGGCGGATTCGCAGTCACGACTGGCCATGGTTGCGATGAACTGGCAGCCCAGTTTCGTGAAGACCATGACGACTACAACGCCATCATGGTCTCGACGCTTGCCGACCGATTGGCCGAAGCGTTTGCTGAGCTACTTCACCATCGCGCTAGAATCGATTGGGGATTTGGAACCGATGAGAGTCTTTCCCGCGAAGAATTGATCAAAGAGAAGTATCGCGGGATCCGTCCAGCGGCTGGCTATCCAGCCTGCCCCGACCACACCGAAAAATCAACGCTCTGGAATTTGATGAATGTTGAACCAGCCACCCAGATCAAGCTGACAGAATCGTTTGCCATGTGGCCAGGCGCTGCAGTCAGCGGGCTGTACTTCGCCCACCCTGAATCACGGTACTTCTCAGTCAACAAAGTCACCAAAGACCAAGTCGAGCATTACGCCCAACGCAAAGGCGAATCAGTCTCCGAGATCGAACGCTGGCTCTCGCCGGTTTTGGGTTATTGATTCGGCGACGATTGGCCCGCGCAGACTATCTGCGGTTATCTGCGGTTATCTGCGGTTCATTCGCACACAACATGGCCCGTGAACGATTCACCAGGCACATAACCTCCCTTCACGACGAAAAAATTTCAGGGCGGTTCGATGCAGATCAATGTCCGCAGCTTTTACAGCATATTTTACAGCATGTCGCTCAAACGCAGCCAAAGATCGCAACCTCAAAACGTACAGGCGTGTTGATTTAATGGAGGGTTAAGCGGCTGCGAGGGTGAGCCCTCGTTGGTGGCTTGCCGTCAAGCGGCAACTGCCTCGCCCACAAACGCTCTGCGTTTGACACCGTCGCCTGCCGTCTAATCGTTAAACGATTTATCGTCTCGCATCTCAAATCAACCAGACCTGACGCGTCGGGTCACCCGTTTCCGGCTCCCAAAATCAGTCGAGATTAAAACACCAACCGCGAGCGAAAGACAATCAAGACCGAGCGCAGCCAATGTAGACGGCACAGGCCCTATGCCGTCAAAAAGCTCGTCGACTCATTCGCAAAACGGCAATTCGATCGACTACCCAAAACCACACAACCCACACGAGGGCGCCGCCGTTTATTTCAGGACGCACGCTCTCGGCAATCTTCCCTGGAAACAATTCCACAATACACTGGCAGATTCAAATATTGGAACCCGTGA
>JBLINZ010000056.1:0-19875 GCA_047639375.1 Mariniblastus sp. | reverse complement strand
TGTTTCGGGCCAGCTGGATTTGCCCGGTAGATTCCCCTCCCATCCCCAACGCAGCCGTCGCCGTTTGCGATTCCAAAATCATCTCCGTTGGCAAATTCGCTGACGTCCGCGCCAATGTTCCAGCCGACTCATTGATTACCGACCTCGGCGATGGTGCGATCGTACCAGGGCTCGTCAACGCCCACACCCATCTGGAGTTTAGCCACCTGTCTCACCCATTGGGCCAACCTGGAATCGAGTTTACGGATTGGATTCGGTTGATTGTCAACCAACGGTCTGCCACCCTTACAAAAAAATCTTCAGACGGAAAATCCCACACAATCCAACAAGGAATTGAGGAGTCCCTGGCATCTGGTGTGTGGACCCTCGGCGAGATTGCAACCGCCCCCATTGAACTCAGTGACTACCGATCGAATCGAAAGAACTTGTCGACGCTCATTTTCATGGAACAACTGGGACGGGGCAGAGCAGTTTGTGAGACCCTGAAACCAGCACTCACGAGCTTCCTTGCGTCCGCTCAACCTCTTGATTCGATCGCCGGAGTCGGTGCCAGCCCACACGCCCCCTATTCCGTAGGGGCCGAGTTATTGCCCCAGATGGTCTCTCAAGCCACGACGGCCGACCGACCCGTCGCGATGCATCTCGCCGAGACTCTGGCCGAACGCGAATTCGTCGAGCATCAAACCGGCAAATTTGTCGAACTGATGAAAGATTTTGGCATTTGGGATCCAAGCATTTTTGCGATCCGCCATTCCATCCTTGAGACCTTGAAAATACTGGCTTCCGCATCGTCAGCGATTGTAGTCCATGGCAACTACCTGAATGATCAAGAGCTTGATCTGATTGCGGAGCACACGACGAATCTGGCGATTGCATTTTGCCCGCGCACGCATCAGTTTTTCGGCCATTCGAACTATCCCCTAGAAAAAATTCTGGCTCGAAAAATCAACCTCTGCGTGGGAACTGATTCGCGAGCTTCCAGCCCCGACCTCAATCTCTACTCCGAGTTGCAACAGATTGCTGGAGCGTTTCCAGCCCTAGACGCGGGCCTTGTCCTTTCCATGGGAACTGCCAATGGCGCCCATGCACTTGGAATCGAAAACGAACGCGGAACGCTCTCAACCGGAAAAACGGCTGCCTTGAGTTTGATCACGCCGGCCGGTCTTTCTCAGGCTCATCCACATCACTGGATGTTCACGGCCGCCTCACGTTGCCAGCCGGTTTTGCATGCGATAACTTGAAAATAGACTAATCCAACGGTAACGCCGCTACAAACAAACAGCTCCCAGCAGCCATCCAAAAATCAATCTGGACAGGCACCCATCTTAAGGACTGGAAATCCCTGGCAATTCCAGCGGGTTGCCTTGGCGTTTCGCGATCACAACGACTCGATTTTTTCCCAGTCGCGTTAGAATTACGGTGGCAAAGTTTGGCCCTTCCAGCTTCATTCTTCCAAATTGCTCAACCGTCACCGATTCAACGCCGCGTTTTTTGACCTCAATTTCTCCGACTTCTAAGATCTGCAGCACGCGATGCGCCTTGCGTAGACTCAGGGGGAGAATATCCAGGACTTCGAAACGTGTCAGTAATGGGTCGTCCACGAGTTGCTTTCCCGTCAGATACGAGATCCCCGAAGTGAATCGACGCAAGCCATTTCGGCGGCCTACAAAATCGGTGAGCCGGGCCGCGAGCACCGCAGGATGCGGTTCGTAAATATAATCAAGAATCGTATCGTGGACTTCGATCGTGCAATCCAAATCGTCTTCGGCAACCGAGATTTGATTGACCGATCCATCCTTGCCAACGTAGGTTGCGGTTCGATGGGCAGGCTTGTCGGTTGCCGGTCCCACCCACAGCAACTGCTGTTTGCACTCTCGATGATCCCCCAACCATTCTCGTTGCAGATGTGACGGAAAATAGTTTGCCGACGGCGTCGCCGGAGCAACTTTGATTGCGACGGTACAGTCGTCCGGTGTGCGAGCAAACACTTCTTCCAGGGTTGGGCTAAATCGATTCCCATGCACCGTACGATCTTTGATCCGGCGATCTGGATCCACGTGCATGCCATCGAAACCCGCGAGATCGAACGCGTTGAAATCCACTTGCTCGATTCGAACCAAGTTCGGATCAAGCGAATTGGCGATGAGATTTCGCTGAGCGAAAAGGCACGTCAATTCATCCAGATCAATCCCAACCGTTTCCGACGCCAATGGTTCCTTTTTGTTTCTTTGGGCCAACGCCAATAGGTCTCCACCGATTCCGCAGCAAAGATCACCTACCTTTGAGAGACCAGCCATCCGGGCGGCCTTGTATCGCGCGAGCCCTTTCCCGGAAGCCTGTTCGAGCCCACGACGTGTGAAAAACATCTGCTGAGCGTTGGCGAATTTGATCCGACCTCGAATTCTCAGCTGTGCTTGCTCCATTACGAGAGCACTACGTGTAGCTGTAGTCTGCTTACGCAACGACTTGGCAATCCGAACGGGATTGACGTTTTCCTCAAACGCCTTCTGAACGTGATCGAGGATCGGCACGGTTTCATCAGAAACAAGCCACAGGTAATCATTGCGGGTATCAGGATTCATGCCTTGATCGTAGTTGACGAACATCTACGTTTCCAGCCAGGCCCGCCGGCTTCTACGAAACGGTAATCGGACTCCCTGAGTTCAAACGGCTGCTTCACAAGCATTATTGCCATGCGGACCGTCATCCCTTGTCCAGCACTCAGCCAGACCTGAAACATCGTTTAAACCTGATGCTCTGAGAAATCCTTGATCGGGGTTGGGGTCAAGCGGATCGGGCCAATTGCTCCTGTCACGTGAACTCAGCTGAATTGCTTAGAGTGGTTGGAACGATCCAATTCGTTTTGCTGGTTGTTTTCCAAATTCGATCTTCTCAAAGAATGCGAGCACCCGGATCCGATATTGATAATGGTTCGTGCCATTTTGAGAGACCCTACATGTTTATTCGCTCCATTCTGATTCCGTCTTTGATTGCCTGTGTGATCGCTGCGCCGATCCTGTTTTCCAAAGTAAAATCGGGTCAGACATCTCAAGATCAAGCCGCATTTCAAGAGCCCGGGGCGTATCCAAGTGCCTATGGCAATCCTGCCGGCGCCCCAAATTCCGCAAACGCCTATTTTAATGGCCAAGCTAACTACCAGCCGTTCCAGCAAGCCAATTCAAGTTTTCAGAATGCACCGTCCGGGAATCCGATCTTTTCTCAAGCCGGACATGGCCAATCCCGTGGCCAAGCGAGCGTTCAAGGTTACGCAGCCACAAACCCGGCGACCCTACAATCGCCAACTTTGATGCCGAACACGCAACTTGCCAACGGATATCCCAATCGCTTCTCAAACGGTGTTCCGGCCCAACTCGCTTCAGCCAATGTTGCGAACGGTGGCAGGGGCATCAACGGCGTGCCTCCTGGGCTGACGTCAGACTTCCGTTCGGCTCAAACCATTATTCTTCCAGGTGACGCAAACGGTCCCAACCTCAACGCCATCCCCTTAGAGTTCATTCCAGTCGTGAACTTTGAAGAGGTTTTCCGATTCGACATCACACCGAATTGGGTCAAGAGTCGCTGGAAGCGAGTTTCGACCTGTCCCGGCGACACGGGACTCCACGGGTTAAGGGTCGCTTTAGTAACAGGCACCCAATCGTGGGACCTGCATGGATCGTTGACCTACTTTTTCGACGGGAACCAGCAAGTTCAGCGAATCACATTTCGTGGGTGGGCGGGCGATGCGACGAAATTGACGCGTCTGCTGACTCAGCGATACGGCTTTCAATCCCAAGCCACGCAGTGGGCCGGTTTCCTCCTGGCCAAAAAGAATCGGAAGCCGACCGGAGGATTGTTAATGCAACACCCAACAGTGATCTATACCGAGAACCCAGTTCAACAAGTCGCAATGATGTTGGAATTAAACAATCCCCAAGCCAGAACCGAACTAAGCGACGATTTCAAATCGCTGATCGTCGGCTCCCAGCAGACTCAATAGCCGGAATCCAGGCTTGACTAAGGGCTTGTCAACCCATCTCTCAAAAAAAACGACGGCCCAGTTTGCCTAATTGTTTGAGACGATCGACCTCAAAAGCCGGGGGATTATCAGCTGGTTTGGGTTCGTTTTTTTTGGATAAATTCGTTTGACATTTTATCCACCGATGATGCCCGGCGTTCTTCGAAATCGCGCGCGAGAATTTGCCGTGTATTTTGAAAACTCCGCCTCGGTTTCCTCGATAAACTTCTACTTCACGAATATTTCAAAGTAAAGGTTTGACACAAATGCTAGCGGTCTTAGAATCTCAACTCTTCACCAAGGTTCATTAGCATTTCGCACGAAGCGGAATGAAAAAATAAAAAAAAGGACGCTTTGAAGGGTTTAATTGCAATCTTCTCCGGCAGGCACCGATTTTCGCCGCCGTGCAACGATCGCAAGTCCAACCCGAATGAGCGGGCCGATAATGTGTCAGGACGTGACTTTGTCGCCTCAGGGATTTACAGATAAACCAGACATCGACGATTGGGATTTTGCCAATACCATTGCTGATCAACTGATCGCTCGAATTGGAGCAGATCGGTTTGAGCTGTGGTTTTCTAAACGCGATTGCATTGTCACCCAGAGCGGCAATGAGAACGCGGAGAATCCGTCGGCTGCCAAGACAATCTGGATCCGAGCTGAGAATCAGTTTTCGCTGCAACGCATTCAAAGTACCTTTGGTAACGAGATTCGATCGGTCGTCGATCAGGTCGCGGGGCCACACTATCAAGTCGTGTTTCAGCTTGAGCCGGAAACAGAATCAGTTATCGGGCTGCCAACTGAATCGGCTGTGGCAGTCATCAAGCCAACTCAACCTGCCACTTTAGCCCTCGCCACGCCCTCTGAGCCAATCGTTCGTGAGCAGAAGTCGCGACGACGTGGCGTGAGTTCATTTTGGTTTGGTGCAGACAATCGATTAATCGAAGCCGGTGTGACCCAGCTGTTCGAACGGCCTGGACAATTTTCGCCGTTGTTTATTTACGGGCCAACTGGATCTGGCAAATCGCATCTGCTTGAATCGCTCACCACCGACTTTCGACGGCGTCTGCGGATGAAGCGTTGTATCTTTTTATCGGCCGAACAATTCACCAGTGAGTTTGTAGGGTCGCTTCGCGGAGGCACCGGACTCCCGATGTTCCGACGAAAATACCGAGACCTCGATTTGCTTGCGATTGATGACATTCAATTTCTTGCGAACAAGCGAGCCACACTGGGTGAGTTTCAGCATACGCTCGACAACTTAATTCGGACTGGCAAACAAGTGGTCGTGACCTCAGATCGTCCGCCGATTGAACTTGGGCATTTAGGGAACGACATCAGCGCTCGGCTCTCCGGTGGCTTAACGTGTCCACTTGAGTATCCAGACTTCGACGGAAGAATGCAGATTGTTCGGCGCATGTGTGCCGAGCGAGATTTAAACATTCCCACCAATGTCCTGCGGCTAATTTGCGAACAACTTACCCGTGATGTTCGGCGCCTCTCGGGTGCGATCAATCGCTTGCACGCCTATGCCGTTTCGGTTGGTAAAACCATCAGCCCCGAAGTCGCCCAAAACGTCCTGTGCGATCTATTCTCGCTTTCCGGCCCAAATTGCACTTCGATGGTGACGATCGAACAAGCCGTGTGCGAGTTCTGCGGTGTCAATTCCAATGAGTTAAAATCACCCAGTCGTCAGAAACGCATCAGTGCCGCCCGCATGTTGGCAATGTACCTCTCCCGCCAGTACACCGGTTCGGCCTTCTCCGAGATCGGCGAATACTTCGGCGGACGCAGCCACAGCACCGCCATCGCCGCTGAGAAAAAAGTCGCCAAGTGGATCGCCAATAACGATGGCATCACACTCTCGCACGCCGTCTATCCAGCCAAAGAAGTGGTTCGACGAATTGAGTCGAACCTACGGATTGGCTAATACGACGTTCTTGTTTGTGGCATGATCCCGTCGGGATCGAATGCCACCTTCGTGAAAATTCTTCGCCAAACAAGCGATCCACAAGGCTGAACGCCCAGTCGCACCCGCCTCATCCTCCCATCCCCCCTCCGCCCCCCCTCATTCCCCTCATTCCCCCTCATTCGCGAACTGTTATTGACGCGATTGTGATTTCTCGGCAAGATCTCCGCCCACCTCGTTACTAGATCTCTCAGGGTCTCCCGATGAAACCCTTTTTCCAAGCCGTAAAACACTCATTGCGTTATCGTTGGACGATTGCGGGGGCCTTCGTATGCTCATTGCTCATCGCGGTAATATGGAGTGCGAGTATCACCACGGTTTTTCCAATCGTGAAAATTGTGCTCGAAGGAGAAACTGCGATTACGTGGGTTGAGCACGAAATCGAAAGCGGCGAACGCAATATTGACTTGCTCAAGCAAGAAATTGACAGCCTGGAAACTCAACAGACCCAAGCCCCAAACGCGACGCTACTGAACAAGATCGATCTCAAATCAGACCGACTCAAAGGCGAACAAGAAGCACTCGCGTGGTACAAAAACGCTCAACCCTACGTCGATGAATATGCGCCCCAATCAGCGTTTCTAACGCTAGTCGTTGCCCTTTCGTGGTTGCTGGGAGTTTCCGTTGTCAAAGGCATCCTGCTGATCATCAGCGCGATTTTGGATGCCCGGGTTTCTGAACGGACCGTCCTGGACCTGAGACGCATCTATTATCGCAAGGCCCTAGAGCTGGACCAAAGACGAATTGATTTCATTGGCACGTCGGCGATGATGACGCACTTGTCCTACAACATGACCATGATCAGTTCCGGATTGCGTATGTTCTACGGCAAGTGCCTGCGCGAACCGCTTAAGATGATCGCCTGTCTCGCCGTCGCCGCTTGGATTTCACTGCCGCTTCTAATTATCTCTCTCGCCATCGTCCCCGCTGGTGCCTTTCTGATCCATTCGATTTCACGGCGTATGAAACGCTCAACGCAAATCGAGATGGCAGGAATGGCGGAGGTGTTTCAGACCCTGATTGAAACTTTCAAAGCGGTTAAAACCGTTCGGATTTTTAACCGCGAGCGCACTGAGCGGCGTCGCTTCAAAGGCAACGCGTCGACGCTTTACCAGATGCAACTAAGAATCGCGCTCTATGATTCACTCCTGCGACCAATCACGGAAGTCCTCAGCATCATTTCGATTTCGCTCTCGATGCTCGTGGGATCATACCTCGTTCTCAATCAGCAAACGCACTTGTTCGAATACATCAAGATCAGCGACACACCGATCAAGCCAGCGATGCTGTTGGTGTTCTACGCGATGCTCGCCGGTGCTGCTGACCCCGCCAGAAAGATGAGCGAGATCATCAATGTCATCGTTCGAGGTGGCACGGCTTGCGAAAACCTATTCCGAACTTTCGGTCCAGCGCCTTTGATCGCAGCTCCCGAAAATCCAATCCCTGTCCCCGTGCACCAAGAAAGCATCCATTTTGAGAACGTCATTTTCGGATACCTGCCTCGCCAACCGGTGCTCAGAAAAGTTGACCTCAAAATCCCCTACGGCCAGACATTGGCAATCGTGGGTGGCAATGGCTCAGGAAAATCGACGCTGATGAACTTATTGGCTCGTTTCTACGATCCCCATGCGGGCTTCGTCCGAATTGATGGACAAGACATTCGGCAGATGCAACCAAAAAAAGTACGCCAACAGATCTCATGGGTCACCCAAGATTCTGTCCTCTTCAACGGAACGTTGTGGGAAAACATCGCCTATGGCCGCTCGGGTGCAACCGATGAAGAAATCATGCACGCAATTCGCATTGCCCGCATCGATGACTTCGTCGACAAACTCGTAGACGGCTATCACGCTAATGTAGGTGACGACGGAAAGAAACTTTCAGCGGGACAACGCCAGCGAGTGGCAATTGCCAGAGCCGTCGTTTCCAACCCCAAGATTCTTATTCTTGACGAAGCGACTAGCCAAATTGACGGCCAGTCTGAAGCAATCATTCATAACTCACTCGCGAAATTCATCAAGGGACGAACCACGATCGTGATCACGCACCGAGCTTCGTCGTTGCGTTTGGCAGATCGCGTGATTGTGATGGATGTCGGGAGGATCGTGCATGACAGCTCAGTCGAGAACGCCACCGAGCATTCGCTTCAATTCCAGCAATTATTCGCGAAATCGGCTTGATCGCTACAGACAAAGAACGCTAGCACTTTCACGCTGACAACGTTGTCTTTGAACACTGCGAGCCCACTAAAGTCCCGCTGATGGTATATCCGGAGCGGTCCATTGTTGCTACTCTCCCGAACCTCACACACTCCACGGTCCAGGCTTGGGAATTATATCACCCTCTAGTCACGGTCCATCTGCAAGGTGCCGGGAAATATCATGCGACTATTTGGTAAATCGAGAAAGCAAAAAAAGACGAGTGGTCCGCAGCGCAGCCGCGTCGTATTTGTCTCGCATGAAGCAACGCGAACCGGTGCGCCCAAGATCATTTTGAATCTACTCAAGCATTTCAATCTGACTTGTGATATTCAATGCGAGACGGTGCTTCAATCCGGCGGACACCTCGCTTCCGAATTTGGTGAACATTCGACCGTCGATTGTTTCAATGTTCCCAATCACCATACCGAAGGCATTCGAAAACGTATTGGGCGACTTGTCAATCGCGAGAAAAACAACTTACCGATCCTCGCCGTTTGCAATAGCATGGAATCGCGAGAGTCGGCCGCAGCTCTAGCGCAACTGGGAATCCCTTGCATTTCACTCGTTCACGAATTGCCTTCGTCGTACACCGTAGACGATTACAAAATGGTACTGGCAGCCTCTCAGAAAATCGTCTTCCCAGCCCACACAGTGCGTGATGCAGCTAACGAAAAGACCCCCTTACCAGAGGGTAAGACAATGGTCTTGCCTCAAGGTCTTTTGGATCCAGAGTTTGGTCAAAGAATCCCACAGGCCGTTGCGCGAAAGCAGGTTCGCCAAGAATTAGGCTTGCCTGAAGACGCATTCATCGTCCTCGGATGCGGAACACTGGATCTTCGCAAAGGCATCGATCACTATGCCGCGGTCGCACGCCACGTTGCCGCAACGAATCAGTCAGGCAGGCCCATTCACTTTGTATGGGTCGGAGACGGGCCGCGATGGTGCCACTCCACTTACCATTACGTCAAACTGGATATGGAAAAATCGGAAGCCCGCGACCGTATTCACTTTATTGGCGAACGCCCCCAGGTCGAGTCGTATTTCACTGGATCCGATGCGTTCCTGTTGACTTCACGCGTTGACCCGTTTCCCTGTGTCATCCATGAAGCCATGGCGACCCGCCTTCCCATCATTACGTTTGCCAACTCAGGGGGAGCCGTCGAAGCACTGGACAACGGCGCTGGTGTAATTGTCCCTTACGCAGACTACGGCCAAGCAGCCAACGCGATCCAAGCCTTGGTTGATGAACCTAAACACGCCCAGAGCATCCTCGAAACTTCGTATCAACGCGTGCACTCCATGTACCGTTTCGAAGACTACGCTGACAAATTGATCGACCTCAGCGAATCCGTGATCGGGCAACGCTTGCGGCACGCAACTCGGCCACACATTCAGCCGCTTGCTCAACCAGTGGTCCCACCGCTAATTCGAGCGGCCTAACTTCGGACAACCGAGTAGACTAAACTGCTCGAGCAGCTCATGGCTGTATTTGGAAATCCGCGACGACCATTCGATGGTCGGAATTCCGCGTCTTGAACGCCTGAAGTAATTCACACTTGAGATTAGCTGTCGTCCAAATCTGATCGACACGAAACAACGGATACTCGCTCGTACCCGTGTTACACCAGCCCGAGCCTCCTTGCTTGAAGGCGTCATTCAGGTGTTGAAATGGCGAAAATCCGCCATCGCCACCTACCATGTTGCAATCGCCTCCCACCACCAAATTATCCGTCACTTGGTTCTCAACGAGATAGTCAACGATTTCTTGAAGCTGATTCCGATGCTCGATTCGTCGTGCTCGATGATCGTTCCAAAAGCCGGCCTCGAGAAAATCGATTCGGAAGACGGGCGGGCTCAACCGCAAACTGACCACGTCGAGTCGAGTCCCGTCGTTAAGCGTGGCGACGCCGTGCGAAAAATGCCGATTGGGATCGACTAAGACTGGATCAAACTCACCATTGACGAGGATTGAGACATCCCCCGCCCAAGCCACGTTGGCCGATTCCCCCCAGAACCCGTGCGCGACCTCTCGTAACGTATCGAGACTGGGCGACTCTTGCAGCAATACAATATCGGGCTGAAACGATTCGAGCTCAGCTACCGCACTTCGATTGCCAACATTACAGTTCAAGCTTACAACTCGAAACCTATCGGACAGGGCAGCGACTTCCAATGAATAGGCTGGCCAACGAATCAGACCGTGGACTTCTTCCACATTCAGAAAAGCGAACAACCCCCAAAGTGTCAAGGATGCGGCCAGAATGCTTCGTGACAATTGCGTAAAACTCAAGCCCAACAAGATCAAGCCTGGCATGAGCCAGAGCCAAGGCGGAATCATGGTGACCGGCGCCAGGCTGTCAAACTGAAACCAATGTACGACGGTAATCGCAATCGCCAATAACAGCGACCCCCAGCCCAGCGACTTGCGAACCCTGTGTTTTTTCAAAGGCGTTTCGTTCATGCAATCATCGTAGCAAATGTCGCTCGGCTTGCAGCCCATTTACTTCAAAATGAATTTCAAACCAATTTTGACTTACGCCTCAATCTCGCTTGGGAAATTTTAAGAGCCCGTCATAGATGGTGGCTACGCCATGTGCCATGCTCAGATCAGACAACTCGTTTCTTTGACGAGCTAGAGATGATTCGCTCATGGATTTCCAGCGATCCAAATCACCAACGAGCCTTTCAAGCTTTCCGGCCAAATCGGTCGGATTCGACGGTTCGAAAATCAAGCCATCGATGCCATCGCGCACGGCTTCGGGAATGCCTTCGACTCGACTCGCAACTACTGGAACTCCATTGGCCATCGCTTCCAACACGACCATCGGCAAGCCTTCACCGTAGAGACTGGGCAAGACAAACAGATCCATCTGTCGCAATTGTTGATTCACGTCCGTCTGAAATCCTGTCCACTCGATCATCTCGCCGATTCCCAGCGATTGAACTTTGGCCATGATCTCTTTCTCATATTCGAGAGTCTCAAACGGGCCCACGGCTCGCAAGCGGACACGAATATTGTTTTGCTTGAGCATCGCTAAGGCGTCCAGCAAAACCTCGGTTCCTTTCCGAGGCCGGAACAAAGCCATCGTTCCGATCGTCCAAGTGTGTCCCGGGGCTTCTCTAGTCGGCAAGTCATGAATCGCTGACACGCCGTTAGACACGACTTCGATTTTGGAATGGGAGTGCCCAAGCTCTCGCATATACCCAGCCAAGCTATTCGAAACGCAGATCATCTTGTCGACACCGGCCAGATTCCAAGTCTCCAGCAAAGTATTGATTCGATTGGACAATCCACGTTCGGAGTCGCGACCGACTGGGCTATGCACGTGGTAGACGAGCGGGCACTTAAGCTTCTTGGCGGCTAGTCGGCCAACCAAGAGTGTCCGTGGTGTATGAGCGTGAATCAATTGATAGTCGTGATCCTTGACCACTTTGGCCACACGACCTGCACACCAAATATCGAATTTGGACTTCATCGGCGTCTCGAATAGCTCACTGTCCTGCGACTCGCGAACGAGAGGAAACTTGTCCGGCTTCAAACACGCAAATCCAACTTCGTAACCAAACCGCGGCATCGCCAGCGCCAACAAGTCCTGAACTCGTTCGGCTCCAGAAAAATGCTCGCCGTTGATTAGATGGAGAACTTTGACTGTCTTGAGTTTGGCTGGCAGTTTGTTCTTCGTAAATTCGCTGGCTTTGACAATCACAGTTCTACCCCGGGTTCTAGCAATTCAAGATCGAGCCATCTAACTCGAAAATCCACTGCTAAAATCTAGGTCACATTTCCTCGGTCCAAGCAGGCTGTTCCCGTTTCAGAGCTTTCCAAATGCCGAATCAAAAAGCCATTCGATTCGACTGAAACAACCCTCAAAATCGAAATCACATGAAAAACGACGGCCATTGATAACCAGACACCAGGGGCTTGGCAATCTAATGTCGGCCTCTGAGTAACGCAGGTAGCCGTAAGAATGCCACCAACTCATCCATCGACACCCTTACCAGCTGTATGGCCCAGAATTTCGATCAGCTTCGGCGTAAGCAACGACGACTTGCAACCATGATTCTCATTCAAAAACTCTTTGACCCGATAACTAATCCGTTTGAAGCCCTGTACTTTTTGGCTGTACCCAATGAACTCCACATGAAAATAGGAGGGTTCCCCAATCTCGGTGTGGGGCAGATAGAAGCCCACAATATTGTCGGGAGTTTGGGGCACAAACTGCGTCAGCAAAGCGAAACCAGTATCCGACAAATCAATTGTAAATCCAAAACCCAGTCTACTCAAATCAGGTCCTTTTTCAGGATCCCAATCCGCGATGACGACCGAGATGCTTCGATTGTATCTACGTGCATTTCGTCCGTCATTGACCGTTGGCATATTAGGTGTTGTAAGGTCGATTATTCTGCGAATCCGCGGGGCGGCATCTACGATCGGCTTACTCTTCAAGAACGAATACATAATCAAGTGCACAATCTAATAAGGGAAGTTCGTGGGCAGGCGTAGAAAAACATACCCTAGCAAGCCTAGCCCGACTGAACAAAACGTTCCCCAAAGACAAATATTGCGCCACCTCATCACGCTTTCGCTCGCTCAAACCACCGAACTAGGAGAACCCCTGCACGCCACCCCCCAAACCGTTGGGGTTCAGCACGAAAAACCCCAAAAGCAACTCCTCACCACCTCGAATTATATCCACTTATCTGTCATAACTCATCCACAAATTACCCTATCACAACAGTGAACATACCCGTAGAGACGCTAACCCCCCCCAAATGAGTCTAGCCGCAGCGAGATAATCCCGTCGTACGGAGCGAGCAACTGCGATTTATCAAGCTTAATTTCAACCGTTTTCAATTCACTTTTAAACTGGTTGACCGTTGCACGTTGAGCGACAATCCGTTCTGTGCGGGTTCCATTCTTCAACTCAGTCAGTTGAGTCTGGGCCAGTTCCAACTGAGCCTGAACGACCTGTTCGTTGTACACCGCTTCATCCGCCTCCTGTGGTGAAACCGAATTGGTGGTAACGAGTCGATTCAATCGCCGCGCCGTAATACCGGCGAGTTTTTGCTGGGATTCCCAGCGGCGTACTTCGGCTTTCGCTGAATCAATATCTTCCGATCGTGGCCCCGCAATCAGCTCGTCCTGCTTGGCCTGTGACGACTCGACTCGTGATTTAAAAACGTCGCGTTCGGAATGCAAGAGCCTTGTGTCCAACTCGGCAAGCAGCTCGCCCTTCTGAACGGGTTGCCCCTCGTCGGCGAAGACCGAAATGATCTTGCCGCCAACTTTAAAACTCAACCGACTGGCTCTGCTTGACTCAATCGTCCCAAGGTAACTGCGATGCACCTAGTAGCCCGATTCAGCTAACGCGGTGACCACTTTGACATCTAGGGCCCTCGCCGTGGGAACGATTTCGTCGTCTGGATTCGAAAACAATCCACCCAAAGTCAGAAGGACCAAGGCAACTATTGTCAGCGACACCGGTACCGCGACACGCTTCGACCAAGTCCCTATTAAATCCCGAATCATTAACCTTTCTGGATGCGACACAAAACATCGCTCCGCCCCAAGGAGTTCACTTGGATTTTGGACACCGGCCTGGAATCCGGTTGTGTTCGAAGAACCGCAGTAATTCTCGGCAATTCGCGGTTCGAGGGGGATAGGATTGGACATTGATGTACTCAGAGAATTTTGTTGATAGTCGTTATTGGTTGGCGAAGACGCCTATTTCCGCGCCGAACTCAACGCTAGATTTGGCTCAATCTGACCGGCTGAATTCCCAAACGCGTGTTGAAACAGCAGCAGAAACATCTGAAGATGCGTGACCAACAGAAGTGGGACAAAAAATGTTGGGATGTACCACGTCATGTGCAGATGCGGCACGTTATCCGCTTGCCGAAGCGCGTTGATCAGGTCCATCGTCCCCACAACGTTTAGCAACCACGCCAAAGGAATGGCCACTTCCCACCGGTGTCGAAGTGCCACCAAGGCGACGAGTGCCAAAAGGCCTGTCGCAAAGTCTCCATAGGCGGCGAGGCCGGCAAATGTGCCACCTAGCGAGTCGTCAACCAAACTCGGCACCAGAAACGAAAGCCCAACGTGTCGCATCGCATGCGGGAACGTTAATACGAGCAACGCGAAATGAAGCGGCTTGCCAGCCAACCAAGGGCCAATGAACCACTTGGCCAGGAACGCGAAAACAACAACGCTCAATATCAATTGCGTAAGAAATATAGTTAACGTATCCATCGTGAGTCTCCCAATGTTTTGGTTAAGCTCGGCCAGCAAGTTGAATCAGCTGGCCTAATTGCAGTCGCCAAATCTATGTGTATATACATGCATCAGGCAAAATAAAATCAATCGTGGGCCCGGCCGCGCACCCGCTCAGCAGCATCTTCAATCGCATCAAACACATTCGAGCCCAGTAGTTCTTTGATTTCTCTTTGTGCGTCATCCCATTTGGGTTTGGCTCGTTCAAGCAACGCTCGGCCTTTACGAGTCAATCGCATTGGCTGAGCGCGACCATCGTCATCCGGAATCACTTCCAGCCATCCCTTCTCCCTCGTGCGTTCAAAATTACGGCTCAGTGTCGAAACTTCGATCTGCATCATTTCACTCAGAACATTGGGACGAGCCACACCCAGTTTCGCGGCAGCCACTAGGATCGTCAGCTGACTCGAACGCAAACCCAACGGACGCATCGCATCGTCGTAAATCTTCGTCGCCACTCGATTTAGCATCCGAAGTCGCATGGCTATGCATTCCGAGGCAATCGTGGATTCCGTATTGTTCTGTAGTTTTTTCGTCATATCCTCGTCCCGTCGAATTTAATTGCATATACATTCGTATTAACCCAGGTTGCAGACCACAACAGACAAACTCAACTTCCTAGGTATGAAAACGAGAAAATGCTGGCCGCCGGTCTAGCGAGACCTGCGGCCAACGATATTTCTTCTACTTCTGGCAATCATTTTGGCCGGCAACGATGGCCACATCTTGCTTCAAAACATTTCGCTCAAGGAATCCTCGCATGTGCTTCGCAATCAGGTCGCCGTCTTCTTCGAGGGCAAAATGGCCGGTGTCGAGCAGATGAAATTCCAAGTTCTTAAGATCACGCTTATAAGGATGGGCTCCTTCCGCTGGAAAGATCTGATCGTTCTGGCCCCAGACGATCAACGTTGGAGGCTGATGTTCTCGCAAGTACGCTTGCCATTTCGGATAACGCCCGGGGTTACTGCCATAGTCGTAGAACATCGCCAACTGAATTTCTTGATTACCTGGGCGATCAAGCAGCGGCTGCACATGCCCCCACGTGTCCGGACTGATGGACTGAACGTTACGCACGCCTTCGGTGTATTGCCACTTGGTCGCGTCGATTGTAAGCAGCCCACGTAGCGGTTTTGCATTTTCAGGGGTGCGTTCTTTCCAATAAGCCTTCAAGGGTTTCCAGAAATCGCGTAGCCCCTCATTGTAGGCGTTTCCGTTTTGGATGATCAGCGATTCGACTCGTTCGGGATGACGAGTCGCCAGCCGAAATCCAACAGGAGCACCGTAATCCATCAGGTAGATGCTGTACTTTTCCGTCCCAATTTTTGCCAACAGCTTGTCTACAATCGTTGTCATGTTGTCAAACGTGTAATCAAACTCATCGACTGATGGCATCGAGCTGTTGCCGTAGCCAGGATAGTCGGGCGCGATCACGTGGTACTTGTCGGCCAATTTAGGGATCAAATCTCGAAACATGTGCGACGATGTGGGAAATCCATGCAGCAACAAAACAGTGGGAGCATCGGCTGGACCAGCTTCTCGGTAAAAAATATCCAACCCTTCAATCTTCTCGGTCTTATACTGAACGGCATCTGTGCTCTGCGCGGTGGTGCTGCCATCTTGAGCCAGCAGCATCGATGCCGACACTATCCCCAGCATCAGGGCCACAATCATCCTCAAGGCAACCAATCTCTTTGTGTCAGTAATTTTCGTTAACATTTCTCTTGGCTTTCGTTTTATAGGTTAAAAATCTGCATGCTCAAAAAAGCGGTTCATCAAAGTCTTTTTTGAGTCTCTAAAATTGGAACATCGTTGGCACTCATATCTCGTCGTCGCATCAATCCCGCTTCGTCAAATTCCCAATGCTCGTTGCCGTGGGTCCGAAACCACTGACCGCTCGCGTCGTGCCATTCGCATTCGAAGCGAACGGAAATTCGATTTCCCGTAAACGACCACAGCTTTTTCATCAACCGGTAGTCAAGCTCGTTGGTCCATTTGTCTTTTAGGAATTCGGCAATTGCGTTACGGCCGACAAAAAACTGGTCTCGGTTGCGCCACTGAGAATCTTTCGAGTAAGCGATCGCCACCCGCTGTGGATCGCGGCTGTTCCAAGCTTCCTCTGCAGCCTGGACCTTCGCCAAAGCGGATTCCCGCGAAAAAGGTGGTTTGATATCGGTTGGTGAACTCATCATTGCTCCTGGGATTTTCAGATTGGATTTGGATTACGCCACGGACTGAACCTGAGTCAACGCTTGAACGTATCTTTCGAACGGCCGAACACCGGCTAGAGTTTCAACCACCTCGCCGTCCTTAAACAACAGAACTGCCGGAATCGAACTGATGCTAAAGCGAACTGCTGTGGCGGCATTCTCTTCCACATTCAATTTCCCGATCTTGGCCGTCGCACCGAACTCGTTCGCCAACTTCTCGATCGTTGGCCCAACGGCTCGGCAAGGTCCGCACCACGCGGCCCAAAAGTCAACCAAGACAGGCACCTCGCTCTGCAGGACTTCCCTTTCAAAATTTGTGTCGTTGAATTCGATCGGATCCTTGTGGCTCATAGCTGTTCCCTTTCAAAGCATGTTGCTGGGTAACGGGTCACGCTTTTAACATTTCGCGATTCCCAATTCGTTGATAACTCGCTGATGATTCGCTTATTGCATTAAGCGTGCCAAACGATTAACCTCATAAAACCCGCCATTTTCGCAACATAAAGGTTTCAGTTTTCTGCAATTTGCAGTTTCCCGAGACGATGCCCCCAAAATTCTGAGAGCCAGAATGTCAAAGACAATCAAAAAACTGGTCGCCGATTCGCCGTTGCCAATGGCCGCGATCAATTCTGACAAAGTCATCATTTCAATTAGCCGAACGTGGCTTGAGCAGATCAAATTCGACGCTGAGACCGTCATCCGCCTGGCTGATCTGTTTGAGCGTTCTAGCTGCGATCTAGTCGACCGAAGCATTGCCGACGTATTCGCCACCAACACGTTCGCCAAAGCATTACCAGTCACCTGCGTGACCAGCCCGGGCTCCCACGGTCTGCTTACAATCTGGCCTGTTGACATCGGAGAAGTGGAAGCAAACGATTCGACCAACCGAATTGCTTTAATCGTTTTCTCACCGGACAGCGAATTGGCAAGGACTAAGGAACAATATGATCACCTCCAAAGAACGCACGAATTGATTCTTAACGCTGCAGGGGAGGGCGTTTACGGTTTGGACAGCGAGGGTCGCATGACGTTTGCCAATCAGGCCTCAACCGAGATTCTCGGCTGGAGCGTTGAAGAGTGTCTTGGAAAATCTGCCCATCAAGTTCACCATCACACCCATGCCGACGGTTCCACTTACGAACGCGAAGACTGTCCGATCTACGCAGCGTTCAAAGATGGCGAAGTCCGACGGGTAGACAACGAAGTCTTCTGGCACGCCGACGGACGAGCGATACCTGTCGAGTACACCAGTACCCCCATGCGAAAGAACGGCGAACTCAATGGCGCGGTCGTCGTGTTTCGCGGAATCACCGATCGCCTAAAAGTAGAAAAGCAAAGAGAAGACGCCTATCAGGAAGTGGAACGACTCAAAGAGCAGTTACTGCTCGAACGTGATTACTTACGAGACGAAATCAAAATCAACGCGAATTTCGGTGAGATCATTGGCCACAGTCCGGCGCTCAAACGAGTCCTCGAACAGGTAGAGGCCGTCGCTCAAACCGACGCCAACGTCCTCGTGTTTGGCGAATCTGGAGTTGGCAAGGAATTGATCGCCAGAGCGATTCACACGCACAGCCCCCGAGTCGATCGTCCGCTGGTAAAAGTCAACTGCGCTTCAATCCCAAAGGAACTTTTTGAAAGCGAGTTTTTTGGTCACGTACAAGGCGCTTTCACCAGCGCTTACAAAGACCGTGTCGGCCGGATACAACTCGCAGACGGCGGCACTCTGTTTTTAGACGAAGTCGGTGAGATCCCACTGTCGCTTCAAAGCAAATTGTTGAGGGTGTTGCAGGAACGCGAATTCGAACGTGTTGGCGATGACAAGACTATTTCAGTGAACGTTCGCATCGTTGCAGCTACCAACCGCAACTTGGAAGAAGAAATCAAAGCCGGCCGATTCCGTGAAGATCTGTACTACCGTTTGAGCGTGTTCCCGATTCAGATTCCTGCGTTGCGAAATCGCAAAGACGACATCCTTCCATTGACCCAACACTTACTCGAAACCATCTGTCGTTCAATGGGAAAAACACAGCTTGGAGTCACCCGTCAGCAAGGCGAACTGCTGCAGAGTCTGGCTTGGCCTGGCAACATTCGCGAACTCCGCAATGTGCTTGAACGAGCGATCATCTTGAGCAAGGGAAGCCGACTTCGGCTGGACCTGGCTTTGCCCGGGCAAGTCGAGCCGACCATTCCGCCGACGCTAAACGAGGACGCAATCAGCGGCTCCGAATTCCTAACCGACGCGGAATTTCAACAAAAAGAAAAACGAAACCTAGTCGCCGCACTGGCACACGCTGGCTGGCGAGTCTCAGGTGAAGGCGGCGCTGCCGAGCTATTGGAAATCAAAGCCTCCACGCTGACATACCGAATGAAAGCGCTCGGCATTGTGAAACCCAAGGACCTGGATTGAACGGACTTGAAAAAGCACACCGGTAGTCGCAGGCTAACTGCCCACCACAGAAAGATTAACGAGCAAATAAACTTCAGGGTGGTAAAATCCCGACCGATTGCCCCGAATGCAGGTCGAATATTTCTCTGTCAATAATGCCACTCGGCCAGCATCTCCAAATCCCAGCCTACCCAGCGGCCAGCAAAAAACAGAACAGAGGTTCAATCACGAATCGCGTCAATGTTACTGTCGGTTCAGCGTCGTCCAAAGATGGCCTATTTCGTTCCTTCAAATGACAGGACGCCATGGCTTACTTCTTCACCAAATTCTCTCGATTTTGCGTCGATTTAAATAACATTTACGAGCCCCAAACACCAACACGCACGAGTCTATCATGAGGCCACCAACATCAAGAAGGCCTCCAGGTGATTCATGTGTTCACCCCCTCTCCTCGGGAATTCGGACGAATCCGCATGGTCACTTCATCAAACGTACGCCGAATTCCTGAGGAGAGGAGGTTGGGGCGAGGAGCAAGCGGCTCTCCATCCTCAACTCGGATGCTCGTCTTCAAAGCCAATATTGAGGGAGCCAGTTTCGCCATTCCAGCCTCTCTCCAGCTCAGTCTTTGCGAGTGAAACTGATTGGATTACCAATCCATCTCATAGACGCCCCATTGGCCGCGATTCTCGTCTACCGCAACAATCAACAACTCGATCAACTCACCAAACTTCTCGCGAGTTTTGGCTTTCAATTCATGGGCAATGAACTTTGCCATCAACTCAGCGGTTGTATTGGCGACCGGTAACAAAACGCAGTCTTCGCT
>JBLINZ010000055.1:0-19885 GCA_047639375.1 Mariniblastus sp. | reverse complement strand
AGACCGTCCTGCGTACCATCTACACCGTCAACCAAGCAACCGTCGACGCAAATTCAAGAACGATCATCGCGACGGTCGCCAAAACTGATCACGATAAAATCCAGACAATCATCGAGCAACTCAAGGCCGCCGGCACAGTCGATGGCCAAGTCACGAAAGTCTATCCTTTGGCCGACGCCCGGCCATCCGACATGGCATCGGTCATATCAACGTTGGCTCCTGAAGCCAACGTCGTAGCAAGCAACACATCGATGACGTTGATCGTTTCGGCCGACGAAGAAGATCATTTGAAAATCGATGAAGTCATCAAACAGATCACCGCTGCTCAGACTTTCAAAAAAACGGAAGTCTTTGTGTTGAACCGATCGGACCCCGTTTCGTTGGTCGCCGCGATTTCTTCACTCATCCCTGATGCGAGTGCGACCGCCGACGTAGCCACCAACTCTTTGATCGTGACGGCCAGGCCGCTCGACTTTCCGCAAATTCAAGCGATTGTCGACAAGCTTGACGCTGCTTCCGAAAGTAAATTCGGAAACGTGGTCGCAACCGTTTATCCATTTGATCCGGATCTCGTCGACGCCGCCAATATGCAAAACGTGCTTGACGCAGACCTTCTGGCAGACGCCAGCGTCCAGATCAATGCCATCGGAAACGGCTTGATCATCCGAACGACTCCTGAAAAGCACTTGCAAATCAAAACGATCTTCGACAACGTTTTGAAACAACTTCCCGAGTCGACCAAGATCTCAACCAAGATCTACCAATTGAATCAAATTGATCCCGCGATCATGAAGACCGTCCTGCGTACCATCTACACCGTCAACCAAGCAACCGTCGACGCAAATTCAAGAACGATCATCGCGACGGTCGCCAAAACTGATCACGATAAAATCCAGACAATCATCGAGCAACTCAAGGCTTCGAGAAGCAGCGAACCGATTACGACCAAAGTGTTTCGAGTCACGAACGCGTCGCCGACCGTTGTTTCAACAGTGATCCAGTCATTGCTGCCATTGGCAAAGCTATCGTCTGACACATCGACGAAGTCGATTATCATCACGGCCACAGAATCGGAGTTGGCCTCGGCAGCCGAGTTGATCACTCAGATCGATGGATCGGGTAAAGATCAGATCACGGAAGTCTATCGCCTCATTTCAGCTTCTCCAGCCAGCGTCATGCCTGCGATTCTCGCGCGATTGCCTGGAGCAACCATTACTTCCGATGACAGCACTCGCTCCATTTTTGTCACCGCCGACCCAGACGCCCAACAGGTCGCCGCCACGTTGATTGATAAGTTCAATGGCGTCTCGGAAGGCCAATCCACCGAAGTCTACACGCTGTTGTATGCCGATGTGAATGCCGTCCGGCCCGCTTTGGAAACGTTGGTCGTCAACGGAAAAATTGTCTCCGATACGGCATCTAACTCGATTATTGTTATTGCCAGTCCAGCAGATCACGCCAGTGTTGCGGAGTTGGTAAAAAAGCTTGACCATTCGTCGGGCAACACACCTGTCCTGAAACTTTACCACAGCAAATTCGACAACTATGAGTCGTTGTTTGGAACGATGCAGAGTGCGTTTCGATCTGACCCGACGATTCAGATGACCTACGACTGGCAGTTAAAACGCATTACGGTTATCGCTCCCGAAAACAAACACCAATTGATTTCAGAATTGATCGACCAGGTCGATTCACCGATTCCGATGATGATGCTGCGGATTCCAAAAGTCTATTCCATCGGGAACATTGACGGCCGAGCGGCCGAGGGAACGGTTCGGGATATGATTCAAGGAATGGATCCACGTGTGGAAATACGGCTGGAACGATCATCAAACTCGCTGATTGTTGTCGCCACCGCTGAACAGCACCCCTTGATTGCCAAAACGATCCAGGAAATCGACCGCGATCTCAAGAAGCTGGAAGTGTTTCAGTTGTTCAATGTCGATCCTTACACGATCGAGCTCGTCGTCGCCGATCTATTTTCCGCGTTACCTCCGGACATGATGCCAACGGCGACAAGCGATGTCGACTCGCAACAGTTGTTTGTCCGTGGTTCCGAATCCCAAATCGAACAAGTCCGAGCTTTGCTCCAGAAAATGGGCGAGAGATTTGATCAAGGTATTCAGGTATCGAAAGGAGCGGTCCGGACGATTCCATTCAAGGGCAACGCGATGGACGCGATTAGGGAAATCGAAGCGATCTGGCCGAGAGTCCGAAAGAACCGTATCCAGATCATTCGCCCGTCGGGTCCCGAGATTCGACGTGACCTCGAACCGCTCAAGATCCGCGAGGATGACCAAAACAAAAGGCGGCGGCCGCAAACCCAACCCGACAGCCGTTTCGAAAATCTTCCCAATCGACCACAACAAGACGAATCGAGAGCGGGTGCTTTTGAAATTGATCCCGTTGCCATGAACGGTATTCTGTTTAGTCCCGTTAGTCTTATCTCCGCGCCGGCATTGAACACGCAGGATGAGACCATCCCCGCACCACAAAAAACGGTCTCCCAAGACAGCGCGGTACAGAACCCAGACAATCCCCAGATTCCAGATATCGTTGTGATCCCTGGCGATCACCAGCTGACGATCGCCTCATCTGATTTGGCCGCACTCGATCAACTCGAACTGTTCTTGCGAACCATCGGGCGTCGGCGCGGCGGAATGGCTTCGTCGAATTTTGCCGTATTCTTGTTGACCAATTCGAGCGCTCCAGATATCGCAAAATTGCTAAGCAACTTGTTTAGGGGAATCCCGGCCGTTGAACGTGCCGGGAGCGTCGGGGACGCCATATTTGTTGCCGACGAACGACTCAATGCATTGGTCGTTTACGGTTCACGTAAAGAGAGAGAAGTCATTGAAGAAATAGTGGAAGTCCTGGATGCGAATGACTTGCCCGACTCCTTGACCACCTCAGCTCCCGAACTGGTTGTCGTCGAGAACGCAGATGCCAAACGCATTCTGGTGATTCTACAAGACGTCTATCAGACTCAATTGACCAACGGTGGCGGAAGACGGCCCGTTGATATCCCCGAAGGAGTTCCAATCGCGGTTGCTGCCGTTTTACAGCAAATTAATGTTTCCACCGCAGGTCCAATTCTGACATTGGGCATAGACGCGACCGCAAACTCGATCGTGATGCGGGCGCCGGTTGAGCTTGGACTGGAAATTCGGGATTTCGTTGCCAAACTCGATCAAAACTCAGTCGATGTTCCGACTCGCAATATTCGCGTCATTCGGCTCGAGGGGACCAACACCGACCGAGTTCAACAGTTCCTTCGCGGTGTTCATTCGTCCAACAATTAGACTTCGTCGTCGACCTATGTTTCGGATGTGAGGTTGCCGAAGATAATCAGTTGGCAAGACTCAAAGTCTTCAAACGGCGACAATCGATTAAGAGCCTATCCCAGAACTGAACCATTCTCATTCTTCGTGGTATCACTGTTGCACTAACGCATTTGATTCACGGAGGGACGGAAATGGCGGAGCCAATAATTGATTTAGGTTCATGGATTTTACCCGACGAACTTTGGGGTCGAATGGAGAAACTGCTACCCAATTACAAGGCAAATCCGAAAGATGGACCTCCTCGAGTCGATCTCCGGCAAGTTACCAATGAAATTTTCTACGTTCTTCGGCTGGGTTGTCAGTGGAATGCAGTTCGCAACACATAGAAAATGCCGCCGGCGACTTTTTGTAAATTCACACGAGGCCGCCCGCCTTGGGGACTCTTGCGATAACGAGGCAAAATTCGTCCCAATCGATCCCAGAGCTTGTCTGGCAATACCCAGGAACCTGACGTAATTCCCTTATCCAATGAACACCTCCGTCAAAATGAACTGTCGTGTTTGCAACAGTGATACGGAAGCTGGATGAAATGGTTCAGTTCTGAGATAGGCTCTTAGAGTTTCTAACGCTCCCAATCCGGGATGTCGATTGTTATTTGAACCGTCGTGCGAACAATATGATTCGACGTTTTCCTTTACCGAACTTGCCGACTCAACCGATTCCTCGCAGTTGACGCCATCATTGGTCTCATTGTCACGATGGCAGGCACCGGAATGGTAGCGGCGGATGCCAAAGCGGCTGGCGTACTCCGGGGTTTCGGCATGTTCTTGCAATTGGTCACAGGAATCGTCTTCGTCGGCAGATCGTTTATTTTTCGACAACTCATAAATTCCAAAAAATATCGTGGACAAAAAATGAACCCTGGAAAACAGGCCGAACTGCCCTCCTCAAATCCAGTTTACCTTCGGTTTGTCGTCATGGCCTCGCGAACATTTGGTGTCGTGGTTGTCGCGATCGCGGCGATTCAATTTATCCTCGCGTTGTTCAATCTGGCGACATCTGGTTTTCAATATGGTGGATTTGATCCCGGGAATATTGCTTATCTTTTATCCCAAGTGTTGGTAATGCCAATCGTAACCGCCGGCGCCGGATTGGTCTTGCTTTGCCTCGCTGAAATCCTCGACCGTGTCGCAGTGTTGGCAGTCGCGGCGTCAGCCAATTATCTTCAAAGAAGGGATCACGAAGCGAACGTTGAAATGGTCACTGAATTCGGCGACTCTACCAAGAACAATTAATGACTCGGATAATACGAAGTTGCAAATCGGCTCGCTGGGAAGCGAATCCTACTAATACGCTCCTCTGATATGAAAATCCATGAAAGTTTCAAGTCGTTGAACTGTGTGTCAATGAGCCTTCATCAACCCATCCGTTTTTTGAAACTTGCCTCAAACCACCCTTTGATGGGGCCATCGCTGTTTTTTTGGTTCATTGCATGGTTGAGATCAAGTGGAACTGAATTGTCTTGCTATTTTTGCTGTGGGATTCGTAGGCCACGGCGACGACGTTTTTGCCTGCGGCGATGCTAGGAAAGCTCGCACCCAACTCACGAGGGTCACTTATCCGTTGACCCGTGTCATCATCGCGAGACGACCGAATCCAGATTTCCTGTCGTCCGCCACGACTGTCTTCCCAAGCCACCCACACGGTTTCAGTCTCATCGATACACAGTGACGGATGATCTTGCTTTCCCTGAGTTTCGTCATGGACCCGTTGACCTGGGGCTAACTCTAGTTTGTCAGACATTGTCCAATACACATTTGGCTCGCCTGTGCGAACATCTTTCCACGCCGCGACAAACTTGTTTCCAGTTTCAGATACGGCGACCGCCGGAGCCGACATCGGTCAGCCGACTTCCAACGTCTTCTGGCTATTGATCTGAATTGCCTCGGCGAAAGAGCGACCACCGTTTGTCGACCACCGGGCAAAAATTTCGCGACTCGGTTTGCTTCCGCCTTCGCGAAAAACTACGAATGGATCACCCGATGCGTCCACGGCAAGTCCCGGCGCACAACATTCGCAAACCGTGGTCGCAACTTTGACATTCGCGCCGACCTTGCCGTCGACGACGGTAGCGTAATAGATGTCTTGACCGGGCTGCTGATCGCGATCGCGCCTGTCGAGCCAAGCCACGTGGGCTTTTCCATCTGACGAGACTGTCATCCAATGCAACGCTTCGGGTGCCTGTTTCGTGACTTCGTTCACTTGGCGGGGTTTGCTCCATGATTTGCCGCCATCGATGGAGCGAACCAGAAACAAATCGGCAGTTGGATACTGTTTCTTGTATTCAGCGTCGTCGAATGTGACAGGCGCTGTAACGGTAATGTTTCCATTTTTGTCGACACCAATACGCGGTCCGCGTTGCGCCCCACCACGGGCGCGGCCCTGCACATCGATTGCGACTATTGGATCACTGAAAGTTTTGCCACGGTCTTGTGAAGTCGAGACCGAAATATTTCCTCGATGAATGAAAGCCAGATGGATGCGATCGTCACTGCCAATTGCCATGTGTGGCTGGATCGCTTCGGCTGCTACTTCAATTGATGCGGATGTTGCATTGTCGTGTCCGCCCGTTAGTTGTTCTGGACGACTTGATCCAAAACTTGTGGCTGCCGCAGATTTTTCTTCGGACGGCTTTTCTTCTCCGGCCTCAGGAGCCTGTTCCCTGGCAGTCCCGTCGCTCGACTGTTGGCAACCGGCTGCGACAAGCCCCAACACTACAAATGCAAAAAACGGCCGCGATGATCTCTTGAGCATTGAGTTGAGCTCCTGACAATATCTTGAATGAAACGAATCCCATTGATTGTAAACCAATCCGCGCCCAACTGGCTCCGGATCCCGTCGCTGTTGTTCTTCGGCCCGCAGAGCGGAGAACTGTTCCAGAAACCGGACGGCGTGAGTCGCTCTAAAAACGACCGGGCGTGTTGAAAAAGGCCAAACGACTACAAAATGCAGTTACCTTTTTGTCTAGCATGCACAACGGCTTGTGTGTTCGGACTACTTTTTCAACACGCCCGACCGTATTTCGGGACACCCAAACCGTGGTCAAAAAACGTCTGAATTAGGTTGTTGGGACACTCAATCGCGGATTTGGCTGTTTTGGGCATTATCGCGGTAGGGACGGCTGTTTCCAGCCGCCCCCCGCACAGATCCGTACGCGAAGCATTACCTCATACGGCTCCTACCTTGAGTCGAACGTGAAAGCGTTTGTTTGGATACGGGTGGGTGACGCGTGGTGAGGGTAGATGCTTGCGAGTAAGTCGCTGCATCCGCTCCCAAGTCCAGCCAGCACGGCCACGTTGGCTGCGGCGGCGGATTCTCCCCTCCACCGAAGGCCGAAACAGTTGGCTATACTATCTTCGTAAGACTCTTTCATTCTCAATCTCAAACCGGTTTATCCCGGCACACTCTGTCCCCATCAATCGAACGATTGTTGCCGTGCAAAATCAACTCATCTGCGTTTGCTTGTAATGCAGGAAATTAGGCCGTCCGCATGATGCGTAAATTTGGCGTCGATTCAGTTCTGATACAATGAATCTGGGCAATTGAAAAGGGCAACCAATGACATCCGCTACTCGCAAAAAACTAACGGTGATCGCTTTAGCGATTGGCGCCTTTGTGAATTCGGCATCATGCGGTGCCACTGAATGGCCGGGAAGAAGGTTACCAACGCTTATCGAACGTTCGGAAGCAGAGTTGATTGTCTTCGCCGATGTTGTCGAAACAGCCAGAACAAACGGCGGTCAGCTCAGCCGGCTGAAGGTGATTTCGATTATCAAGTCTGGCGAGCGCAAAGTTCAAGATGAAATCAAAGTCTTGATACCATTGGGTTCCCATTGGCCATACACATTTAAGCCGAAGAGTAAGGCAATTGCGTTTCTTAAGTTTGACGAAAAACGAAAGCTATACGTTGGCTTCAATGGCCGTAATGGTGGCTTGGACGTAGATGAAACTACAGGATTGTCTTACGTCCGGCAGTACGCGAAGCTTTCTGGAATTCTAAAAGAGAAAAATCCAAGGAAACTCTTGGAGCTCAAGCTTGAATGGAATGTAGAATTCGCTCTATCTCCAACGACTCGATCTCAAGCTGCTCACGGAATCCACATTCTTTGGATCAAGGCCCAGAAGCTAAAACTGTTAACAAACGACGAAACTAATTCTTCCGCAGATCTGTTGACAGCATCTCAAAAAAACAGAATTTGCCAATCAATCGCCAACGAAGTGCCAGTTGTCGAATCGTATGGCTTGATTAAGTTGTTGCAGCGTCATAAATCCACCGAGATCGACGGCTACTTGCTGAAGTCACTCCATCAATCATTGAATACCGAGGAAGCCGTTCCCTTAGGCTATTTAACGATTTCCAAACTCGCCGTTGAATTACTGCCTCACCGTGTCGGATTCAAATTGTCTAAGACTCTCGAGTCTGCATATGAAGACTATCAAGAACGCTGTTCTGATTTTTACTACCACATTGAAATCGGGGACGAACATACCGAGGCGGAGAAGCGCAGCGCGCGAGCAGTGCTTATCAAAGAATGGAGGGATTTGACGACGGAATTTCTCGAGATTCCAGAGTTGGAAAAAATCCAAGGACATTGATTTCGCGAAAAGGACATACTAGGGGTCAGGACTCAATGATTTGATTTCGAACCGCGCGACGACTCCCAGATGTAAAGTCCTCCACGTGTCGTAAAAGGGGAGCAACTGATTGGAGCCGCCTTCGTGGGTGATGTTTCGACCACCCTTGTGATCACAATCCTGATTTTCACCGGATTCAAGCGGCGTCCGAGTTTCTTGACCCCACGGGATCGAAAGTAAACGCTAGACAATTCCGGTGGTGAAAATTTCTGAACTTCAAATCCGCTGATCTGCTGGTGGATTTCGAGTTTGGATTTCAAAAGGGAACATCATGAGCGAACTTCCATCGTACCGGTTAATCGGCAACCTGTTTGGATCTAGCCAGAGCTGGTGGTACAAAGCTGCGAATATGTTGCGATTGGATTTAGCAGCAGCGAATATTCCACATAAAAAAATGGGAAATGAAATTGGGCAAATCGACTTCCATTCGTTTCGTGGCCTCATGATCACAAACGCCGCAGAGTCCGATCACCCACTACATATTGCCATGGAGCTTGGCAGATTCTCTGATCAGCGTCTACTGAGACGGTACTTAAAAATCCGAAAAGGCAAGGTCTCGTAGTGTGCTGAATCTCTGCCGCTACCTTGTCTTGATGAAGATGTTTTGGAATAACGTTCTGCAACTTTGATTCATCAAGTTAAATGGAACGACTCGGAGCATCTCCGTCTGTCAATCCTTTGCGGAGGCTTTGTTAGACGATATCATCGTGCTGTCTCAAAAAACCAAAAGGACATCGTGGCGCTAAAAGTTATTACACACCATGCTCAACGGCCACCTAACCGATTAGCGCCTGGGTGAGACGACTGATGGCATACATTTGCGACCTCCGCCACTAGCAGCTATACTTGTCATGACAAACATCCGATAATCGTTGACGCATCGCGCCGGAAAATGAAGTTGGAACCTCACCGGCGTAACTCGCGAAGGACAATTGATGAAATTGCTTACCACCGCAATCGTCCTTGTGGTTTCCATCGCATGGGCACCTTCTCTGGAGTCCAAATGTCCAGATGGCTCTTCAAGCGAGCTGAAGCAAGAACAACAGGAGGAAAACAATTACCAAGACAAAACGGTCAGCGAGTGGGTCCGAGTACTTCAGTCGTCCACTTCTGTTGAAAAACGTCGCGAAGCTGCGAACGCCTTGGGGCGATACGGTCCGGAGGCCAGAGACGCTATACCCACGTTGATCGGTGCGTTTGGAGATCGAGATCAAGGTGTCTGCAACCTCGCCGCTCTCGCATTGGGACAAATTGGTCAAGCGGCTGTACCTGCTTTGATTGGAGTTTTCAAAAGTCGAAGTTTTCGAGCCCGTCAAGCCGCTGCCAACGCCCTGGGCGAAATCGGTCCTGCGGCACAGGCGGCTTTGCCCGTGCTGATTGAGGCATTAAAAGAAACACATTCAGGGCTGAAATACGGCGCTGCCAGTGCTGTGGCAAAGATTGGAGAAACGGCGGTGCCTGCCCTGATCAAAGCGTTCCTGGATGAGAATCAGGAATCCCGTTCACCAGCCGCCTCTGCCCTGTGTCAAATCGGTCCCGCAGCAAAAAGCGCAGTGCCAGCCATGATGCAATCCTTGAAACACGCGGATAAGCACACGCGTTGGAATGCCGCCCAGGTCCTCGGTCATATCGGACCTGGTGCACAGAACGCGGTACCTTTGCTGATTGAAGCCTTGAACGATGATGAATCAATCGTCCGGGGACACGCGGCAGTCGCATTGGGCGGCATCCGGTCTCGAAGAAACGATGTTATTCCAGCTCTGATCAGCGCCTTCAATGACGATGATGAGATTGTTCGGCGAAACATCGTTCAGGGATTGAGCAGTTTCAATTCGGCGGACGAGCAAGTAATGACGGTGTTGATAGCCGCTTTGACGGATGATAGCTTCCATGTTCGACAATCCGCTGTGATGGCGGTGGGCGAATTGGGACCTACTTCGAAGCAGGCTTTGCCCGCGTTGATCGAATTTCTGCGGACCGAAAATGACGGACTTCTTATCTCGCAGGCGGGAGACGCTTTGGGAAAGTTGGGCTCGGCGTCTGTGCCCCAATTGATTGCTGCTCTGAAGGACGAGGATCCCAATGTCCGCTCGAGCGTAGCATGGGGCTTGAAACAAATCGGTCCTCCTGCAAAACAAGCGATACCGGCGTTAATTGAAACATTGAAGAGCGACGCATACTGGGTCCGCTCCAGTGCCGCCCAAGCGTTGGGCGCGATGGGACCGGCGGCCACGGACGCTGTTCCTGCACTAAACGATATTGTTCAAAATGACGAGAAACGTTCCGTTCGCAGCGAAGCCGCGAACGCATTGAAGAAGATCCAAGATTACATCCGGGTTGAAGTGCAAGGCGAATTAGAAAACCAGGTCATGGCGATCGGTGGCGAAACAACGGGTGTTACCATCTCTGCCAAAGGAGTCACATGGGAATTAGAGCTGGGTAATGATCAAGGCCTGCAACGCCAAGCCGAACAACTCAACGGCAAGACTGTTATTGTGAAAGGGGATCTGACAGTAAAAAAAGGCGTTGAGATTCGCGAGCGATGGATTCTCACTGTCAAGTCATTGACCGATGCCGAGTCAGCTGCGAACTCAAATCAAAATTCTCGTGATCGAAAATGATTTTGCCATGCTTCCGTTGAATGAAAAGGGACGCAGCTTTTTTCTCGGTGCCAGTGCCCAATTGTTCGCGACATACAAGGTTCAGACCAAGAACATTCGCTTTTCAAGTTCGATCGGTTGGAATGGTTCGGCTGCATCTGCCTCGCCATTGGCCGGCGCGTCGGTATAGAGAAACCACGCAAAGGCGGCGGCGAGAACGGCCAAGGTGAATCGACGCAGTTGCGCGAATAAAGGCGGTGTGGGCGTGATATCTGGAATGCCGCGTGTTTGTTCGGGACGATCGGCACGATGCTGAATCATCGCGTTGGCGGAGACTCGATCGAAGTCGTTGTGATGAAAGCCAGATTCAGTCCTTTGAAGGTCGACACACTTTTGCAGGAGTGGCGTTTCGAATCGCGAGAGAACTGGTTGGATCGGGAACGTGCCTGGACGACGCGATTCCATTTCGACTTTTTGGCGACCCGTTGGGTTCGGAATAATCGCAATTTTTTCGCTGTTTCCACTAGCCCCGTTGTAAGTCTCGGAAGCCGCCTCCACTCCGCCGCAGTTAAAACGCAGCTCGACAAACTTGAAACTCATGCGTTTTCTGGTTCCACTAGAAAAGGACCGGGCGTGTTGAAAAAGTGGGCTTGGTAATTTGGGGGGAGGCGAGTTAGAAACTGGCATACTGTTGAATTAAAACGTGCATTTCACGAGGTAAGCCATGCAAGGACGGCATGCTTTTGAGCCCGGCTCACGGAAGACGATTGACCTGGAATCGTTTGTTTCCGCTGACCACTTTCTTCGGAAAGTGGATCGAGTTTTAGAGCTTTCATTCGTTGTTGAGTTGACGGCTGAATGCTATTCCAGTGGGCAAGGCCGCCCTTCGATAGCTCCGGAAATCTATTTCCGAATGCTGTTGGTTTCCTACATCTACGGGATTAGTTCAGATCGGCGGCTTTGCGAAGAAATTCGGTACAACCTGGCCTACCGTTGGTTCTGCCACTTGTCGCTGGAGGATGCAGTTCCCGATCATTCGTCACTGAGCCGAATCCGCGATCGGTTTGGTGAAGAGATCTTCGAAAAGGTTTTCAGTCAGATTGTCGATCTTTGCAAGCAGAAAGGCCTGGTAGGTGACCCGTGTCGAGTCATGACCGATGCAACAGTGAGCGCCGCAGACGCATCGTTGAATTCGCTGGTCAACAACGACCCCAAGGAAGCTAAGACAGAAGCCGAAGCACAACGTCAGGATCGCGGAATGATCGGCCCCGCGCAGCGACGTCGTGTCACCAATTAAACGCACTGCAGTTGCACTGATCCAGACGCGACATTGGCCCAAAAGAGAGGAACGCCTCGGCAGCTAAAATACAAGGTTCACACAAGTATCGACGCTGACAGCCGTGTAATTCTCGATACGGAAGTCACGACCGGTGCGCGACATGACAACCAACCGTACTTGGCTCAACTCGCGCGAATTGCTGAAAAGTACCACATCAATATTACCGAGGCGATTGCCGATCGAGGCTACGGTTCGGCGGCGATTATTCGCGCGCTCCAGGAAAACGGAATGACAACCTAGGTTCCGCTGTGGAGTGGTAAGGTCGGTAACAGCAAGCACATGCAAGGCGGGTTCGTCTACGAGAAAGAACCGGATCAAATTCGTTGTCCGGCAGGCAAGATTCTTACGCTGGGTAGAATCGACGAAAGGTACAAGTGATACTCCAGTTCGGCATCTGACTGCCGGGCCTGCGAACAATCGGCAACCTGCACAGCCGCACGACGCAAGGGTTACGACAAACGATTCATTCTCAGAAACGTCAACCAAGAATTATTCGAAGAGGTCACAACTCAAATGAACGATCCGACATTCAAACAAAAAATGTCGGAGCGAATGTGGAAGATCGAAGGACTGTTCGCCGAAGCGAAAGACAATCACGGACTCGCACGAGCCAAGTATCGCGGACGCGCGAAAGTTCAGATTCAAGCCTATCTAACCGCCACGGTTCAAAACCTAAAGCGCCTCGTCTTTTTGTTTTTACATTTACTTCGGTACGCACGAAATCAAATTCGAAAAGCCAAACAACGAACCCGGTTCAACTTCTCCAGCTTAAACTTATTCAACACGCCGCACCCATTGATGACCGCCGAAGCAAAAAGTCATACGTTAAGTGGATAGCCCAAACCGTGGTCAGAAAACGTCGAAATCAGGTTTATGAACAGGTCAGGTCGATTTTGGGTGGAAACACCCAAGAATTGGCGTATCAATCGAACAATTTCTGAAACACCATGACCATCCACCTAAAAGCGTATGTTTGGGATACCAATTCCCCGCAAACATTGCGATATCAGTTACCGCGAAGTTGTTTTGATATCTGATTCTCTAAAACCTTCGGTTATCTTTTGAGCTGGTATTGGTAAGGCCGTGTCGGAAGTTACACGGATCTTAACCGGATTGACGGGGGAGACACCGCCGCCACCGATGAACTTCTGCCGCTAGTAAACGATGAAGTCCACAAACTGGTGGCCGCCAACTTCGCCAGCAAAACCGATCAGCCCAAAAACTCTCTCACTTACTACTGGCATCAAAAAAATGAGAGATCGTCAGGCTCGCAGCAAATATTCGAACAGCCATTTGCTAATAACTTAAAATCAGCAGCCTCCTCAAGAGCGTCTAATTTCGTAAACATTTCTGCTTGAGTGGCGGACGAATGAGATCTACAACGGTATTAAGATGAAGGGTCCGTTGTCGGCCATTCAATCCAGTCGTTGAAAGATGCGCTGTGCCAGAGTCCAAAGAATCCCGTCCTACACCCGAACTTGAAGCGCTGGAGCGGATCGACGCGATCTGCCTCCAGTTCGAACGAGCGTGGCAGAAGGACGAAGCCCCATCTCTCGAGGAGCACCTTGGGCAGGGCTTGCCAGACGACCACGATGCGCTGCTGTTCGAACTGTTGATGATCGAAATAACCTATCTGCAACGGCGCGGCGAGGATTGGGAATGGGTCGAATACCACCGACGCTTTCCTGCGGATCGGGAATGTCTTGACGCGGCCGCTGAACAACTGGCGCGCTATGGATCGGCGACAACCGACGGCCACGGAAAATCCCAGCATGGGCCGCAACTGCCACAGCGGATCCGCTATGTTGGCAACTATGAAATTCTGGAAGAGATTGCCCGCGGGGGAATGGGGGTGGTCTTCAAAGCCCGGCAGACGCGGCTGAACAGGATCGTCGCATTGAAAATGTTGCTCGGTTCATCGCTCGCCACCCCGACAGCGATTCGGCGATTCCAACACGAAGCCCGCATCGCTGCCCGCTTGAATCATCCCCGAATTGTCCCGATCCACGAAATTGGCGAGTTCGAGGGTCATCCCTGGTACACCATGGATTACATACCGGGAAATTCGCTCGATGGTGAGGTCCGCCTGGGCCCGTTGGACGCTTCCCGAGCGACTCGGTTCGTCAGGCAAATTGCCGAGACCGTACAGTTCGCCCACGACCAAGGGGTACTGCACCGCGATCTCAAGCCAGCCAATATCCTGCTGGACAGCGATGGCGATCCGTTGGTGGCCGATTTTGGGTTGGCCAAGCTTATTCAGAAGCAGGACGTGGAAGGGCTGGAAACCTTGACCGCCACGGGGCAAGTGATAGGGACCCCAAGTTACATGTCTCCCGAACAGGCATCCGGAAAACTGGGCGAAGTCAGCGAGCGTACTGATGTCTGGGCATTGGGAGGCATTCTTTATGCCTGCCTGACGGGGCGCCCGCCGTTCGCGGCCGCCACGACCGTGGACACGCTGTTGCAGGTGATGCGTCATGAGCCGGTCGAACCGCGGGAGCTGAATCCATCGATACCTCGAGACCTTGAAAACATCTGCCTCAAATGCCTCAGCAAGGAGCCACGCCACAGGTACTCGAGCGCCGTTAATTTGGCCGAGGATCTGGAACGCTTTGAGACCGGTCGACCTGTGCAAGCCCGTCCACTGAGAACGCCGGCCAAAGTCTGGAGGTGGAGAAAACGGAACCCGGTCACCGCTTCATTGAGTCTGTTGTCCGTGATGTTGCTGGTTGTCGGTACGGCGGTTTCAGCCATGTTCGCCATCCAGGCCCAAAATCGAGCCGACGAGGCGGAGACCGCAGGAAAACGTCTTCGAATTGCCTTGAAACAGGAGGAAGTGGCGAAAGTTAACGCACAGGACTCAAATCGTAAATCGCAAATTGCACTCGGAAACGAACAGAGAGCACTGTCCAAAGCGGAGGACGCGATTCGCGAAATGCAATGGAACGTTTACAAGGCTCGACTGTATCCCATGAAGGCGGCCTGGGAAAAGAAAGATATCGGAGGGTTGGAACAGTTGTTGGCTGAGTCCGTACCCGCGGCGGACGAACCCGATTTCCGTGGCTGGGAATGGGGATTCTTTCGAAATGTCGTTCAACAGCATTCTCAGCCATTTGCGGAGCGTTTGGGAACGGACCGTTGGATCTACTTGAAGGCCAACCACGACTCCTCCCTGTTGGCGCTTCGTCGCAAAGAAGGCGACGTGGATATTGTCAGTGGTGTGAACGGAACGGTCGTGTTTACCATACCTTCCACAAAACAGCTACATGTTGCATGGCATCCCAATCGGGATTTGCTTGCGGTAGCCACTGGTTCGAATCAACTCGAAGTTTGGGACATGTCGCAGCGGACAATCAAATGGAAATATCAAATCGCGAACGATAAAACGGTCATGGCGAAACGCGGTATCGAATGGGATCCGAAGGGTCTTCAATTGGCCTTGGGCGGGAACGGTCGGGTTGATTTGTTTTCTATTGAAGGCGAACACCAGAGGACGCTTCTATCGGCCCCCTCCTGGACACGACATCTCGCCTGGCACAAGGATGGCAAGCTGCTTGGTTGTGGGGGAGCAAGTTGGTTTGGTTTGATCGATCTTGAATCGGACAAACTGTTGTGGAAAGACAATGATGCTAACGTTAACGTTTCAGATGCCGCATGGAATCCGGATGGCACGGAGTTGGCAACAGCTTGGGATTGGCCAAGGTACCATGTCAAGTTGTATGACCTAGAGGGCAATCAACGCATCGTTCAGCGTAGCGACAGCCAAATTAATTCAATTTGCTGGAATCCTGACGGTCAGACATTGGTTTCGGGTACCGTCAGCCAGCAACTTGAAGAATGGGAAGTTCAATCAAGACGTCGAACGGGTCGCTGGCTCGTTCACGACTCTCCGATTTGCTGCGTCGAGAAGGACCTCAAGAACAATCGAATGCTTACGCTGGACAGCCGTGGGCGGTTACGCAAAGTGAAATGGCCGATCACTACGGATTCGAGAATGGACCTATGGACCGACACGAAGAATCCTGCGTTACGTAACCTCGAAGACAAAGACAACAAAATTCGCCGGCTCGCGTGGAAGCCAGGTCAATCAAAATTGATGGCCGTCAGCTCGAAACGTCAGGTATGGATTATCGATCTTGTGCGAAATTTAGTCGTACGCCAAATCCGGCCGGGAGACGGGCTTGTAGATATGGCTTGGCATCCTCGAGAGCCAAAACTTCTCACTTCCGACAGCGCTGGGAGGGTCATGATATGGAATACCACCGATGGAAAACTGATCCATAGATTGCAATCCAGATCCACCGGCGTGAATCGGTGTGCCGGCTGGAGCCCTGACGGTGCTTACATTTTTGCCGGCAGCGGCCAACGTTGGAAGCCAGGAGACCAAGGGAAAATCGACATCTGGAATGCGTCTTCGTACAAGTTAGTGGCGCATCATGGAGACCGGACCCCTCGACTCCTGGCAAGTTGGGCCCCATTAGAAAATCGTCTTGCTATGATTGCCGGTCGGTCGGGTTCTCGTTTGGAAATCATCGATCCGGATTCGGGAGACGTTTTGGCAACTTCACCTTATTTCCATGAAGGTTGGCAAGATATGATGACGTTTAATCCTCACGGTGATGTCGTTGCCATCGGCTTCGAAACGGGCAAGATCGCTTTGGTGGATGCCGACGACGGCAGTGTATTGCATTGGCAACAGTTTCCCGGCCAACAGTTTACCAGTCTTCAGTGGTCACCGAATGGAAGTAGGATGGCGGCAATTACATCGTCGAAAAATTTGCTTCTATTGCATGGCTCGACTGGCGAACTCTTGATCCAGTTCGATACGCTGGGGAAACTTGGAGGCTGCGGCTGGGATTCCGCCGGAGATGATTTTGCAGTGGTTAGCTCGGATGGCTTTCTACAGATTTGGAACGCATCCGGTTTGCAACGAGAACCTGCGCGTCTTACCGTTACACCGAGCACTCCGGCGGAAAAGTGACATGCAACTAAATAATGGCATCTCGGTTTGTCTCGAGCAGCTACGCGATGGCAATCCCGAGGCGGCTCGGGAGATTTGGGAGGCGTGTTACCCGCGCCTGGTGCTGTTGGCCCGCAAGCGACTGGAGGGGTTGTCGCGAAAAATGAAGGACGAAGAAGACGTCGCGTTGAGCGCGCTAAAAAGCTTCTTCAAAGCGGCCGAAATGGGCCGGTTCCCGGATCTTCGCGACGCAGATGATCTCTGGCGGCTGCTCTGTTCGATGACCATCCGCAAAGCGATCGATGTTCGCCGCTACGAAGGAAGAAGACCTGCGCTGGGTGAATCCCATTTGGGCAATCCGAATATCGAAAAAGGGGGCCTTCACGAACTCCCTGCCGACGTCGACGAAGCGGCCTTTGCCGAACGGATCAGCGAAGAGCTCGAGCATCGGCTGGCCGAGCTCGCACCGGATCTTCGCGAACTTGCGATTGCCAAGTTGGAAGGTTACAGCAACGCCGAAATCTCCGAACGATTAAACATTGCCCTCCGCACTGTCGAACGACGACTCCATTTGATCCGTCGCAAATGGGAATCGGCAGAACAGCTCTGATTTGAGAAGAATTCAAGCGACTCTGAAAAGAGCGTCTGTGGCTCAGAAGCCCCCAACCATCGAGCGTATACGTATTGCCAGCCAGCAACGGCTTTCGACTTCTCGCTTATTGCCTGCCTTTGGTTTTCTCGTGATCAATAAGTGACAGCTTCTTATGCAGCCGCGAAAGAAGTCGTCGCCGATCATCATTCGAATGGGTCGGGGACAGATGCTCGGCGCGAACCAAACGGTATTTCGAAAAACAATTTGCAAAATTGAGAATATTGGCGGGTATTTGGGCGGGCGACCGGTAAACCCCATGAACCGCGGCTTTTTATACAGCCGCCTAGTTGAATCGCCCTTATTTTCCGGAGAAATTCATGCCCCGAATGCAGACTTTTCGATTCTTGACTTCGCTGTTGTTCATGCTCTCAATGGCCGTCGCCGGTCATGCCCAAATAAATACTTCCCAGGTTTACACGTTTGGCGACAGTCTGACCGACAACGATTATCTCTACCTTTTCTTTGGAACCCCTCCAGAAATCTACGGGGCGGATCCAATGCAACTTGCCTTTGAAAAAGCTGCGGAACCGGGTGATCAGCTGACCAATTTTGCGGTACTCGGATCGAGAAGTTATGAAGTCCTGGCACAAGTGCAGGCGTACCAAGAGGGACGCGATGCGGGTATCCTTCCGGCGGCCACGTTGGTCAGTCTCCAAGCCGGCGGTAACGATTTTATTGATCTCCAGAACGGGTCAACGAATCTCATTCTTCTGGCATCTGCCGCCCCCGGCGAAAACGAAGTGGTCGACCAGATTGTCAAGGACGCCAAAAAGAACCTGCTCCATTGTCTGCAGATACTGCAACGTGGTGATCGGCCCCAGGTTGTGTTATGGACCACACCCGATGTGAGCCTCACGCCCTATGTTCTTTCCTTGGGATTCTCCTCGGAACAACTGGCCAATATCCGAGCGCATTCCGAGCGGTTGAACAACGTTCTCCGCGCGATCAGTCGTCAATCCAACGTCGCGCTACTCGATTCTTCAGCCCTTCTGACAGAACTTACCGTTGATCCTCCGACAGTTCTGGGCGTAACCATTCAACCGACGCCCTTGTTCGGATTCGGCACGGCGCAATTTGCCGACCCGATACATCCGACCGCGGTCGTCAATGGTTTTGTGGCCAACGAGGCTATTCTCCAGATGAATCTTGTCTTCGGCGACGCTGTGCCATTGTATGATGATCTGGAGTTGGCGGAGATGGCAGGTTTGCTCCCATGAATGCCCGTCGAATCCTCCAAACCCGCCCCCTTTAAATGAATGCAATGATGTCCGACGCCCTTTTCATCAACTGCAAATGTGGTCAATCTTTGAAGCTCAATGACAAGCGTCCGGAGAAACGCATCGTATGCACCAATTGGAAACGATCGTTTTAGTTCGCCAACAAGCAACTACGGTGCCTCAAATGGATAAATCAATGACCGATTCAAGTCCGACAGAATCAAAGGTGATTTCGAAAAACGTCTGGATCGCCGCCTGGTTGGGAGTCGGACTGTTTGCCGTCGGGTGTTTACTTGTGGGCGCCTGGTACGTTCATTCCACGCGAGCGGCCACCAAAGTAGCATTCTCTAATGCTGGCGATGCCTCGAACACCATCGTGTGGTCGACGTACCTGTGCCCCGAGGGCAGGATATCGGCATCCACGCAGGCAGCGTTGAGTGAGAGCATTATGAAAACGATCATGATTACCTGTAAACGATTCATCAGTCAGACTCCTGGTGGGTTGGCATACACCCGACATTATCTGCTCAATCGACCATTCGCGGTAGGACATCGTCCAAGTCTCGTCCTTGGCCGTCAGCCGAAGCTCAGTCGGTGTGACTGTCTATGTTTCGCAACACGACAAGGCTCTTCAAATCTCCAGAGGTTTTCATGGCGACCGTCGAAGGCTAGGAGATGCAAACGGCGTATCGGTTATCCTTGATGGCATCGACGTAGTAGATGCTACCCACGCCGATTGTCACGGAGGAGCGGAATTCGGACACATGTATCCGTTCGTTAGTATTGAAATCCGAAAGGACATCGTTCAGATTCTTAAAGGAGTGAGGTGACTCGGACCTCACGGGCGCGCCAACACCTTATATTGAGGGTTTGGAAGCGCATCCTCGGGGAGCCAAGATGGCTAAAAGGAAGAGCAAACCAACCAAACAATCACGTCGAACTTTCAGCAAAGAGTTTAAGCAAGAAGCAGTTCAAATGCTACTTGATGGTCATTCTGCAAGTTCAGTTTCAAAGAATTTGGGCATCGAAAGGGGATGACCGGGTGGCCTAGGGCGGTTGCCCGCCCCAAGCTCCCACAGACCCGTACGGGCACACATTAGTGCATACGGTTCCTCGAGCCATGGATTCGCTACACGAA